>NZ_JBEAHA010000014.1:0-333361 GCF_040061975.1 Klebsiella sp. GG_Kp146
ACACACTTTCCAGGCGTGCTCCTTCAGCCACTCGGACACCTCACCATATTGTCTTTCCCGTTGTTGTCGGGAACGGGCGCTAATGTAGGGAAATACGTATCGCCCGTCAATCAACTTTTTGCAAAATCAGCGCGTTTAGACAAACTTCGAACAACTTGCTCCTTAAACGTGCGAAATCCGTTTTTTTTGTCGCCACTCCCTTTTCACTTTGCGACAAGGGGAAATTTGCTATGCTGGCAAACCAATAGAAAACAATGAGTAAAATAAGACGCCAGCATTAACCTGCCCCGGGCGTTTGCTATCAGGAGCCCCTATGGAGATTATTTTTTACCATCCGACCTTTGATACCCAATACTGGATCCGAGAGCTGGAAAAGCAGTTACCCGGCGCGCGAGTGCGCGAATGGAAAGCGGGCGATAACCAGCCGGCGGACTATGCCCTGGTCTGGCATCCACCGGTAGAGATGCTGCAGGGCAGGGCGCTGAAGGCCGTGTTCGCCCTTGGGGCGGGGGTGGATTCGATCCTCAGTAAGCTGCGCGATCATCCGGATATGTTGCCCCTGTCGATCCCGCTGTTTCGCCTCGAAGATACGGGCATGGGACGACAGATGCAGGAGTATGCGGTGAGCCAGGTTCTGCACTGGTTCCGCCGGTTCGATGACTATCAGGCGCAGAAGCTGGCGTCCCGCTGGCAGCCGTTGCCTGAGTATCTTGCCGACGATTTCACCGTCGGGATTATGGGCGCCGGCGTGCTGGGGGCGAAGGTGGCGGAAAGCCTGCAACCCTGGGGATTCCCGCTTCGCGTCTGGAGCCGTAGCCGCAAAGCCTGGCCGCAGGTGCAGAGCTTTGCCGGCCAGGCCGAGCTGGGCACATTCCTGCAGGGGACCCGCGTGCTGATCAACCTGCTGCCGAACACCGCTGAAACCGTCGGCATTATTAACCAGACGCTGCTGGCGCAGCTGCCGGATGAGAGCTATGTCCTAAACCTTGCCCGCGGCGTGCATGTCGTTGAAGAAGATCTGCTGGCGGCGCTGAACAGCGGTAAGCTCAAAGGGGCAATGCTCGATGTCTTCAGTCGCGAACCGTTGCCCCAGGAGAGCCCGCTTTGGGCGCACCCGCGGGTGGCCATGACTCCCCACGTGGCGGCAGTCACCCGCCCGATGGAGGCCATTGCCTACATCGCCGGGACCATTAGCCGCCTGGAGCGAGGGGAACCGGTTAGCGGTCAGGTCGATCGTCAGCGCGGTTATTAAGGTAAGCAAACCCCGCCACGGCGGGGTTTTTGCTAATCAAGCGCCCGGATTCCTGCTATTCTTGCGGCAAACAGAAGAGGAGAATGTGATGTATCCCGTTGACCTGCACATGCATACCGTCGCCAGCACCCACGCCTACAGCACCCTGCACGATTATATTGCGGAAGCAAAGCGTAAAGGGATCAAACTCTTCGCCATTACCGATCACGGCCCGGACATGGCGGATGCTCCGCACTACTGGCATTTCGTTAATATGCGCATCTGGCCCCGTCTGGTGGACGGTGTGGGGATCCTGCGCGGTATTGAATCGAATATTAAAAATATCGAAGGCGAGATCGACTGTTCCGGGCCGATGTTGACGTCGCTCGATCTGATCATCGCCGGATTCCACGAGCCGGTGTTTCCGCCGCAGGATAGCGCCACCCATACGCAGGCGATGATTGCCGCGATGGCCAGCGGTAAAGTGCATATGATTAGCCATCCGGGTAATCCGAAATTCCCGGTGGATATCCCGGCCATTGCCGAAGCGGCGGCCCGTTACCAGGTGGCGCTGGAGATCAATAACTCCTCTTTCGTTTCATCGCGCGTGGGCAGTGAAGATAACTGCCGGGCCATCGCCGCCGCGGTGCGCGACGCCGGAGGGTGGGTGGCGCTGGGCTCGGACTCTCACACTGCGTTTACCCTCGGAGAGTTTACCGAATGCCGCAAGATCCTCGATGCTGTCGATTTTCCGGAGGAGAGGATCCTCAACGTTTCTCCGCGTCGCCTGCTCGACTTCCTCGAGTCGCGTGGTATGCCGGCGATCCCGGAATTTGCTGACCTTTAATTTGTATAACTGGAATAACTGAATGAACGAGTTTTCAATCCTCTGCCGCGTGCTGGGTTCGCTGTATTACCGTCAACCGCAGGACCCGCTGCTGGTGCCGCTGTTTACCCTGATCCGCGAGGGCAAACTGGCCGCCAGCTGGCCGCTGGAACAGGACGAGCTGCTGGCGCGTCTGCAGAAAAGCTGTGAAATGCAGTCCCTGGCGACGGACTATAATGCGCTGTTCGTCGGTGAAGCCTGCAGCGTCCCGCCGTACCGTAGCGCGTGGGTGGAGGGTTCCTCGGAAGCGGAGGTCCGGGCTTTTCTGAGCGAGCATGGCATCCCGACGGGAGAAGGTCCGGCGGATCATCTCGGATCACTGCTGCTGGCCGCCTCCTGGCTGGAGGATCATGCCACAGAAGAGCAGAGCGAGACGCTGGAGCGCCTGTTTGCCGACTATATCCTGCCGTGGTGCGGGACAATGCTGGGGAAAGTCGAAGCGCATGCGCACACAGCGTTCTGGCGCACGATGGCGCCGTTGACCCGCGACGCCATCGCCGCGATGTGGGACGAGCTTCAGGAAGAAGATGAGCAATAAAATGTGATTTAAGTCACTATTTTAATGTAACTGAAATTAGCTTCATTCATATAGTGTGTTTTAGATCGCATTCTTCCGGCGCGTATCTGCTAGGATACGCGCCATGAACATACTCTTCGCAATCGCATTAACGACGGGCATTCTCTCCGGGATTTGGGGATGGGTGGCGGTCGCCCTCGGCCTGCTGAGCTGGGCCGGTTTTCTCGGCTGTACCGCCTATTTCGCCTGCCCGCAGGGCGGTCTGAAAGGTCTGGCCATCTCCTCCTGTACGGTAATGAGCGGCGTGGTCTGGGCGTTGGTGATTATCCACGGTAGCGCGCTGGCCCCGCAGCTGCAGATCCTCAGCTATATGATGACCGGCGTCGTGGCCTTTCTGATGTGCATCCAGGCGCGACAGACGCTGCTGTCGTTTGTCCCCGGCACCTTTATCGGCGCCTGCGCGACCTTCGCGGCAGACGGCGACTGGCGTCTGGTTATCCCTTCTCTGGCGCTGGGCCTGGTCTTTGGCTATGCCATGAAAAATAGTGGCCTGTGGCTGGCGGCCCGTGCGGATAAGCATAAATCGTTCGCCAATGACAACGCCTGACGGCGGGACGATGATAGCAACAGGACCCTCAGGGTCCTGTTTTTTTTACCTTCTTGTCGCCGGCGCGGCGGGATAATCTTGCTCCCGGGGGCGGGTATGCCCTAGTATCGGCAGAAAGCCGTATCTACGCGCTATGCCGACAGGAGGAGAAATGGCTGTTCAACCTGAAGTAATTCTCGGCGATATTACGACGCTTGATGTCGATGTGATTGTGAATGCGGCAAACCCCTCGCTGCTGGGCGGCGGCGGGGTGGATGGCGCGATCCACCGGGCGGCCGGTCCCGCGCTGCTGGCGGCCTGCAAGCAAGTGTTGCAGCAGCAGGGCGAATGTCCCCCTGGTCATGCGGTGATCACGATGGCGGGCGATCTTCCCGCCAGCGCGGTGATCCACACCGTGGGCCCGGTCTGGCACGGCGGCGACCGCATGGAGGCGCAAACCCTGGCCGATGCCTACAAAAACAGCCTGCAGCTGGCGGCGGCAAACAATTATCGCTCCATTGCGTTTCCGGCGATCAGCACCGGCGTGTATGGCTATCCGAAAGAGGAAGCGGCGGCGATCGCCGTGCGCACCGTGACCGCGTTTCTCACCCGCTATAACCCGCTTGAACGGGTCCTGTTCGTCTGTTTCGACGAGGAAACGGCGGCTATCTATCGTCGCCTGCTGGCGGCATACCCCTGATTCCGCAGAATAGGCTATGATAACCGCCGGTATTGACAGGAATGATGGATTGCAGGAGGGAGCAGGTGTCGGAAGGAAAAGTACAGCAGAAGCAGCAGGCGCGCCGCGCGGAGATCGTTGCCGCTGCGCAAAGATGTTTTGCGGCAAAGGGATTGCATGGCGCCTCTGTCGCTGATATCGCCCGCGAGGCGGGCCTGAGCGTCGGTCAGCTGTATCGCATTTTTGCCAGCAAGGAAGCGATCATCGAAGCGATTGTCAGCGAAATCGTCAACGCCAGGGTCGGGGAGATGATCGATGAGAACCACAATCTGGCGCGCAAAGCGGCGGTGCTGGCCGGCAGGATCCCGACTTCGGCAGCCACCAAAAGCGACAATTATCTGTTGATGGAAATTAACGCCGAAGCCTCGCGTAACCCACGCTTGCGCGAGATCCTGGTGCAGGCCGATCGGAGGTTGAAAGAGGAGGGCGGCCGTTTGTCGCAGCGCTATCATCCCGGTCTCGGCGATGCGCGACGCAATGCTGCTTCAGAGCTCATCGCCGTTCTGACGGAGGGGGCAGCCTACCGTTGTGAGCTGAGCGCCTCCACTCCGGTCGATAAAGCGGATTTAGAAGCCCTGTATAATATGATCTTCGACCGGCTGTTTGATGAGCAAGCGTAGCGCGGCACGCCTGGCGTGCCGCAAAGGCTAAAGGTTAGCTGGCCGAGGCCGGGGTTTTTGCCGGTTTGCTCATGGGTTTACCGGAGAACAGGAAACGCAGCAGCGGAATACGCAGATGAATTTCATACAGGATCAGGGCAATCCCCACTACAAAAACCAACCCGCCAATAAAGCCTAAGGTATTCGACTTAATGGCCGGGGTGATCCACGCCCCGTACAGCAGCGTCAGCGGATGGTGCACCAGGTAAATAAACAGCGAAGCATTGACGAAGTAGGTCACCCGCGCCGACTGGAAATTCAGCAGGCGATGGCCGAGCGAGAAGATCACATTCACCATCCACAGCCCCAGCACCATGGTGATCACCGATTCCGTTTCATACATCCAACCGTCGCCAGATCCATACTGCTGGTTCAGGCGGTAAGCGATGAATCCCAGCAGTGACGCCACGCAACACCATGGCGACGGGGTGGTGAACATCGCCTTTAAGCGCGGGTTAATAAAGGTCTGGGCCCCCAGCACAAAGAAGGGCAGATAGAACAGCGTCTGCATGACCACAAAGTTAAACAGACCATTGCTCAGCAGGGGCGGGTAGATCACGAATAATGACCGACGGATCAGCGCGTAAAGCACCCCCAGCGCGAGGAAAATCATCGTCAGCTGGCCCATGGTGACAGTGTCACCGAATGCGTGAGCGCCCGGAGTCGGGCGGCGCGTCAGCCATTTAAACAGCACCACCCCCAGCGAGGTCAGCACCACCAGGACCAGCAAAAACCAGAGGTGGGAAATGAGCTCCCACGCCAGGGTGTTGAATTTGTCGTACCCCGAAAGGGTGTGCCAGTTTTCCGCCTTGCCGTTGACGTACTGCAGCATAATAAACTGCGGCAGCGTCAGCAGCGGGATGGCGGTCAGCATCGGAATACCGACCCGTTCGACGCGCACTTTCCACCACTTTTTCAGCGGGTAGCGCAGGAACAGCATGTAGGAGAAATAGCCGGAGATCACGAAGAAGACCTGCATGCGGAAGGCATGAATGAAATCATTAAACAGCGTCAGCCACCACGAGGGCTCTGCGCTGTTGACATGCCAGCTATGGCTGGAATAAATCAGCGAAATGTGAAAAGGGATCCCCAGCAGCATCAGCCAGGCGCGGATGCTGTCGAAAAAATATTCACGCTGTACCGGAGTATTATTCATACGATTCACGACAATCTCAGATAATTCGTCTTATCACTCAAGATGATAACGCTTACATTATCAGCAACCCTACATGAACTCGGGGTACCTGTCTCCAGGATAAGCACGCAAAGTGCAAACGGGACTGCGAACTGTTTATTCCCTGCGCCGCTACGCTGAACAAAGCAGGGATTATGTTGTCGGATTGCCTGAGTTTCCATTAAAATAGATCGGATCGATTTAAGCACACAAAGGGGGAAGTGCTTACTTATATGAAACATAAACCACAGATGATGAAAATGCGTTGGTTAAGCGCAGCCGTAATGTTGTCCCTGTGTACTTCATCTGCATGGGCATTTAGCATTGATGACGTTGCAAAAGAGGCCAAAACGTTAGCCGGGAAAGGCTATGAAGCGCCAAAGAGTAACCTGCCCTCCGCTTTCCGCGACATGAAATACGCGGACTACCAGCAAATTCAGTTTAATCACGATAAAGCTTACTGGAATAACCAGAAAACCCCATTCAAGCTTGAATTTTACCATCAGGGTATGTACTTCGACACGCCGGTCACCATCAATGAAGTGACGGCCACCAGCGTGCGCAAAATTAAATATAGCCCGGACTATTTTAACTTTGGTAACGTTCAGCACGATAAAGACACGGTGAAAGACCTTGGTTTCGCCGGCTTCAAAGTACTGTATCCGATCAACAGCAAAGATAAGAACGATGAAATCGTCAGCATGCTCGGTGCCAGCTACTTCCGCGTGCTGGGTCAGGGTCAGGTATACGGTCTGTCCGCGCGCGGTCTGGCTATCGATACCGCGCTGCCTTCCGGCGAAGAGTTCCCGCGTTTTCGTGAGTTCTGGATCGAGCGTCCTAAAGCTACCGACAAGCGTCTGACTATCTATGCGCTGTTGGATTCGCCGCGGGCAACCGGCGCTTATCGCTTTGTGATCATGCCGGGACGCGATACCGTGGTGGATGTCCAGTCCAAAGTTTACCTGCGTGACAAAGTGGGCAAACTGGGCGTGGCGCCGCTCACCAGTATGTTCCTGTTTGGTTCCAACCAGCCTTCTCCGGCGCTGAACTATCGTCCGGCGCTGCACGACTCCAATGGTCTGTCGATCCTGGCGGGCAACGGCGAGTGGATCTGGCGTCCGCTGAACAACCCGAAACACCTGGCCGTTAGCAGCTATGCGATGGAAAACCCGCAAGGGTTCGGCCTGCTGCAGCGCGGCCGTCAGTTCTCACGCTTCGAGGACCTTGACGATCGTTATGACCTGCGCCCGAGCGCCTGGATCACCCCGAAAGGGGAGTGGGGCAAAGGGAAAATCGAACTGGTCGAAATCCCGACCAACGATGAAACCAACGATAACATCGTGACTTACTGGACGCCGGATCAGCTGCCGGAGCCGGGCAAGGAGATGAACTTCAAGTACACCATCACCTTCAGCCGCGATGAAGACAAGCTGCATGCGCCGGATAACGCGTACGTTATGCAGACCCGCCGCTCTACCGGCGATGTTAAGCAGTCGAACCTGATCCGCCAGCCGGACGGTACCATTGCTTTCATTGTCGACTTCACCGGCGCCGATATGAAAAAACTGCCGGCGGATACCCCGGTCGCCGCCCAGGCGAGCACCGGCGACAACGCTGAAATCGTTGAAAATACCGTGCGTTACAATCCGGTGACCAAAGGCTGGCGAATGATCCTGCGTTTGAAGGTGAAAGATCCGAAGAAAACGACGGAAATGCGCGCCGCACTGGTTAACGGCGATGACACGTTGAGCGAAACCTGGAGCTATCAGCTGCCTGCCAATGAATAAGATAACGAAGTACATTGACGCATTGCCGCTGTCGGACGCCGAGAAATCGGCGCTGCCGGACACCAGCCTGCAGGCCGTTCATCAGGCCCTGGATGACGAACATCAGACCTTCGCCCGCGAAGACGACTCCCCGCTGGGGTCGGTCAAGGCGCGGCTGGCGCACAGCTGGCCGGATTCGCTGTCTGGCGATCAGCTGGTGAAGGATGATGAAGGCCGCACCCAGCTGCATGCGATGCCGAAAGCCAAGCGCTCCTCGATGATCCCTGACCCGTGGCGTACCAACCCGGTTGGCCGCTTCTGGGACCGTCTGCGCGGACGCGATGTCACGCCGCGCTATCTCTCCCGCCTGACGCAAGAAGAGCGCGAGAGCGAGCAAAAATGGCGTACCGTCGGTACCATTCGTCGCTACATCCTGCTGCTGCTGACGCTGTCGCAGACCGTGGTGGCGACCTGGTACATGAAAACCATTCTGCCTTATCAGGGCTGGGCGCTGATCAACCCGGCCGATATGGTGGGGCAGAACCTGTGGGTTTCGTTCATGCAGCTGCTGCCGTACGTTTTGCAGAGCGGCATTCTGATCCTCTTCGCGGTGCTGTTCTGCTGGGTTTCCGCCGGCTTCTGGACCGCGTTAATGGGCTTCCTGCAGCTGTTGATCGGTCGCGATAAGTACAGTATTTCCGCCTCGACGGTCGGTGACGAACCGTTGAACCCGGCGCACCGTACGGCGCTTATTATGCCGATCTGTAACGAAGACGTTGACCGCGTGTTCGCCGGGCTGCGAGCGACCTGGGAGTCGGTGAAAGCCACCGGCAACGCCGCTCATTTCGACGTCTATATCCTCAGCGACAGCTATAACCCCGATATCTGTGTCGCTGAGCAAAAGGCGTGGATGGAGCTGATTGCCGAAGTACAGGGCGAAGGGCAGATCTTCTACCGTCGTCGTCGTCGTCGCGTGAAGCGTAAGAGCGGCAACATCGATGATTTCTGCCGCCGCTGGGGCAGCCAGTATAGCTACATGGTGGTGCTGGATGCTGACTCGGTGATGACCGGAGAGTGTCTGAGCAGCCTGGTGCGCCTGATGGAAGCGAACCCGAACGCCGGGATCATCCAGTCATCCCCGCGCGCCTCGGGCATGGACACGCTGTATGCGCGTTGCCAGCAGTTTGCCACCCGGGTGTATGGTCCGTTGTTTACGGCGGGTCTGCACTTCTGGCAGCTGGGGGAGTCCCACTACTGGGGACACAACGCCATCATCCGCGTGAAGCCGTTCATTGAGCACTGCGCGCTGGCGCCGCTGCCGGGCGAGGGCAACTTTGCCGGGTCGATTCTGTCGCACGACTTCGTTGAAGCCGCGCTGATGCGCCGCGCCGGCTGGGGCGTGTGGATTGCCTACGATTTGCCGGGCTCCTATGAAGAGCTGCCGCCGAACCTGCTGGACGAGCTGAAACGCGACCGCCGCTGGTGCCAGGGCAACCTGATGAACTTCCGCCTGTTCCTCGTGAGAGGGATGCACCCGGTGCACCGGGCGGTGTTCCTTACCGGCGTGATGTCCTACCTGTCGGCGCCGCTGTGGTTTATGTTCCTTGCCCTGTCGACAGCGCTGCAGGTGGTGCATGCCCTGACCGAGCCGCAGTACTTCCTGCAGCCGCGTCAGCTGTTCCCGGTGTGGCCGCAGTGGCGTCCGGAGCTGGCTATTGCGCTGTTCGCCTCGACCATGGTGCTGCTGTTCCTGCCGAAGCTGTTGAGTATCATCCTGGTATGGTGTAAGGGGCCGAAGGAGTACGGTGGATTTATCCGCGTGACGCTTTCCCTGCTGCTGGAGGTCCTGTTCTCGGTCCTGCTGGCGCCGGTGCGCATGCTGTTCCACACCGTCTTCGTGGTCAGCGCTTTCCTCGGCTGGGAAGTGGTGTGGAATTCGCCGCAGCGTGATGATGACTCCACACCGTGGGGAGAAGCCTTTATGCGTCACGGCTCGCAGCTGCTGCTGGGGCTGGTATGGGCGGTCGGCATGGCATGGCTGGATCTGCGCTTCCTGTTCTGGCTGGCGCCGATTGTCGTATCGCTGATCCTGTCGCCGTTCGTGTCGGCGATCTCCAGCCGGGCGACCGTGGGCCTGCGTACCAAGCGCTGGAAGCTGTTCCTGATCCCGGAAGAGTATTCGCCGCCGCAGGTGCTCAAGGATACCGATGCGTACCTGACGCAGAACCGTCAGCGTTCGCTGGACGATGGCTTTATGCACGCGGTGTTTAACCCGTCGTTTAATGCCCTCGCGACCGCGATGGCCACCGCGCGCCACCGTCAGGGTCATATCCTGGAGATCGCCCGCGAGCGCCATGTCGAGCAGGCGCTGAATGAAACGCCGGATAAGCTGAACCGCGATCGTCGACTGGTGCTGTTGAGCGACCCGGTAACCATGTCGCGTCTGCACTATCGCGTATGGGCCGCGCCGGAGAAATACTCCTCGTGGGTGAACGCCTATCAGCAGCTGGCGCTTAACCCGCTGGCGCTGAAAACGAAATAAGCCGTACGTTAAGGAAAATACCGGCAGCGATGCCGGTATTTTTTTATCTGAAACACGAGGTTGTGGATGCGAATACTACCTATCATTGCCATGGCGCTGCTGCTTAGCGGCTGCGGCAGCATTATTAGCCGGACGGTGCCCGGGCAGGGGCATGGCAATCAATATTACCCGGGCGTGCAGTGGGACGTTCGCGATTCAGGATGGCGCTATCTCACCATTCTGGACCTGCCGTTCTCGCTGGTCTTCGATACGCTGCTGCTGCCGCTGGACGCCAGCCACGGGCCCTATAACTGATTAACGCTCGTCCCACTCGTCGGCCGCCGTCTGTCCCTCTTCGGTGTCCAGCGAGGGCTCGAGCTGGAATTCACCTTCATCCCACTCATGAAGCGTATTTTCCTCCAGCCACTCCTGACGCAGCTCTATCTCATCATAATCCCCATCGAAGACGCTCTGCGCGGCTTCGCCGCTGAGCATCGGTAAGCATTCGCCTTGTTCCTCTTCGTCAGCAAAAAATTCGGCCTGCCAGGCGATATCGCCATCCTGCAGCACATACTTTTGAATATTGAGCTGCTCAACGTTAGCGCTCTCTTCATCGCTGTCAGGGTTGTTGGCGAGAAATTCTTCACGTGCTGCATCAATAGCTTCTTCGAGCGTAGCATAGAACATCGAATCCTTTGGCATAGCGAATCTCCTGAGAAGAATATGAATTGAACACGATTCAATCTATAGAAGGCGCCAGGCAAGGCGTCAAGGGGCTGAGCCCCTCTGGACGTTAATTTAGTGAATGGCGGTCGGGCTGCGAGGCGTCCGCGGCTGGCCGGCGCAGGCTGAGGGTCGAATAGATCGCGTTAAACAACACCACTCCTGCGGTGACAAGGAAGACGGCGCGAAAGCCGTAGTTGGCGGAAACCGAGGCGCCGATCAGGGGGCCGGTGACGTTGCCAATATCACGAAATGACTGGTTATAGCTGAAGATCCGCCCGGAGATCTGGCTGGTGGAGTTATACACCAGCAGGGTTTGCACCGCCGGCAGCAGCGCGCCGTCCGCGGCGCCGAGCAGGAATCGCAGGATACCTAACTGCAGCGGGGTCTGGACGAACGACATCGGGATCAGCAACAGCACCGAGATAATCAGCGCCACGATGAGGATTTTTTCCGGTCCGATACGATCCCCCAGTTTGCCCAGACGAGGGGCGCTCATCAGGGCGGCAATGCCCGGCACCGAGGCGATCATCCCGCTGATAAAGGCGATATTGCTGACGTTACCCGCCAGATCGCGCACGTAAAGCGTCAGGATCGGCGCAATGGAGCCGGTAGCGACCTGGATTATCAGCGAGGTGACAAACAGGCTGAGCACCAGTTTCGGATTCTGCAGCGAGGAGAGCACCGCCTTCGCGCTGAGCATCTCTTTTTTGGCGATCGGGACAAAATTTTCACGGATTAAAAACAGGGTAAACAGGAAGCAGATAAACAGCACCGCCGCGGTCATAAAGAAGACAGTACGCAGGCCCCAGTGGTCGGCCAGGAAGCCTCCCGCCAGCGGGCCGAGCAGGGCGCCGCTTACCGCGCCGGTTGACAGCGTGCCCAGCGCCCAGCCGCTTTTATGGCGCGGGATCTGGGTGGCAATCAGGGCGTTGGCATTGGGAATAAAGCCGCCCAGCAGGCCGAGCAGCGCGCGCAGTAGCAGAAACTGCCAGATATCCTGCGCCATCCCCATCAACATCATGACGATGGCCATCCCGAGGGCTGAACGCAGCAGCATGATTTTACGTCCCTTGCGGTCAGCAAGTCCGCCCCAGAACGGCGAGGCGATGGCGGAGAAGAGAAAAGTGATGCTAAAGACCAGCCCGGACCACATGTTGAGGGCGCTATGCCCGGTGACGCCGAGTTGTTCGACGTAGAGCGGCAGAAAGGGCATGACCAGGCTGAAGGCGGCGCCGGTTAAAAAGCAGCCAAGCCAGGTGACGGTCAGGTTTCGTTTCCAGTTAATGGGGGTATCAGCAGACGACATAGGGTTCCACTGGCCTGCGCGGCAGGTCAAATTAAGAGAAAATATGAGCCTGCTAATTATGCGCCTGGGAAATAAATGCCGCAATGGAGGAGAGCTTTTAAAGCTAAAGCAGAGCGTAAAGCCTGAGCGCTGAGGATTCCCGGCCGGGAGGCGCGCGGCCGGGAAAGAGGTTCAGTAGCGGGAGGGCATCCCCTCGGGACGGGTTTTAAAGCGGCGATGGAGCCACATATATTGTTCCGGGGCCATCATAATGCACTGCTCTACGATCTTATTCATCCACGCAGCGGTGGTTTCCGCGTCGTCCAGCGGCGGGGAGCACTCTGGCGGCAGGATAATCAGTTCATAACCTTTACCGTCCGGTTTACGGCGTGGAACAAAGGGCACGATGCAGGCTTTGGACATTTTCGCCAGCATCCAGGTGCCGGAGGTGGTCGCCGCCTGGTCTACGGCAAACAGTGGGGCGAAGACGCTGGCGGTCGGGCCGTAATCATGATCTGGCGCGTACCACACCACGTCGCCTTTTTTCAGCGCGCGGATCATACCTTTCAGATCCTTGCGGTCGATCATGTCCTTGTTGGAGCGCAGTCGGCCCCAGGTCTGCAGCCAGTCGATGACCGGGTTATCGTTGGGACGATAGACGCCAATCCCCGGCTCGTTCATACCGAACATCCGCGCGCCCATTTCCAGTGTCAGGAAATGAATGCCGATCAGCAGAATGCCGCGCTGCTGCGCCTGCACATCGCGAATATGCTCAAAGCCGATGGTGTCGGTCCAGCGGGCGATACGGCGAACCGGCCAGAACCAGGCCATACCGGTCTCCATCAGCCCCATACCCACCGATTCAAAGTTCATCACCACCATCCGGTGACGTTCCTGCTCGCTTTTCTCGGGGAAGCAGAGCTCAAGGTTGCGATAGGCGATCTTCGCCCGGCGCTTCATAAATCGCATGGCCAGCCGGCCGATGGCGTTCCCGAGGCGGTAGATCAGCGGGTAGGGCAGTTGGACAACCAGCCACAGCAGGCCGATACCCAGCCACAGCAGCCAATAGCGCGGATGCAGCAGCGCCGGAGAAAATTTAGGCAAATGAGTCATTTCATACCCGTATCAGTGAGCAACATCTTATATTATCGCATTTTTTTACCGGCCAGCCAAAGGCGGCGACAGCCACATCGTTTTGTTAAGTGGGGGGCGACCGGTGAGAAAAATGTAGCGTAAAATGTAGGGATGTAAATTAATAAGCTTTGCTATATCATGCCCGCCGTTTATTTCCTCATTTCTATGTCGAGCAGGTACACCATGCCAGTGTTACACAACCGCATTTCAAATGAGACGTTAAAGGCGCAAATGCTGGCTGAAACCGAGCCGCGCACGACGATCTCATTCTATAAATATTTCACCATTGTCGATCCGCAAGCGACCCGCGATGCGCTGTGGGTTGCCTTAACCCAGTTGAAAGTCTTTGGCCGCATCTATCTGGCCCGGGAAGGGATCAACGCGCAAATCAGCGTGCCGGAAAGCAACGTTGAAGCCCTGCGTGAGTTTCTCAATGGCTTCGATCCGGCGCTGGCGGGGCTGCGTTTCAATATCGCTCTCGAGGACGACGGTAAATCGTTCTGGGTGCTACGTCTGAAAGTGCGCGACCGCATCGTTGCCGACGGCATCGACGATCCCTCTTTCGACGCCTCCAACGTTGGAGACTATCTCAAGGCGGCGGAGGTCAACGCGATGCTTGACGATCCGGATGCCGTGTTTATCGATATGCGCAACCACTATGAATATGAGGTGGGCCATTTCGAAAACGCGCTGGAGATCCCGGCGGATACCTTCCGCGACCAGTTGCCGAAAGCCGTTGAAATGATGCAGGACCATAAAGACAAGAAAATTGTCATGTATTGCACCGGTGGTATTCGCTGTGAAAAAGCCAGCGCCTGGATGAAGCATAACGGCTTCAATAAGGTCTGGCACATCGAGGGTGGCATCATTGAGTACGCCCGCCGCGCCCGTGAGCAGGGGCTGCCGGTGCGTTTCATTGGCAAAAACTTTGTCTTTGATGAACGGATGGGCGAGCGGATCTCCAATGACGTTATCGCGCACTGTCATCAGTGCGGCGCGCCGTGCGACACCCATACCAACTGCCTGAATGATGGCTGCCATCTGTTGTTTATCCAGTGCCCGAGCTGTGCCGAGAAATTTGCCGGCTGCTGTAGCGAAGCCTGCATGGAAGAGCATAAGCTGCCGGAAGAGGAGCAGCGTCAGCTGCGCGCCGGGCGTGAAAACGGCAATAAAATCTTTAACAAATCCCGTGGCCGGCTGAACACCAAACTCGGGATCCTCGATCCTGAGCCGTCAGAAAAACCATAACCAGACAAGATCGATGATCGCCAGCAGCAGCCAGAGCGCAAGGTAGATCATAAAGTGCTCGCGGACGTTATTGACCAGCAAATTAAACAGGCGACGCATAACCGCTCTCAATCACTAACGGCCTCGACAGAGGCCGTTTTTTTTGCCCGACGGCAAAAGTGCCGCATTCCATTACGCGTTAAAGCGCGCCAGCGAGAAGGGCGCCAGGTTGAAGCTCGAAGCTTCGCCCTGAGCAAACTGACTGGCAATTTCCCCCAGTACCGGGGCAAACTTAAAGCCGTGCCCGCTCAGACCGGTGATGAGCAGCGTGTCTGGTCTGCCGGGTAACGTATCGATAATAAAGTCTTCATCGACGGTATTATCGTAGGTACAGGAGGCGCCGTGCAGGCAGCCGCCGATCCCGGGCAGGACGTTACGCAAAAACGGAAACGATTCGGAGCCATCGCTGGCGACAGCGCCAAACGCCACTCGCTCCTGCGGCATGGAGATCGGCTGACCGCCGTTATGCTTGCCAATCTTCAGCTCGTTATCTTCCGCCGGGAAACCGTAGTATTGATCGCCGTTGGGCAACTCGCCGGTGAAGGCCGGGAAGTGATTCTTGCTGCTGTAACGGCCATCGGCCTGGTACCAGGCGAACACCTTGCGTACCGGCTGGATGGGGAGGTCCGGAAGCAGGCGGGTGACCCAGGTCCCGGCGCTGACCAGCAGCTTTTTACCGTGATATTCACCGTCGATAGTATCGATGGTGACCCCATCTGCATGGTGATGAATAGCCGAGACCGGGCAGTTGAATAGCTGCGCGCAGCCCGCTTCCCGCGCCAGACGGATCCAGGTTTCCACGGCCAGTTCGCTGCGCAGTACGCCGGAAGCGGGTTCAAAAATCGCCCGATAGTCATCGGGGAGGCGTATCTCCGGCCAGCGCTGCATCACGGCCTGGGCATCCAGCTCTTCCACCTCAAGCTGGAACGCACGGGCGCTGGCGGCAACGTTGGCGAGGAAAGGGGAGCTGGCGGGGCCGAGGTTTATGACGCCGGTGCGTTCAAACACGGCTTCGCCACTGATCTCGGCCAGTTCATCCCACAGCTGCTGGGCGCGCAGCACCAGCGGAACATATTTTTCACCTTCACCATAGGCGTGACGGATAAGACGGCTGCTGCCGTGATGGCTGCCTTCCTGGTGAGGAGGCTGATGGGCATCGGTCATCAGAACATTGAGTCCGGCACGACGCGCATAATAGCCAGCGGCGGCGCCGACGGAGCCGCTGCCGATAATGATAAGATCGTATTGCATGGTGAGTTCCGGGTAATTGCCTTGTTAGCAGGGTAATTAACTCCCTGTGCTTATACAAGCCCGAAAATAATTCAGGCACCCGCAGGTGCCTGTTAAGCTTATTGTTAAGTCATTCCGAGGGCCGCGTTAATGTCTGCGGTACTCGTTTTCCTGGTATTCGCCAGATTCAATTTTTGCAATGCCTGCTTCCAGGATTGAAATAAACTGACGTGCGACGTCCGTCGTTAGCCATAGCGTCTGGCCTATCTCAGCATCATGACTGTTTTCTTGAGCGGGGTTCTGGTAGTGCAGGCGCAACATCAGCGCATCGTAGCTATCAACGGTGCTGATGTCCCATCCAACGAGGGGATGGGTCTGAATGACTTCATTATTTTTTTCCATCATAACCCCTTATTCATATGTTAAAAGACAACAATTCTCGAGGTTTAATGCATGTTTTTTGAAGCAAGTTAATTATATCAGGGATCAAGAATAAACTCGAGAAATTAAATGAAAGGCAGCATGATTTTCTTGTTTTGCCGCTTTTTTACTCAAGATAAGCGTGCAAAACGGCCATTTTAGTCGATATTAAGCAGAATAATCAGGAATATTCTGAACATGAGAAGAGGATAAAAAAGCCGGGGCGACCCGGCAAAGAAAAGCACAATGAGGGAGCAAACCAGAGTAACTGGATCCCGCCATGCTTCAGGAGAGGTCGTGGACAAACCAGTCGTCCGCGCTTTCCCAGGTTTCTTGCAGGATTTCGCTTATCCGGTCTTTGTCTTCTTTCAGGCCGCCGAACACCGAGAGCTGATTGCCCGTGGCGTAGCGGACGCTCACCTGGCTGTCGATGGCCGGGAACTGTTCGGCGATACGGCGAGAGAGTTCGTTATTCAGCGCTTCCAGCGCGCCGTTGGGTAAGGCGGTCGTTTTGGCGATAGAGACTTCAATGCGCATAATTGCCCCCTGTGTTTGATACTGGTTATTTATACAGTATCTGGTGAGCATTGACAACAGGGGGCCGCGTTTTTTATCGCTTCATGGTCCAGCGGACGGTTTCACCTGCCAGGAACGGCACCAGGGTGTCATTGGGCAACGCAATACTGTCGACGACGGTCGTCTCTTCACGCACCAGTTCAACATAGCTTTCATTGACCGGCAGACCGTAAAAGCGCGGGCCGTTCAGCGAGCAGAAGGCCTCAAAGTGCTGCAGAGCGTTCATTTCTTCAAATACGGTGGCGTAGCTGCCGAGGGCGGTCGGGGCGTTGAAGCAGCCGGCGCAGCCGCAGCTGGCTTCCTTACGATGGCGGGCATGCGGCGCGGAGTCGGTGCCAAGGAAGACGCGGCTAAAGCCGCTGGCGACCAGTTCGCGCAGTGCCTGCTGATGAATATTGCGTTTGAGTACCGGCAGGCAGTACAAGTGAGGACGAATACCGCCGACCAGCATATGGTTACGGTTGAACATCAGATGCTGCGGGGTGATAGTGGCCGCCAGCAGTTCATTGCCGTCACGCACATACTCGGCGGCATCTTTGGTGGTGATATGCTCAAAGACCACCTTCAGGCCGGGCAGGCGCTGGCGCAGCGGCTCCATCACGGTTTCAATAAAGCGCGCTTCGCGGTCGAAAATATCAATCTCGGCATGGGTGACTTCGCCATGTACCAGCAGCGGCATCCCCAGTTTTTCCATCCGCTCCAGCACCGGCATAATAGCGTCGGTGCTGGTGACGCCGTGGCTGGAGTTGGTGGTGGCATTGGCCGGGTAAAGCTTGGCGGCGGTGAACACGCCTTCGTTAAAGCCGCGCTCCAGCTCAGCCGGGTCGAGGGAGTCTGTCAGATAGCAGGTCATCAGCGGGGTAAAATCGTGCCCGGCCGGGACGGCGTCCATAATGCGCTGGCGATAGGCGATAGCCGCCGCGACGGTGGTGACAGGCGGCACCAGATTCGGCATCACGATCGCCCGGCCATAAAACTCACTGGTATAAGGCACGACGGTTTTCAGCATATCGTCATCACGCAGATGGATATGCCAGTCGTCTGGGCGGCGGATTTTCAATACCTGGGATTGTGCTGTCATGGAAGGCTCCGGCTAATAGGTTCAGTCATCAGGGCTGTTTTTTGCCGGGCACTAAGGATAAGCGTAAACGTTTTCCTTTGCACTCATTTCCGTAAAAAATTGAGGGCGCCGCGGCGCCCTGGAGATTAATTGGTAAAGGGGATGACAATCTCGCCCGGCTTCACCTCTATGCCTTTGGCGTATTTCTTCGCCAGCGCTTCACCGGTGCTGGCGTCCTCACGCAGGACATAGGCAGGCTGCTGGCTGAAGTAACTGCGCAGCGACTGATTCAGATAGGGGAGCAGGGCCTGAATGACCGACTGCAGCTTCTCGGGCGCCACTTTGGCATCCACCACCTCCATTTCCTGCAGGAAGATGGCGCCTTTCTCTCTGTCAAAGGTTGGCAGCGCTTTGAGCTTCAGATCGATCGTCGCTTTCTGCGTACCGAACAGGGAGTTCAGGTCGACGTTAGCGATCCCGGTCAGCGTGACTTTGCCCGGCTCCTCGCGCCCGATGGCGCTGGTGAGGTTCTGCAGTTCGATATGGGCGTCGGCAACGCCTTTCAGACCAATATCTTTGGCAAAATGGTTTCGCTTCTGCAGGGCCTGGTTAATCTCCTGCTCGCTTACCGTGTATTGGGTCAGCTGATTACAGCCGCTCAGCAGGCCGCTGACAATCAGCGCGGCGGCGATCAAAATCTTTTTCATGGGGGTCCTCTGGCTCATATCTTCATTCATCCTGACACAAAGCATCATGACCTGTCAGCACCCTCGATACCAGCAGAATAGGCTGAAAGCGGGAGAAACCGCCGCCGCGCGCATCAGGTCCGCGGCTCCAGCATGCCGGAGGTAGAGCGTTTCGGACTAAACTGCCACCACAGCGCCAGGAAGGTGATAACCCCGATGGCCCCGAGCATCAGCCACGGCAGCTCGGGCTGACCCGCGGCCTTACCGGCATCAAACAGCCAGCCGCCGCCCGCATATCCCAGCGCGCCGCCAAAGGCGAGCCCCAGGCGGCTGAAGCCCATATAGCTGCCGCGCGCCCGGGCGTCCGCCAGCGAGGCGCCCAGCGTCTCCCGGGCGGGTTCGGCAATGATGGAGCCGATGTAAAACAGGCAGATCAGGGTAAACAGCTGTTGCAAACTGCTGGTCATGCCGATGGGGAGCATGGCCAGAGTCATCACCAGCAGACCGGCCATCAGCCGGTGCTCAAGGCGAAAACGTTTTTCGCTCCAGCGGGCAATGGGATAGAGCAGGGTCAGCGAAATGGTGGCTTCGATGGCGTACATCCACTTCACGGCGGCCGGCGAGCCGGCGATGTCATTCACCATGATCGGCAGCATCAGCATCACCTGCACCGCCAGCATGTAATAGCCCGTCAGCGTCAGGACATAGGTGACGAAGCGCTTGTCCCGCAGCACCCGGCCCAGCCCCTCGCGGATCGGCGTTTTCACCGTCGAGAGCTTCCATGCCGGCAGATACCAGGCGTTAAATGCCGCGCAGGCGATAAACAGCGCGGCGCCGGCGCTGCACACCAGGCGGAAATCATACTGCAGCAGCCAGCTGCCCAGCAGCGCGCCAATCACCGCGCCGGCGCTATCCTGCATCATCAGGATGGAGAAAAAGCGGCCGCGCTGATGCGGGCGCACCAGCTTAACCACCAGCGCCGCCCGCGGCGGATCGAACAGCGTGCCGCCGAGCCCGGAAAGTATGCACGAGAACCACAGCACCCACGGCTCATGGGCGACGGCCATCGCCGCGAAGCCGCCGGCGCGCATCAGCATACCGGTGACGATCATCGGTTTGGCGCCGAAGCGGTCGGCGATAGCGCCGCCAAAGATACCTAATCCCTGCTGCACCAACTGGCGCAGGCCGAGTGCGATGCCGACCATCAGCGCCGCCCAGCCCATCTGATCGACAAAGCGGATGGAAATCAGCGGGAAGACGACAAAAAAGCCCAACACGACCAGCATGTTATCGACTAACAGGAAATATTTACCCAGGCTCCTTGCCTGCGAGACGCGGGACATTTCCCCTCCAGGGAAAAATAGAGATAAGCGTGGATATTCTGCGGGCAATCTGCTGCTTTTCCCAGCGCCCTTGCGACAATATTTTTTTATCAAAATGCAAGTTCGATTGAGGCTATTCATCGAAAAGAGGAGATGGCGCAGAAAATGGTATGTTGCTGTTTTCACACCGTCGCGCAGGACAGGTATAGTGAAGGCAGCAAGAATGAAGTCAGGGGGACTGAAAAGGAAATGTTTGGCTATCGCAGTAACGTGCCGAAGGTGCGTTTGACGACGGACCGGCTGGTGGTGCGCCTGGTTCACGATCGTGACGCCTGGCGTCTGGCCGATTATTACGCCGAGAATAAGGCGTTCTTAAAACCCTGGGAGCCGGTTCGTGACGACAGCCACTGCTATCCTTCCGGATGGCAGGCGCGTCTGTCGATGATCGCCGAGTTTCATAAACAGGGGTCTGCTTTTTATTTCGCGCTGCTCGATCCGGAGGAAAAGGAGATCGTCGGCGTGGCGAACTTTTCCAACGTGGTGCGTGGATCATTCCATGCCTGCTATCTCGGCTACTCTATTGGCGAGAAGTGGCAGGGGCAGGGGCTGATGTTTGAAGCGCTGACGTCAGCGATTCGCTATATGCAGCGTACGCAGCATATTCATCGCATTATGGCCAACTATATGCCGCATAATCAGCGCAGCGGCGCGCTGCTGGCGCGGTTGGGGTTTGAAAAAGAGGGTTACGCCAAAGATTACCTGCTGATCGACGGGCAGTGGCGTGACCATGTATTGACGGCGCTAACGACGCCGGACTGGTCAGCGGGACGTTAAGGAGAGAGGATGAAATATCAGTTAACCGCGCATGAAGCGCGCGTCATTGGCTGTCTGCTGGAAAAGCAGGTCACCACGCCCGAGCAGTATCCGCTGTCGGTGAACGCCGTCGTGACCGCCTGCAATCAGAAAACCAACCGCGAGCCGGTGATGTCGCTGAGCGAAGGCGAGGTCCAGACGCTGCTGGATACCCTGGTGAAACGCCACTATCTGCGCACGGTCAACGGATTCGGCAATCGGGTAACCAAGTATGAGCAGCGCTTTTGCAACTCCGAATTTGGCGATCTGAAGCTCAGCGCCGGCGAGGTGGCGGTGGTGACGACGCTGCTGCTGCGCGGCGCCCAGACGCCGGGTGAATTACGCAGTCGGGCGCAGCGGATGCATGAGTTCAGCGATATGGCGGAAGTGGAAAGCGTGCTGGAAGGGCTGGCGACCCGCGAAGATGGTCCCTTCGTCGCCCGTCTGCCCCGGGAGCCGGGAAAACGGGAAAGCCGCTATATGCATCTGTTTTGCGACGAGATGGATACGCTGATCACGACGGTGGAAGCACTCGCGCCGCTGGAAGAGGATGACGATCTGCGAGCCAGGGTTGAAGCGCTGGAAGGCGAGGTGGCGGAGCTGAAAGCGCGCCTCGATTCGCTGTTACACCATCTGGGGGACTAAAACGTGGGGACAAGATTGCGCATCGGAGTGGTTGGCTTAGGCGGCATTGCGCAGAAAGCGTGGCTGCCGGTGCTGGGGGCGGCGGAAAGCTGGACGCTGCAGGCGGCCTGGTCGCCGGGAAAAGAGAAGGCGCTGCGGGTCTGCGAAACCTGGCGGATCCCCTACGCTGAATCACTGGATGCTCTGGCGGCGCAGTGCGATGCGGTTTTTGTCCATACGTCGACGGCTTCACATTATGAAGTGGTGAATCATTTGCTGAATGCCGGGGTTCATGTTTGCGTGGACAAACCGCTGGCGGACAAGCTGAGTGAGGCGGAGATGCTGGTCGAGCTGGCGGCGCGGCGGCGTCTGACGCTGATGGTCGGTTTCAATCGCCGCTTCGCGCCGCTCTATCGGGAGCTGAAGGGACGGCTGGGCGAGGCGGCCTCGCTGCGGATGGATAAGCACCGCAGCGATAGCGTGGGCAACGATCTGCGCTTTACCCTGCTTGATGACTATCTGCACGTGGTGGATACCGCGCTATGGCTGGCCGACGGTCAGGCGCGTCTGCGCGGTGGCGCGCTACAGATCACTCCGCAGGGCGAGATGCTCTATGCCGAACACCAGTTCAGTTCGCCCCGGCTGCAGGTCACCACCAGCATGCACCGCCGCGCAGGCAGCCAGCGCGAGTGGGTGCAGGCGGTGACGGATGGCGGGCTATATGCCGTCAGCGAGATGCGCGAATGGCAGGAAGAGTGCGGTCACGGCGTGGTCCAGCGCCCGGTCGCCGGCTGGCAAACCACCCTGGAGCAGCGCGGCTTTGTCGGCTGCGCGCGCCATTTTATCGAATGCGTGCAAAATCAGACCGTTCCTGAAACTGCAGGCGAACAGGCGCTGCTGGCTCAGCGGGTGGTCGACAAACTCTGGCGCGACGCCATTAGCGAATAATCCGTTGTAACAACTGACAGTAGTAATTCATGTTGAACCCGGTAGACTATCGCCACTTTCCAGCGCCCGCATTTGCGGGCGTTTTACTCCAGGGTTTGGAATAACAGCGTAATGAACCTTTTAAAATCACTGGCGGCCGTCAGTTCGATGACCATGTTTTCGCGCGTGCTGGGCTTTGCCCGCGATGCGATTGTGGCGCGCATTTTTGGCGCCGGGATGGCGACCGACGCCTTTTTCGTCGCCTTCAAACTGCCTAATCTGCTGCGGCGTATTTTTGCCGAAGGCGCCTTCTCGCAGGCGTTTGTGCCGATCCTTGCCGAATATAAAAGCAAACAGGGCGAAGATGCCACCCGGGTGTTTGTCTCGTATGTCTCCGGATTGCTGACCCTGGCCCTGGCGATCGTCACCGTTATCGGGATGCTGGCGGCGCCGTGGGTGATCACCATCACCGCCCCCGGGTTTGCTGATACCGCCGATAAATTTGCGCTGACCACCCAATTGCTGCGCATTACCTTCCCCTATATTTTGCTGATCTCCCTGGCCTCGCTGGTGGGGGCGATCCTCAATACCTGGAACCGCTTCTCGGTGCCGGCCTTTGCGCCGACGTTCCTTAACGTCAGCATGATTGGCTTTGCGCTGTTTGCCGCGCCGTACTTCCATCCGCCGGTGCTGGCGCTGGCCTGGGCTGTCACTATCGGCGGCGTGCTGCAGCTGGCCTACCAGCTGCCGCACCTGAAGAAGATTGGCATGCTGGTCCTGCCGCGCATCAATCTGAAAGATGCCGGCGCGATGCGGGTGGTGAAGCAGATGGGCCCGGCGATCCTCGGCGTGTCGGTAAGCCAGATCTCCCTTATCATCAATACCATCTTCGCTTCGTTTCTCGTGTCGGGATCGGTGTCGTGGATGTACTATGCTGACCGCCTGATGGAGTTTCCGTCCGGTGTTCTGGGGGTGGCGCTCGGCACTATCCTGCTGCCCTCGCTGTCAAAAAGCTTCGCCAGCGGTAATCATGACGAGTATTGCCGGCTGATGGACTGGGGGCTGCGTCTCTGCTTCCTGCTGGCGCTGCCGAGCGCGGTGGCGCTGGGGATCCTCGCTAAACCGCTGACCGTGGCCCTGTTCCAGTACGGCAAATTTAGCGCCTTTGATGCGGCGATGACCCAGCGCGCGCTGGTGGCTTATTCCGTGGGGCTCATGGGGCTTATCGTGGTGAAGGTGCTGGCGCCGGGTTTCTATTCCCGTCAGGACATCAAGACCCCGGTCAAGATTGCCATTGTCACCCTGATTATGACCCAGGTGATGAACCTGGCGTTTATCGGCCCGCTGAAGCATGCGGGTCTGTCGCTGTCCATCGGTCTGGCGGCCTGCCTGAACGCTGCGCTGCTTTACTGGCAGTTGCGTAAACAGAAAATTTTCACCCCTCAACCGGGCTGGCTGGCCTTCCTGCTGCGTCTGATTGCTGCGGTGCTGGTCATGGCCGCGGCGCTGCTGGGCGTCATGCATCTCATGCCGGAGTGGTCGCTGGGGACGATGCCGTTCCGTCTGATGCGTCTGCTGGTGGTGGTGATCGCCGGAGTGGTGGCCTATTTCGCCACACTGCTGCTGCTGGGCTTCCGCGTGAAAGAGTTTGCCCGTCGTACAGCGTAATCGCTTGAATGGGAATTGATGAACCCGCTTCGCCTCAGGCGAAGCGGGTTTTTTTTATGATGCGCGGCGTTCGGCTGCAACGATACGGGCATTCTCCAGCAAGCGGATCGCCAGGGCAATCGCCCCGCTGACCACCGCCAGGGTAACCACCCCGTTCCAGCCGGCCAGTACGTAAAGCTTGCTGCCCAGCACCGACCCCAGCGACATCCCAATGAAGACCACGGTAAACAGCAGAGCGTTCAGGCGGCCGCGGGCCTGTGGCTCGAGGCCATACACCAGGTTCTGATGCGCCACCAGGCTTGACTGCAGGCCAAGGTCGAAGCCAATCGCCGACAGGGCAATCAGCGCCAGCTGGCCATGCAGTGGCAGCAGCGGCAGTATAAACATCAGGGCGAAGGAGACGGTGACCAGCGCCGCCCCCATTTGCGTCACTTTACCGGCGCCAAATTTATCGGCCAGTCCGCCGGCCAGCGGCGCGGCCAGCGCCCCGGCGGCCCCGGCGATACCAAAGCCGCCCGCTACCGCGCTGCCCATGTGATAGTGTTCGGAGAGCATCACCGCCAGCGTCGACCAGAAGGCGCTGAAGGCGACAGAGAGCGCCCCCTGAGCCAGCGCAGCGCGGCGTAGCGCCGGGTAACGCTGCCAGAGATGCGCCATCGAGGCCATCAACTGCGGATAGCTCAGCGTCGAGTGAATGGCGAAGCGCGGCAGCACCCGCCACATCACCAGGCCAATCAGCGCCACGCTGACCGCCGCCGCCTGATACATCACCCGCCAGCCGAACACTGCGCCCACCACGCCGCTGACCGTCCGGGAAAGCAGGATCCCCAGCAGCAGCCCGGTCATCACCGTGCCCACCATTTTTCCCTGCTTGCCCGCCGGGGCGAGGATCGCCGCCGCCGGGACGATATCCTGCGCCATGGTCGCCGCCATACCGATCAGCAGACTAACCACCAGCAGTGAGCTGAGCTGGCCGGTGAGGCTGCACAGCAGCAGCAGGAGCGCCAGCAGCGCGCTTTTCACCAGGATCAGCCGGCGGCGATCGTGGCGGTCGCCGAGCGGAAGCAGGAACAGAATGCCGAGCGCATAACCCGCCTGCGTCAGCGTAGGGACCAGACCCATACCTTCTACCGTCAGGTGGAGATTGGCGCCCATCAACGGCAGCAGCGGCTGCGCGTAGTAGATAGAGGCGACGCTAAAGCCAGCGCCGAGCGCGAGAATGAAGATAATCCAGCCTGCGTCGCGGGCGGAAAGAGAAGTCGGTGTCATGATCAGTGCCTCGTGTATGCGATGGGGCTATTTTTCCCTGAACGCGGCTGGCGCGGTAGCTGGGCTGGTGGTAAAACGGTTATACGTAGCACGTATAGGCAAAAGAAGAATGAAAAGACAGGAGCGTATAGACCGCATTGAGCTGATGCGCACTTATATCCGCATTGTGGAGACCGGGTCTCTCTCCGCCGCGGCGGGACAGATGGATACCACTCAGGCGACCGTCAGCCGCCGCCTGCAGTCCCTTGAAGGGCTGCTGGGGGTCAAGCTGATCCTGCGTACCACCCATGCGATGAAGCTCACTGACGATGGCGAACGCTGCTACCGTCACGCTCGCCAGCTGGTGGATGCCTGGCTGGCGCTGGAAGATGACCTGCGTATTGCCGACGATCGGCCGGTAGGGGTGCTGCGGGTGAGGGCACCGCACGCTTTTGGCCAGCAGCAGCTGCTGGGGCCGCTGGTCGCCTTTCTCCAGCGTCATCCGCAGCTGTCGGTGGAGTGGATGCTGAATGATAATACTGTCGACTTTCTCAGCGATAATATCGACTGCGCCATCCGCGTGGGGGCGGAGGTGGATCCGGCCACGGTCTCCGTGCTGCTGGCGGAAGTGCCGCGCTGCGTGGTGGCCTCTCCTGAACTGCTGGCGAAGTACCCGCCGTTAACCTCGCTGGAGGCATTATCCGGCCTGCCGTGGATCGCCATTAACACCTTTTATCAGCATGAGGTACGGCTCCGACATCAGGTAAGCGGGCAGATCGTCTCCACGGCGATTACCCCCTGTCTGAGCACCGACAGCCTGTACGTCGCGCGCAATACCGCGCTGGCGGGTCTGGGGGTGGCGATGGTGTCCAGCTGGACGGTGGCGGAGGATCTTGCCGCCGGAAGGTTGACAGAGCTGTTCCCGCAGTGGCGTCCCGCCTCGCTGCCGGTCCATCTGGTCTATCCCTGGGCGCGCTATTATCCGACGCGGCTGCGTAAGTTCCTTGACCTGATGCGGGAGATCATGCCGGACCTCGCCGGCATGCAGCCTCCGCAAAGCGCATAAAAAAAACCGGCCAGGAGGCCGGTTTTTTTATTTAGCACGCTTACTCGACGGGCTGTGGGCGGGTCGGTTCAGCGGTGGCTTTATGAGTCGCGCTATGACCGCCGGCGGCGCCTTTACCTTCAAAGGCGAATGGCGGCCGCACCCAGGTGCTGTGGCGCGGTGCTTCCGGGACATAGTCCGGCGCTGGCGCACGGGTCATTGGCGCGGTGGCATGGCGATGACTCGCCACCACTACCGGCTTGCTCACCGGTGGCTCGGCTTTGACCGGCTCGACAGGCGCTGCTTCGACAACCGGTGCTTCAACCACAGTTTCCGGCGCCGGGGCGATGGTTTCCACTGGCGCTTCAACGACAGGCGCCGTTTCCACCACTTCAGGTTCTACCACCACCGGCTCGGCGTCGATCGTCACTGGCGCGATAGCCTGAGGCGCTTCGACAGCCGGCGCTTCGGTGACCAGCTCCTGCGGCGCAGGCTCGACGGCTGCTGGCGCGACAACTTCCGCAGCATCAACGACCACCGGCTCGGCGGCCGCGACCGGCTCGACGACCACAGGCTCAGCGGTAACCGGCTCCATAGTAGCCGGCTCGACTGTGACCGGCGCAGCGGTAACGGTTTCAACGACGGCAACCGGGGCCGCAACGGCCGCGACGGTTTCCACGACGTTGTCGTCCTGAACCTGAACCTCTTCCGGCTGCTGGTCCTGCGGACGAACCACCGGGTAGCGGATCCAGACTTTACCGGAAGCCATCTCCGGCGATGCGCAGGCCACGGTCAGCGGCATTGGCGACTGGGTCGGATAGCGTTCGTCACGATAGCGACGACGACGCTGACCGCTGACGCGCAGGTGACGCGGGGAACGACGTGAACGACGCGGCATACCGTTCGCTTCACGGGATTCGCCATTTTCGTCCTGGTCCGCCACGCTCTCCACGACTGCTGGCAGCTCGGTTTTCACCGGCTCGCTGCGCGGAGCGATAACTTCCGCCACTACGGCTTCTGGCACGATCTCGGCAACCTGCTCAACGACAGCGGACTCGACGCGTACTTTCTGTGCCAGCTGGCGCGGTTTACGACGCGGCAGGGTCTGCACACGCTCTTCCTGCTCCGTCTCCTGCACTACCGGCTCTTCGCGTGTCTGCGCTTTGGCTTCCTGCTGCGCCTGACGTTTGTCGTCATTGCGGCGGCGGGTGCGTTCGCGGCGCGGCTGCTGCTCGTCACGAGATTTCGCTTTTTCCGCATCGTCACCTGAGGTCTGGCGAACATCGCGGGCTTCCACGTTCTGCGACGGCTTCTCGCGACGGTTGCGACGGTTCTCTTCACGCGATTCGCGCGGTTCACGGCCTTCGTTATTCTCGGCACGCGCGTCGCGGTTATCACGGTTGTCGCGGTTGTCGCGATTATCACGATTGTCGCGATTGTCACGACGGTCGTTGCGATCGCGGCGGTTGTTGGCGCGCGGTTTACGGCGCTCCTGCTGACGCTCCGGTTTTTCTTCCGCTTTCTTCTCGACCTGAACTTCAGCCGGTTTGGCCTCTTCGGCGCCAGAGAAGATATTCTTCAGCGCGCTGAAGAAGCGCGAGAGCAGGCCAGGCTGCGCCGGTGCGGCGGCCGCGACCGGGGTCGCTGCGGCGACAGGCGCGGCGGCTGGCTCTTCGAGCATCGGGGCCGGCGGCGCGTCAGGCATGACAAAAGCGGCGAGGGCCGGTTGTTCCGGACGTTTCCGTTCTGCCGGCTCATCGTCGCCCGGCAGCGCCATCTCTTCTTCATGCAGCTTCGGCAGCAGGTAGCTCAGCGTTGAGGTCTCTTCACCTTTGCGCACGCGCAGGACGGAGTAGTGCGGCGTCTGCATTTCGTCGTTTGGCACGATGATCACGCGCACATCGCCCTGACGGGATTCAATAGCGCTCACCGCGGCACGTTTTTCGTTCAGCAGATAGGAGGCGATCGGTACCGGAACGATGGCATGAACTTCTTTGGTGTTCTCTTTCAGCGCTTCTTCTTCAATCAGACGCAGAATAGAGAGCGACAGCGATTCGTTATCACGCACGGTGCCGGTGCCGGAGCAGCGCGGGCAGACGTGGTGGCTGGATTCGCCCAGCGACGGACTCAGGCGCTGGCGGGACATCTCCAGCAGGCCGAAGCGCGAGATATGGCTGATCTGAATGCGCGCCCGGTCCTGACGGACGGCTTCGCGCAGACGGTTCTCCACGGCGCGCTGGTGGCGAACCGGAGTCATATCGATAAAGTCGATAACGATCAGGCCGCCGAGGTCGCGCAGACGCAGCTGGCGGGCAATCTCGTCAGCCGCTTCGAGGTTGGTGTTGAACGCCGTCTCTTCGATATCGCCGCCGCGGGTAGCGCGGGCGGAGTTGATATCGATAGCGGTCAGCGCTTCAGTGCTGTCGATGACGATAGAACCGCCGGACGGCAGACGGACTTCACGCTGGAAGGCGGATTCAATCTGGGATTCGATCTGGTAGTGGCTGAACAGCGGGATTTCACCGGTGTACAGTTTGATTTTGCTGCTGAAATCCGGACGACCCAGCGCGGCGATATGCTGGCGCGCCAGCTCAAGCACTTTCGGGTTATCGATCAGGATTTCGCCGATATCCTGGCGCAGGTAGTCACGGAAGGCGCGGACAATGACGTTGCTTTCCTGGTGGATCAGGAACGGCGCCGGACGGCTTTCCGCGGCTTTCTGAATCGCTTCCCAGTGTTTCAGACGGAAGCTCAGGTCCCACTGCAGGGCTTCGGCGGATTTGCCGACGCCAGCGGTGCGAACGATAAGGCCCATGCCGTCCGGAAGCTCCAGGCTCGCCAGCGCTTCTTTCAGTTCGGTACGGTCGTCGCCCTCGATGCGGCGGGAAATTCCCCCTGCGCGCGGGTTGTTCGGCATCAGTACCAGATAGCTGCCCGCCAGGCTGATAAAGGTGGTGAGCGCAGCGCCTTTGTTGCCGCGTTCTTCTTTATCAATCTGCACGATAACTTCCTGACCTTCACGCAGTACGTCTTTGATATTAGGACGACCATGCGCATTGTAGTTGGCGGGGAAGTATTCGCGGGCGATTTCTTTGAGGGGGAGGAAACCATGACGCTCGGCGCCGTAATCAACAAACGCGGCTTCAAGGCTGGGTTCAATGCGGGTGATTTTGCCTTTGTAGATGTTCGCTTTTTTCTGTTCGTGCCCGGGGCTTTCGATATCCAGGTCGTACAGGCGCTGCCCATCAACAAGGGCGACGCGCAACTCTTCCTGCTGAGTTGCGTTGATTAACATTCTTTTCATCGTAACTTACTCATTATTCTTACATTGACGACTAAGCTGCGGGCAGAGTAATGCCTTTCCGGGGGAAAACCGATGGCCTCGTGTCTGGTTCACGTCGCCAACCTCACGGTTGTCGCGCGCTTAAGAGGCGCAGAGTGTCGGTCGCCTGTGTTTCAAACGGAAACACAGCGCAATTATTCAGGGAACAGCCTGGGATGTATCACCAGAGAATATTCCATTTATACTCGTCGTCTTTCGCGTTGCAGGCATGATGGCTTAACCTGCTCACCTCGATCGGCTGATCCAGATGAGCTCCCGGGAGTCCCGGAGTTGACGCCTTCCTGCGACTTGAAATCCATAGAGCCTGTACCGGTAAGGACTGCAACCCGCAGCCCGCTAACTGTCTGAAAGATCACAACGTCTTACGCCATTGCTGCGTGGGCGATCGGTCAGACAAAATTGGTCATTCCGCTAATGTCTTGTTCTAACAAGATGCAATACGGAAAACGGTCTCATTATTCCATTGCTAACCTTGTTATAGCAAGTTGACTTTCACCTTTTATCACCCGGTTACTCACAGTTTTATCACCTGCCCATACAGATTGTTCTAATAACAAACAATATGGCGGTCAGGCAAACCGTGAAAACAGGATAATGATAAATATAAGCATATAAAAATGAGTGGCGCTAATGCGTCCGGCTATTTAGAATCGCGCACCATGAAAACTGAGACCCCAACCGTAAAAATGGTTGCCATTGCTGCTGATGAAGCGGGGCAACGTATCGACAACTTTTTGCGTACGCAATTGAAAGGCGTACCGAAGAGCATGATTTATCGTATCCTGCGTAAAGGCGAGGTGCGGGTGAATAAAAAACGCGTGAAGCCGGAGTATAAGCTGGAAGCGGGCGATGAAGTCCGTATCCCGCCGGTGCGCGTGGCGGAGCGTGAAGAAGAGGCGGTATCGCCGCATCTGCAGAAAGTCGCGGCGCTCTCTGAGGTGATCCTCTATGAAGACGATCATATTCTGGTCCTCAATAAGCCTTCCGGCACTGCGGTACATGGCGGCAGCGGCCTGAGCTTCGGGGTGATTGAAGGGCTGCGCGCCCTGCGCCCGGAGGCGCGCTTCCTTGAGCTGGTGCATCGACTCGACCGCGATACTTCAGGCGTGCTGCTGGTGGCGAAAAAGCGCTCGGCGCTGCGTTCGCTGCACGAGCAACTGCGCGATAAAGGCATGCAGAAAGACTATCTGGCGCTGGTGCGCGGCCAGTGGCAGTCGCATACCAAAGTAGTGCAGGCCCCGCTGTTGAAGAACATTCTGCAAAGCGGGGAGCGAATTGTCCGCGTGAGTCAGGAAGGCAAGCCGTCAGAGACGCGCTTTAAAGTGGAAGAGCGTTATGAATTCGCCACGCTGGTGCGCTGCAGTCCAGTCACCGGGCGCACCCATCAGATTCGCGTTCATACCCAGTATGCTGGCCATCCTATCGCTTTTGACGACCGCTATGGCGACCGCGAATTTGATAAGCAACTCTCTGGTACCGGCTTAAACCGCCTGTTCCTCCACGCTGCTGCGCTGAAGTTTACCCACCCGGGGAGCGGGGAGGTGATGCGCGTTGAGGCGCCGCTGGATAACCAGCTGAAGCACTGTTTACAGGTGCTACGGAAGAGCAAATAAGCGCAACGGCGGAATCAGTTCCGCCGTTTTTTTGGCCTTAGCCTAACAGCGGGTTGTCGTTTTCGCGGCGCAGCATCTGACACAGCGCGATTAAGGGTAACCCGATCAGCGTATTCGGATCGCGACCTTCCAGCCGTTCGAACAGCGTAATGCCTAACCCCTCGCTCTTGAAACTCCCGGCGCACTGCAGCGGGTTCTCTTTGCGCACATAGCCTTCGATCTCTTTATCGCTGAGATGGCGGAAGTGGACGTCAAAGGGCTCGCATTCGGTTTGCAGATGACCGCTGGCGGAGTTATACAGCGCCAGGCCGGTATAAAAGGTGACGATTGACCCGCTGGCCTTTCTCAACTGCCTGCGAGCATTTTCCTCGGTGTGCGGTTTACCGGTGATCTCACCGTCCAGTACGCAAACCTGATCGGAGCCTATAATAAGGTGATTGGGGTAGCGCGAGGCCAGGCTCTGCGCTTTGGCCTGCGCCAGCCGGGTGACAAGCTGACGCGCGGATTCTTCAGGACGGGGCGTTTCGTCGACGTCAGGCGCCGCGCATTCAAACGGTAATCCCAGTTTTTCCAGCAGCATGCGCCGCCAGGGAGAGGTTGACGCCAGGATAAGTTCAGACATATTTTTTCATCCACATATAGCGCTTCGCAGAGCATCATCTTAAACTATGCGCCGCAATGTGTGCGAATAAATGGCAAAAGGCAACCTGAGGCTGCCTTTTTCTTTGACTCTATGACATTACAAAGTTAATATGCGCGCCCTATGCAAAAGGTAAAATTACCCCTGACTCTTGATCCGGTACGCACGGCTCAAAAACGCCTTGATTACGAAGGCATCTATGCCCGCGATCAGGTTGAACGTGTAGCCGATTCTGTAGTCAGCGTGGACAGCGATGTGGAATGCAGCATGTCGTTCGCTATCGATAACCAGCGTCTCGCCGTCATTACAGGCGATGCGAAGGTAACGGTAACCCTCGAATGCCAGCGTTGCGGGAAACCGTTCTCCCATCACGTCCACACCACGTATTGTTTTAGCCCCGTCAGAAATGACGAACAGGCCGAAGCACTACCGGAAGCGTATGAGCCGATTGAGGTTAACGAATTCGGTGAAATCGACCTGCAGGCAATGGTCGAGGATGAAATTATCCTCTCCCTGCCCGTAGTTCCGGTGCATGATTCTGAACACTGTGAAGTGTCCGACGCGGACATGGTCTTTGGCGAACTGCCTGAAGAGGCACAAAAACCAAACCCATTTGCCGTATTAGCCAGCTTAAAGCGTAAGTAATTGAGGAGTAAGGTCCATGGCCGTACAACAGAATAAACCAACCCGTTCCAAACGTGGCATGCGTCGTTCCCATGACGCGCTGACCGCAGTCACCAGCCTGTCTGTAGACAAAACTTCTGGTGAGAAACACCTGCGTCACCACATCACTGCCGACGGTTTCTACCGCGGTCGCAAGGTTATCGCTAAGTAATCACGCGATACTCGCAGGATTTCCCGTTGCAGGCCATGGCGGGCGTGTGCGTACCTGGACACTCGGTTAACCCGGTAACCAGAAGCGTCAATGCCCGGATTGTTGCGTCTGCAGCGTGAAAATTCGCGGGTGCCAGCGTGATGAAGCTTAGTGAGGACTCCCCGGGCAACTGGGGAATCACCGAACCGGGCAGCGACGATACCTTGACACGTCTAACCCTGGCGTTAGATGTCATGGGGGGCGATTTCGGCCCATCCGTGACAGTGCCTGCAGCACTGCAGGCACTGAACTCTAATTCGCAACTCACACTTCTTTTAGTCGGCGATCCCGACGCCATCACGCCATTACTCGCCAAAGCTGACTTCGAACAACGTTCGCGTCTGCAGATTATTCCTGCGCAGTCAGTTATTGCCAGTGATGCGCGACCCGCACAGGCTATCCGCAGCAGTCGCGGAAGCTCAATGCGCGTGGCGCTGGAGCTTGTGAAAGAAGGGCGGGCGGAAGCCTGCGTTAGCGCCGGCAACACCGGCGCGCTGATGGGCCTGGCGAAACTGCTGCTCAAGCCGATCGAAGGTATTGAGCGGCCGGCGCTGGTGACGGTTTTGCCGCACCAGCAGAAAGGCAAAACCGTGGTGCTGGATCTCGGCGCCAACGTCGACTGCGACAGCACGATGCTGGTGCAGTTCGCAGTGATGGGCGCGGTACTGGCGGAAGAGGTGGTCGGCATTGCCAATCCACGCGTCGCCTTGCTGAACATCGGCGAAGAAGAGATGAAAGGCCTCAGCAGCATCCGCGATGCTGCCGCAGTGCTCAAAACGCTGCCTTCCCTCAACTACATCGGCTATCTTGAAGCCAATGAACTGTTGACCGGAAAAACCGATGTGCTGGTTTGTGACGGATTCACGGGCAACGTCACATTAAAAACCATGGAAGGTGTTGTCAGAATGTTCCTTTCACTGCTGAAATCTCAGGGAGAGGGCAAAAAACGGTCGTGGTGGCTGCTGTTACTAAAACGTTGGTTACAAAAAAGCCTGGCGAGGCGATTCAGTCACCTCAACCCCGACCAGTATAATGGCGCCTGTCTGTTAGGATTGCGCGGTTCCGTGATCAAGAGTCATGGTGCTGCCAATCAGCGCGCCTTTAGCGTCGCGATAGAGCAGGCAGTGCAGGCGGTGCAGCGGCAAATTCCTCAACGGATCGCCGCGCGCCTGGAATCTTTATACCCAGCTGGTTTCGAGCTGCCGGAAAGCGACAGTGACGTGAACGCCCGACAGCAAAGCGGGACGAATGGACACCACTGACGCCGCGGCGGTTGAACGAGGCGGGTATATTACCCAAGAGTGACTGAGCGTACATGTATACGAAGATTATTGGTACCGGCAGCTATCTGCCCGAGCAAGTGCGTACAAACGCCGACCTGGAAAAAATGGTAGAGACCTCTGACGAGTGGATTGTCACCCGCACAGGTATCCGTGAGCGTCGTATTGCCGCAGCGCATGAAACAGTTGCTACGATGGGCTTTGAAGCCGCAAAGCAGGCGCTGGCGATGGCGGGGGTGTCCGCGGAGCAAATTGGTCTGATCATCGTTGCGACCACCTCCGGCACGCACGCGTTTCCGAGTTCGGCTTGCCAGATTCAGTCTATGCTGGGCGTCAAAGGCTGCCCGGCGTTTGACGTCGCGGCCGCCTGCGCCGGTTTCACCTATGCGCTGAGCGTCGCCGATCAGTATGTGAAAAACGGCGCGGTGGATTATGCGCTGGTCGTTGGCGCTGATGTGCTGGCGCGCACCTGCGATCCGGCCGATCGCGGGACGATTATTATTTTCGGCGATGGCGCCGGCGCGGTGGTGCTGGGCGCCTCCGAAGAGCCTGGCATTATCTCGACGCATCTGCATGCTGACGGTAGCTATGGCGAACTGCTGACCCTGCCGAACGCCGATCGCGTCGATCCGGAAAATCCGATCTATCTGACGATGGCCGGTAATGAAGTCTTCAAAGTGGCGGTCACCGAGTTAGCGCATATCGTTGATGAGACGCTGGCCGCGAACAATCTTGAACGTTCAGCGCTGGACTGGCTGGTGCCGCATCAGGCAAACCTGCGGATCATCAGCGCGACGGCGAAGAAACTGGGCATGTCGATGGATAACGTCGTAGTGACCCTCGACCGCCATGGCAACACCTCCGCGGCGTCAGTCCCTTGCGCGCTGGATGAGGCCGTCCGCGATGGCCGCATTCAACGTGGGCAGCTGATTTTGCTGGAAGCCTTTGGTGGCGGTTTCACCTGGGGTTCCGCGCTGGTTCGTTTTTAGTATAAGGATTTAAACATGACGCAATTTGCTTTTGTGTTCCCGGGACAGGGCTCTCAGGCCGTAGGCATGCTGGCCGATATGGCGGCGACCTGGCCAGTCATTGAAGAGACCTTCGGTGAAGCTTCCGCAGCGTTGGGTTACGATCTGTGGGCGCTGACGCAACAGGGCCCGGCAGAAGAACTGAATAAGACCTGGCAGACCCAGCCGGCGCTGCTGACCGCCTCCGTGGCGCTGTACCGCGTCTGGCAGCAGCAGGGCGGCAAAGCGCCGGCGCTGTTGGCAGGCCACAGCCTTGGCGAATACTCCGCGCTGGTTTGCGCGGGCGTTATCGCTTTCGCTGATGCCGTTCGCCTGGTTGAACTGCGCGGCAAATTCATGCAGGAAGCCGTACCGGAAGGTACCGGCGCCATGTCAGCGATTATCGGTCTGGACGATGCGGCTATTGCCAAAGCCTGTGAAGACTCGGCCGAAGGGCAGGTTGTCTCTCCGGTGAACTACAATTCCCCGGGACAGGTGGTTATCGCCGGTCACAAAGAGGCCGTCGAACGCGCAGGCGCCGCCTGTAAAGCCGCGGGCGCTAAACGCGCGCTGCCGCTGCCGGTGAGCGTGCCCTCCCACTGTGCGCTGATGAAGCCCGCTGCGGAAAAACTGGCGCTTGAGCTGCAGAACATCACCTTCAACGCGCCGACGATTCCGGTGGTAAATAACGTCGACGTGAAGTGCGAAACCGCGCCGGACGCCATTCGCGACGCGCTGGTACGCCAGCTGTATAGCCCGGTTCAGTGGACCAAAACCGTTGAGTTTATGGCTGCTCAGGGCGTCACGCATCTGTATGAGGTTGGCCCGGGTAAAGTCCTCACCGGCCTGACCAAACGTATTGTTGACACCCTGACCGCTTCCGCGCTTAACGAGCCGGCGGCGATGTCTGCGGCGCTTGAGCAATAAAAGAGGAAAACCATGAGTTTTGAAGGAAAAATCGCGCTGGTTACCGGTGCAAGCCGCGGTATTGGCCGCGCCATCGCTGAAACGCTCGTCGCCCGCGGCGCGAAAGTTATCGGTACTGCGACCAGCGAAAGCGGCGCGCAGGCGATCAGTGACTATTTAGGCGCCAACGGTAAAGGTCTGATGTTGAATGTGACCGACCCGGCATCTATTGAATCTGTTCTGGAAAATGTGCGCGCAGAGTTTGGCGAAGTGGATATCCTGGTGAATAATGCCGGGATCACTCGCGACAACCTGTTAATGCGCATGAAAGATGACGAGTGGAACGATATTATCGAAACCAACCTGTCATCGGTTTTCCGTCTGTCAAAAGCGGTAATGCGCGCTATGATGAAAAAGCGTCATGGACGTATTATCACTATCGGTTCTGTGGTTGGTACCATGGGAAATGCGGGTCAGGCCAACTACGCTGCGGCGAAAGCGGGTCTGATCGGCTTCAGTAAATCACTGGCGCGTGAAGTTGCGTCACGCGGTATTACTGTAAACGTTGTTGCTCCGGGCTTTATTGAAACGGACATGACGCGTGCGCTGACCGATGAGCAGCGTGCGGGTACGCTGGCGGCAGTTCCTGCGGGGCGCCTTGGCACCCCAAATGAAATCGCCAGCGCGGTGGCATTTTTAGCCTCTGACGAAGCAAGTTACATCACTGGTGAAACCCTGCACGTCAACGGCGGAATGTACATGGTCTGACCGAGATTTGTGCAAAACGTTCAGGAACCGCGCACTTCGCACGGTTCTGTGTGCGGTTTTGTGCGAAAAGATTTGCGTTCTTAGGGCAAACGGCCTCAAAATAGCGCAAAATCGTGGTAAGACCTGCCGGGATTTAGTTGCAAATTTTTCAACATTTTATACACTACGAAAACCATCGCGAAAGCGAGTTTTGATAGGAAATTTAAGAGTATGAGCACTATCGAAGAACGCGTTAAGAAAATTATCGGCGAGCAGCTGGGCGTTAAGCAGGAAGAAGTTACCAACAATGCTTCCTTCGTTGAAGACCTGGGCGCTGATTCTCTTGACACCGTTGAGCTGGTAATGGCTCTGGAAGAAGAGTTTGATACTGAGATTCCGGACGAAGAAGCTGAGAAAATCACCACCGTTCAGGCTGCCATTGATTACATCAACGGCCACCAGGCGTAAGTGAACATCTCCAGGCGGTCATTCGACCGCCTGAGTTTTATCTTTTTTTGTCCCACAAGAATCTATTTTCCCTCCCTGGAGGACAAACGTGTCTAAGCGTCGTGTAGTTGTGACCGGACTGGGCATGTTGTCTCCTGTCGGCAATACCGTAGAGTCTACCTGGAAAGCTCTCCTTGCCGGTCAGAGTGGCATCAGCCTGATCGACCATTTCGATACTAGCGCCTATGCAACGAAATTTGCTGGCTTAGTAAAGGATTTTAACTGTGATGACATCATCTCGCGCAAAGAGCAGCGCAAGATGGATGCCTTCATTCAATATGGAATTGTCGCTGGCGTTCAGGCCATGCAGGATTCTGGCCTTGAAGTGACGGAAGAGAATGCTACCCGTATTGGCGCCGCAATCGGCTCCGGTATTGGCGGTCTCGGCTTGATCGAAGAAAACCACAGTTCGCTGGTCAACGGCGGACCGCGTAAGATCAGCCCATTCTTCGTTCCCTCCACAATTGTTAACATGGTGGCCGGGCATCTGACTATCATGTTTGGTCTGCGTGGACCAAGTATCTCCATCGCGACCGCCTGTACTTCAGGCGTGCACAACATCGGTCAGGCTGCGCGCATCATCGCCTATGGCGATGCCGATGCGATGGTGGCAGGCGGTGCGGAAAAAGCCAGTACCCCGCTTGGCGTGGGCGGCTTTGGCGCAGCGCGGGCGCTCTCCACGCGCAATGACAACCCGCAGGCGGCAAGCCGTCCGTGGGATAAAGATCGCGACGGCTTCGTGCTGGGCGACGGCGCGGGCATGGTGGTGCTGGAAGAGTACGAGCATGCGAAAAAACGCGGCGCGAAAATCTACGCCGAGATCGTCGGCTTCGGCATGAGCAGCGATGCTTACCACATGACGTCACCGCCGGAAGATGGCGCGGGCGCCGCGCTGGCGATGGTGAATGCCATTCGCGATGCGGGCATCGAACCGGGCCAGATCGGCTACGTCAATGCCCACGGCACCTCGACGCCGGCTGGCGATAAAGCGGAAGCGCAGGCGGTTAAGTCTGTCTTCGGCGATGCGGCGAGCCGCGTAATGGTGAGCTCCACCAAATCCATGACCGGGCATCTGCTGGGCGCGGCAGGGGCGGTAGAGTCGATTTACTCTATCCTGGCGCTGCGCGATCAGGCGGTTCCGCCGACGATCAACCTCGACAACCCGGATGAGGGCTGCGACCTCGACTTCGTTCCGCACGAAGCGCGTCAGGTTTCCGGTATGGAGTACACCCTGTGCAACTCCTTCGGCTTCGGCGGCACTAATGGTTCGCTGATCTTCAAAAAAGTGTGACAGGGCTTGCCCCGGTACTGCTTTAACAAAAGGCCCGTTCGTCGGGCCTTTTTTATTCGGCTTTCTCCGCTTGTCCTCTGCTCCGTGTCCTGAGACACTCACCGACCTGTGAAAAGGAGTCCTTTATGTTCTTGATAAATGGCGTTGAACAGGACACGCTGGCGGCGAACGATCGCGCCGTCCAGTTTGGCGACGGTTGTTTTACCACCGCCCGTATACAGCACGGGGAGGTTGCGTTACTGGACGCCCATCTGCAGCGTTTGCAGACGACCTGCGAAAAATTACGCATCCCATTTGACGACTGGCTGACGTTGAGCGACGAGATGCAGCGTCTGGCTCGGCCGCACGCCCAGGGTGTGCTTAAGGTGGTCCTCACCCGCGGCGTCGGGGGGAGGGGATACAGCACGGCGGGCTGCGCGTCGCCCACCCGCATTCTGAGCGTCTCTTCGCTTCCGGCGCACTACGCGCGCTGGCGGGAGGAGGGCATTACCCTGACCCGGAGCCCGGTGACCCTGGGGCGCAACCCCTGGCTGGCCGGTCTGAAGCATCTTAATCGTCTGGAGCAGGTGCTGATCCGCTCTCATCTTGAACAGACGGACGCCGATGAGGCGCTGGTCCTTGACAGTGACGGGTGGCTTACGGAATGCTGTGCCGCGAATTTATTCTGGCGTCAGGGACGGGATGTCTTTACTCCGCGACTCGATTATGCCGGGGTCAACGGCATAATGCGGCAGCGTTGTATCGCGCAGCTGGCACCATCGACGTTTCGCGTTGTCGAAGTGACAGCGCGTCCCGAGACGTTGCGGGAGGCCGATGAAGTGCTGATCTGCAATGCGCTTATGCCGCTGGTGCCGGTTCGTCGCTGGGAGGAGACCGTCTGGTCCTCTCGCGAGCTTTACCATTTTTTAGCCCCTTTGTGTGAGCTGTCTGGTTAGTATGAAGAAAATGTTACGTTTTATCCTGTTGCTGGTCATGCTGTTGGGCATCGCCGCGGCGGCAGGAATGTGGAAGGTACGCCAGCTGGCGGACAGCAAGCTGCTGATTAAAGAAGAGACCATCTTTACCCTCGAAGCCGGCACCGGCCGGCTGGCGCTGGGGCAGGATCTCTATCGTGAGAAGGTGATCAATCGTCCGCGCGTGTTCCAGTGGCTGCTGCGGATGGAGCCTGAGCTGTCTCACTTCAAAGCCGGGACCTATCGCTTCACGCCGCAAATGACGGTGCGCGAAATGCTGCAGCTGCTGGCCAGCGGCAAAGAGGCGCAGTTTCCGCTGCGCTTTGTCGAAGGCATGCGCGTCAGCGACTACCTTCGTCAGCTGCGCGATGCCCCCTACGTGAAGCACACGCTTGAAGACGATAGCTACGCGACGGTGGCTAAGGCTTTAGGTCTTGACCACGCCGACTGGGTGGAAGGTTGGTTCTGGCCGGATACCTGGATGTACACCGCCAATACCAGCGACATCGCCATCCTCAAGCGCGCGCATCAGAAAATGGTCACCGAAGTGGCGAAGGTCTGGGAAGGACGGATGGATAATCTGCCCTATGACGATCAGAATCAGCTGTTGACCATGGCCTCGATTATTGAGAAAGAGACCGCGGTGGCGGAAGAGCGCGATCGCGTCGCGTCGGTGTTTATCAACCGCCTGCGCATCGGCATGCGTTTACAGACTGATCCAACGGTGATCTACGGGATGGGCGAAGGGTATAATGGTAAGTTAACGCGCAAGGATCTGGAGACGCCGACCGCGTACAATACCTATACCATCAGCGGCCTGCCGCCAGGCCCTATTGCGGTGCCGGGCGAAGCGTCGCTGAAGGCGGCCGCCCATCCGGCGAAAACGCCATACCTCTATTTTGTCGCCGACGGGAAAGGGGGCCATACGTTTACCACAAACCTGGTCAGCCATAACCGCGCGGTGCAGGACTATCTGAAAGTACTTAAGGAAAAAAATGCGCAGTAACTATATCGTCATCGAGGGGCTGGAGGGCGCCGGGAAGACCACCGCACGTCAACTGGTGGTGGAGACGCTGCAGTCGGCAGGTATTCACGATATGGTGTTTACCCGTGAGCCGGGGGGCACAATCCTTGCCGAAAAACTGCGTAGCCTGGTGCTGGATATCCAGTCCACGGGCGATGAAGTGATTAACGATAAAGCGGAAGTGCTGATGTTTTACGCGGCGCGCGTCCAGCTGGTGGAGACCGTGATTAAGCCTGCTCTGGCTCGCGGCCAGTGGGTGATCGGCGATCGTCACGATCTCTCCACTCAGGCCTATCAGGGCGGCGGCAGGGGGATTGACCGCACGATGCTGGCGACGCTGCGTGATGCCGTTCTCGGCGATTTTCGACCTAATTTGACGCTGTACCTCGACGTCACGCCGGAAGTGGGGCTGCGGCGCGCCCGCGCCCGCGGCGAACTGGATCGCATTGAGCAGGAGTCCATGAACTTCTTCAATCGTACCCGTGCGCGCTACCTTGAGCTGGCCGCGGCGGATCCTTCTATCCGCACGGTGGACGCGACGCAGCCGCTGGATGCCGTCGCGCGCGATATTCGCGCCACGATCGTCCAGTGGATGGCGGAGCAACCGGCATGAAATGGTATCCGTGGCTGCGCCCCTCGTTCGAGCAACTGGTCGGTAGCTATCAGGCCGGACGAGGCCACCACGCCTTACTGTTACAATCCCTGAGCGGGATGGGCGGCGAGGCGTTGATTTATGCGCTGTGCCGCTTCCTGATGTGCCGCCAGCCCGAAGGGCATAAAAGCTGCGGTCACTGCCACAGCTGCCAGCTGATGCAGGCCGGTACGCACCCCGATTACTACCCGCTGAGCCCCGAGAAAGGCAAAAGCGCGCTGGGTATTGACGCGGTGCGCGATGTCAACGACAAGCTCTATGAGCGCGCGCGCCTCGGTGGGGCGAAGGTGGTATGGATTAGCGATGCCGCCTTGCTGACCGATGCCGCCGCCAACGCGTTGCTGAAAACGCTGGAGGAGCCGCCGGAAAATACCTGGTTCTTCCTCGCCTGCGAGGAGCCGGCGCGTCTGCTGACCACTCTGCGCAGTCGCTGCCGCCTGCACCACCTGTCGCCGCCGACGGAATCTTATGCCCTGGCCTGGCTGGAGCGTGAGGTGAACCTGCCGCAGGAGGCGCTGCTGACCGCGTTACGTCTGTGCGCCAGCGCGCCGGCCGCCGCGCTTGAGCTGCTTAAGGAGCCGCAGTGGACGGCGCGACAGCAGCTGTGTCAGGCGCTGGCGACCACGCTGGCGAGCGGTGACTGGCTGGCGCTGCTGCCAATACTCAATCATGAACAGGCGGCGGTTCGCCTGCACTGGCTGGCATCGCTGCTGGTCGATGCGCAAAAACGACAGCAGGGAATTGCCCTGGTGAGTAATCCGGATGTCTGGCCGCTGCTGGAGCAGTTGGCGCATAGTCTGCCCGCCTCCCGGCTGCAGGCGATTGCCCATGACGTCTGTACCTGCCGCGAGCAATTGCTGAACGTCGTCGGCGTCAACCGCGAACTGCTGCTCACCGAGCGCCTGCTGCGCTGGGAACATTACCTGCAACCCGGGACGGTTTTACCCGTCTCCCACCTCTGAGTGAGACATTATGTTTTTAGTCGACTCCCACTGCCATCTTGATGGTCTGGATTATCAAACTCTGCACAAAAACGTCGATGACGTGCTGGCAAAAGCGGCCGCGCGCGATGTGAAATTTTGCCTGGCGGTCGCCACGACGCTGCCTGGCTACCGCAGTATGCGCGAGCTGGTAGGAAGGCGTGACAATGTCGTTTTCTCCTGTGGCGTGCACCCGTTAAACCAGGACGAGCCCTACGAGGTGGAGACGCTGCGCACGCTGGCGGCGGAAGAGGGCGTCGTCGCGATGGGAGAGACCGGGCTGGATTATTTTTATACCCCGGAAACCAAAGCCCAGCAGCAAACCTCATTCCGTGACCATATCCGCATCGGCCGGGAGCTGAATAAGCCAGTGATCGTGCATACCCGTGACGCTCGCGCCGATACCCTGGCCATTTTACGTGAAGAAAAGGTGACGGATTGCGGAGGCGTACTACACTGTTTCACTGAGGACAGGGAGACGGCGGGTAAGCTGCTCGACATGGGGTTCTATATCTCGTTTTCCGGTATCGTCACTTTCCGTAACGCCGAGCAACTGCGCGATGCGGCGCGCTATGTTCCGCTGGATCGTCTGCTGGTGGAGACCGATTCACCGTACCTGGCGCCGATACCCCATCGCGGCAAAGAGAACCAGCCGGCGATGGTTCGTGACGTTGCTGAATACATGGCGGTACTGAAGGGTGTGTCGCTGGAGCAACTGGCTCAGCAGACCACCGACAATTTTGCCACGCTGTTCCACATTGACCCCGCCCGCTTGCAACCTGCTTGATCTGCTTATTATTTTAAGGCTCGTAATTAATAGCCAAAGCGAGTAAAGTTCACCGCCACAAAAGTGGCGGTGAAGGTTTTTTGGCAACATCTGGATACAACTTATGTAAGCTGATGTAAATTTTTACCGGAAGGCTGATTGAAACGTGATAGCCGTCAAACAATCATCCCGTTAATTATTTTACTCTGTGTAATAAATAAAGGGCGCTTAGATGTCCTGTCCACGGCGCGGTTCTCCCCCCGGGCCAATGCGTGAAAACGTAAAAAAGTACCAAATACTCAGGAGCACTCTCAATTATGTTTAAGAATGCATTTGCTAACCTGCAGAAGGTCGGTAAATCGCTGATGCTGCCGGTATCCGTACTGCCTATCGCAGGTATCCTGCTGGGCGTCGGTTCCGCAAACTTCAGCTGGCTGCCAGCCGTGGTCTCCCACGTTATGGCAGAAGCAGGCGGTTCTGTTTTCGCCAACATGCCGCTGATCTTCGCTATCGGTGTGGCCCTCGGCTTCACCAATAACGACGGTGTATCCGCACTGGCTGCAGTCGTAGCTTACGGCATCATGGTGAAAACCATGGCGGTGGTTGCGCCGCTGGTGCTGCATTTACCTGCTGACGAGATTGCGGCAAAACACCTGGCTGATACCGGCGTGCTTGGCGGTATTATCTCCGGTGCTATCGCCGCGTACATGTTCAACCGCTTCTATCGCATCAAGCTGCCAGAATATCTCGGCTTCTTTGCGGGCAAGCGCTTTGTACCGATTATCTCTGGTCTGGCCGCTATCTTCACCGGCGTGATCCTCTCCTTCATTTGGCCGCCGATCGGTTCCGCGATCCAGACCTTCTCCCAATGGGCTGCTTATCAGAACCCGGTGGTGGCGTTTGGTATCTACGGTTTCATCGAGCGTTGCCTGGTGCCGTTTGGTCTGCACCACATCTGGAACGTTCCTTTCCAGATGCAGATCGGCGAATACACCAACGCGGCGGGTCAGGTATTCCACGGCGATATCCCGCGCTACATGGCAGGCGACCCGACTGCGGGCAAACTGTCTGGCGGCTTCCTGTTCAAAATGTACGGTCTGCCGGCAGCGGCTATCGCGATTTGGCATTCTGCTAAACCGGAAAACCGCGCCAAAGTGGGCGGTATCATGATCTCCGCCGCGCTGACCTCGTTCCTGACCGGTATCACCGAGCCGATCGAGTTCTCGTTCATGTTCGTGGCGCCGATCCTGTACGTTATCCATGCCATCCTGGCGGGTCTGGCGTTCCCGATCTGTATCCTGCTGGGTATGCGTGACGGTACCTCGTTCTCTCACGGCCTGATCGACTTTATCGTGCTGTCCGGTAACAGCAGCAAGCTGTGGCTGTTCCCGATCGTCGGTATCTGCTATGCGATCGTGTACTACGTCATTTTCCGCGTGCTGATTAAAGCCCTGGATCTGAAAACCCCGGGTCGTGAAGATACCACCGAAGAGAGCAAAGCTGGCGCAACCAGCGAGATGGCTCCGGCTCTGGTCGCCGCTTTCGGCGGTAAAGAGAACATCACCAACCTCGACGCATGTATTACTCGTCTGCGTGTTAGCGTGGCGGATGTAGCGAAAGTTGACCAGGCTGGCCTGAAAAAACTGGGCGCCGCTGGCGTGGTAGTGGCAGGTTCTGGCGTACAGGCCATCTTCGGTACCAAGTCCGATAACCTGAAAACTGAAATGGATGAGTACATCCGTAACAGTTAAGACGTAGTATCGGGGAGACTAAGGCAGCCAACTGGCTGCCTTTTTTACGTGACCAGATCGGCCTTCCAGAGGCGATAACCCCGCAAACTGTCCGCCAAATGCTTATTCCCTCAGCAGCTAAGTCCATAGTTGAATAAGAAAAAGAGCTTTCAGGTTGAAAGAGAGGGAGGATGTCGCTCATACTCTTACCGGAACCTGTGCGTCCGCGTTTATCTGCAGAAGCAGGCCAGCGTACGGGATAAAACTAATAAGGAATCAGTCATGGCAGAAGAAACGATTTTCAGCAAAATCATTCGCCGGGAGATCCCGTCGGATATGGTTTATCAGGATGAGCTTGTGACCGCTTTTCGCGACATCTCCCCGCAGGCGCCCACCCACATTCTGATTGTCCCGAACGTTCTGATTCCTACCGTAAATGACGTTACCACTGAACATGAACTGGCCCTGGGCCGGATGATGACCGTCGCGGCGAAGATTGCCCGCGATGAAGGCCTCGCCGACGATGGCTACCGGTTGATCGTCAACTGCAACCGTCACGGCGGCCAGGAAGTTTACCATATCCATATGCATCTGCTGGGCGGTCGTCCGCTGGGTCCGATGCTGGCGCACAAAGGCTAACGTCATGCTCAGGACCCTTTTGGGCGCGTGTCTGGCGGCGGGGCTGCTGGCCGGTTGTAGTTCACATCCGGAGATCCCGGTTTCTGACCAGCAGGCGCTGGTGATGGAGTCGAGCGTGCTGGCCGCCGGGATCAGCGCCAGCGAGCCTGTCGTCGTGGCGACGGAGATCCAGGCCACCGCCTCCTCTACGCTGTATAACGAGCGCCAACAGCCGGTCGCCGTGCATTATCGTTTTTTCTGGTATGACGCCCGAGGGCTGGAGATGCACCCTCTGGAGGCGCCGCGCACCATCGTGGTTCCGGCTCGCTCCTCGGTGACGTTGTATGGCAGCGCCAATATCCTGGGGGCGCATAAGGCCCGCCTTTATCTTTATCTGTAAGGGGTAATTATAATGATGAAAATGTGTCGCTATGCGTTAATCACAGCACTGGCGATATTCCTCGCAGGCTGTGCGGGGCTGCGTGAGCAGCCCGCGCCGGTAGAAGAGGCCAAACCGCAGCCGCAGCAGCCTGCGCAGCCGCAGCCCACGGTGCCGACGGTACCGGCGGTGCCATCCGTCCCGTCACAGCCAGGACCGATTGAGCATCAGGATCAGCAGTCGGGTCAGCCGGCGCCGCGCGTGCGTCATTATGACTGGAACGGCGCGGTGCAGCCGATGGTGGGACAGATGCTGCAGGCGGGCGGGGTCAATGCCGGCAGTATTCTGCTGGTTGACAGCGTGAACAACCGCACCAACGGTTCGCTGAATGCCGGAGAAGCTACCACCGCGTTACGCAACGCGCTGGCGGGCAACGGCAAATTTACCCTTGTTTCACCGCAGCAGCTGGCGGTCGCCAAGCAGCAGCTGGGCCTGTCGCCGCAGGACAGCCTCGGCAGCCGCAGCAAAGCCATGGGCATCGCCCGCAACGTGGGCGCGCAGTATGTGCTTTACTCCAATGCCACCGGCAACGTCAACGCGCCTGAGCTGAAGATGCAGTTGATGCTGGTGCAAACCGGCGAGATTATCTGGTCAGGTAAAGGTGCTGTTCAGCAACAATAAGCTAACGCGCGACGAGCTCTTGTCGCGCTTCTTTCCCTACTATCATCCTGTCGCCTCGCTGAGCCAGACCGGCCTCAGCGGCGGCAGTGTGATTATCAGCGACGGCGACCGGCGACGAGTGCTGCGTCAGCCGCACGACCCGTCTGCCGCTGCCTGTTATTTTCGCCGTCAGTATCGCGCGCTGCGCCGGCTGCCTGCCAGGCTGGCGCCCAACCCCCTGTTTTACTCGCCCTGCTGGATGGTGGTGGAGTATTGCGCGGGTGAGGTGAAAAGCGAGTTACCTGACTGCCCGCAGCTGTCTGGCTTATTGTATGATTTGCATCAGCAACCGCGGTTCGGCTGGCGTGTTAGTCTCGGGCCGCTGCTGGCGCAGTACTGGCAGAGGAGCGATCCGGCCCGGCGCACGCCGCGCTGGTTACGCTGGCATCAGCGGCTGTGCCGCCGGGGCGAGCCTCGTCCTCTGCGCCTGGCGCCGCTGCATATGGACGTCCATGCCGGCAATATTATCCACAGCGACGCCGGTCTGAAGCTGATCGACTGGGAATATGCCGGCGATGGCGATATCGCGCTGGAGCTGGCCGCCGTATGGATCGCCCCTGGCGAGCGCCGCCAGCTGGTGATGGCGTATGCCCGGCGGGCGGCCATCGACCCGCAGCAGCTATGGCGGCAGGTGGCGCGCTGGCGTCCGTGGGTACTGCTGCTGATGGCGGGCTGGTATGAAATGCGCTGGCGGCAGAGTGGGGATCGGCAATTTATCACGCTGGCAGATGAAACATGGTGTCAGTTAGACAACGAACGCAAAGGATAAGAGAGGTCAGTGTGGGCCCAGTGATGTTGGATGTTGAAGGGTATGAACTGGATGCGGAAGAGCGAGAGATACTGGCGCATCCGCTGGTGGGAGGGTTGATCCTCTTCACCCGAAATTATCACGATCCGGCGCAGCTGCGGGAGCTGGTGCGCCAGATCCGCGAAGCTTCCCGTAACCATCTGGTGGTGGCGGTCGATCAGGAAGGGGGACGCGTTCAGCGTTTCCGCGAAGGCTTTACCCGTTTACCGGCGGCCCAGTCTTTCGCCGCGCTGCTGGGGATGGAAGAGGGGGGCAAACTGGCCGCCGAGGCCGGCTGGCTGATGGCCAGCGAAATGATCGCCATGGACATCGATATTAGCTTTGCGCCGGTGCTGGACGTCGGCCATATCAGCGCCGCTATCGGCGAACGTTCTTATCATGAAGATCCGCAGAAAGCGCTGACGATGGCGCGTCACTTCATTGACGGCATGCACGCTGCGGGCATGAAAACCACCGGCAAACACTTCCCGGGACACGGGGCGGTGACTGCCGATTCGCATAAAGAAACCCCGTTCGATCCGCGTCCGGCATCGGTTATCCGCGACCACGATATGGCGATATTCAAAAGCCTTATCGCCGAGCAGCGTCTGGATGCCATTATGCCGGCGCATGTGATTTATCCGGAGCTCGATCCGCGCCCGGCCAGCGGTTCAGCGTACTGGTTGAAGACGGTGCTGCGCGGCGAGCTGGGCTTCGACGGGGTGATTTTCTCCGACGATCTGTCGATGGAAGGGGCGGCGATCATGGGCAGCTATGCCGAACGCGGCCAGGCATCGCTCGACGCCGGTTGCGATATGATACTGGTCTGCAATAATCGTAAGGGCGCGGTCAGTGTGCTGGATAACCTGTCGCCGATCAAAGCAGAGCGTGTTACGAAATTGTATCATAAAGGTTCCTTTTCCCGTCAGGAGTTAAGGGATTCAGCCCGTTGGAAAACGGTGAGTGCCCAGCTGGAGCAGCTTCATGCGCGCTGGCAAGAGGCGAAGTCCGCGTAACGCTCTGCGGGGCGTTGTTGTCTGGTGAGGATGCGATGATTATCTATTTACACGGTTTTGACTCGAACAGCCCCGGTAACCACGAGAAGGTGATGCAGTTGCAGTTTATTGACCCTGACGTGCGGTTGATAAGCTACAGCACGCGCCACCCCAAGCACGACATGCAGCATTTGCTGAAAGAGGTCGATAAAATGCTGCAGCTTACCGCCGATGACCGGCCGCTGATCTGCGGCGTTGGACTCGGCGGTTACTGGGCTGAGCGGATTGGTTTCCTGTGCGATATTCGTCAGGCGGTGTTCAATCCGAACCTGTTTCCGCATGAGAATATGGAAGGCAAAATCGACCGACCGGAAGAGTATGCTGACATCGCCACCAAGTGCGTGACCAACTTTCGCGAGAAGAACCGCGATCGCTGCCTGGTGGTGCTTTCCCGGCAGGACGAAGCGCTGGACAGCCAGCGTTCCGCCGACCTTCTGCACCACTATTATGAAATTATCTGGGATGAAGAGCAGACCCATAAGTTTAAAAACATCTCGCCGCACCTGCAGCGGCTGAAAGCGTTTAAAACCCTCGGTTAAGCCTTTTCCCCTGTCTCCAAACCCGCGCCGGGTTCACCGCGCGGGTTTTTTCATGTCTACACTTATTGGTTTCGCTGAAAAAATACGCGACAAAACTTGATGCACATCAATTTTGGTATGACCAATGCACCGTTCATGGTATTCTCGACAGTGCTGAATGGTTTCATTGACGTAACTTGTTGTTAAATAAAGGCTATTTTAATAACTTTTATTTAACAATTGGTTAATAATTTTAGGGGTACACATGACTACGCCATTGAAAAAAATCGTAATTGTGGGTGGCGGCGCAGGCGGACTGGAACTGGCAACTCAGCTGGGGAAAAAGTTAGGGCGCCATAAGAAAGCGAAAATCACCCTGGTGGACCGTAACCACAGCCATCTGTGGAAGCCGCTGCTGCACGAAGTGGCCACCGGTTCTCTGGATGAAGGCGTTGATGCGCTGAGCTATCTGGCCCATGCCCGCAACCACGGCTTCCAGTTCCAGCTGGGGTCGGTGGTCGATATCAATCGCGAAGGGAAGACCATCACCCTCGGCGAACTGCGCAATGAAAAAGGCGAGCTGCTGGTGGCTGAGCGTAAACTGCCGTACGACACGCTGGTGATGGCGCTGGGCAGTACCTCGAATGACTTCAACACCCCTGGGGTGAAAGAGAACTGCATTTTCCTCGACAACCCACATCAGGCGCGTCGTTTCCATCAGGAGATGCTCAACCTGTTCCTTAAGTACTCCGCGAACCTTGGCGCTAACGGTAAAGTGAACATTGCCATCGTCGGCGGCGGCGCCACCGGCGTGGAACTCTCCGCTGAGTTGCATAATGCCGTGAAACAGCTGCACAGCTACGGTTACAAAGGGCTGACCAACGAAGCGCTGAACGTCACGCTGGTCGAAGCGGGCGAACGCATTCTGCCTGCGCTGCCGCCGCGCATTTCCGGCGCGGCGCACAATGAGCTGACCAAGCTGGGCGTACGGGTGCTGACGCAGACCATGGTCACCAGCGCCGATGCGGGCGGCCTGCACACCAAAGATGGCGAATATATTGAAGCGGATCTGATGGTCTGGGCGGCCGGGATCAAAGCGCCAGATTTCATGAAAGAGATCGGCGGCCTGGAAACCAACCGTATCAATCAGCTGGTGGTTGAGCCGACGCTGCAGACCACCCGCGACGCGGATATTTTCGCCATCGGCGACTGCGCCTCCTGCGCCCGTCCGGAAGGCGGGTTTGTGCCACCGCGTGCTCAGGCGGCGCACCAGATGGCCACCTGCGCCCTGAATAACATCCTCGCGCAGATGAAAGGCAAACCGCTGAAGGCGTATACCTATAAAGACCATGGCTCGCTGGTGTCGCTGTCCAATTACTCCACCGTCGGCAGCCTGATGGGCAACCTGATGCGCGGCTCGATGATGGTGGAAGGGCGCATTGCGCGCTTCGTGTATATCTCCCTGTACCGTATGCACCAGATCGCCCTGCACGGCTATTTCAAAACCGGCCTGATGATGCTGGTTGGGCGCATCAACCGCATCATTCGCCCGCGTCTCAAGCTGCACTAATCGCTATCGCGACCCGGAGCGCGCCCTGGCGGCGCCTCCGGGCTCTTCTGCTGAACCGGCGGGGATCCCGCTCGGAATCCTCTGAATCCCTTTGATTTGCAGCGAATTCTCGCACTTTTCATCCGCTATCTGATTTGCGCCTTCCCGGGTCCAGTTGCAAAATTGTATCTACAGCAACAAAGGAGGATCTCCCGTGAATAAATCTATGTTGGCGGGTATAGGGATAGGCGTGGCTGCCGCGCTGGGCGTTGCAGCTGTCGCTGGTCTCAACGTGTTAGATCGCGGCCCGCAGTATGCGCAAGTGGTCTCCAGTACACCGATTAAAGAAACCGTGAAAACGCCGCGCCAGGAATGCCGCAATGTCACCGTGACCCATCGTCGTCCGGTACAGGATGAAAACCGCATCGCCGGTTCCGTGCTGGGCGCGGTGGCGGGCGGGGTGATTGGCCACCAGTTCGGCGGCGGTCACGGACGCAGCGTGGCGACGGTGGTGGGCGCGCTGGGCGGCGGCTATGCCGGTAACCAGATCCAGGGCGCGATGCAGGATAACGACACCTACACCACCACGCAGCAGCGCTGCAAAACGGTGTATGACAAATCCGATAAAATGCTGGGCTACGATGTGACCTATAAGATAGGCGATCAGCAGGGGAAAATCCGTATGGATCACGATCCTGGCAGCCAGATCCCGCTGGACAACAACGGCCAGCTGGTCCTGAACAACAAAATCTAAAAACAGATTTGTGTAATGATTAGCCCCTCAATCGCTCAGGCTGAGGGGCTTTTTTTGTCAGAAAGTTAACGCGTAATTCAGACCGAAGGTACGGCCACGGCCTTTATATTCATACAGCGACGAACTGCCGTAGGTTGGGCTGTAGAGCAGCGGCGCGCGCTGGCCCCAGATGGTGACATAATCTTCGTTAAGCAGGTTTTCGATACTGAAGGTCAGTTTCCCCACCGGCAGCGCGTAACTGCCGATAAAATCGACGGTATTATAGCCTTCCAGCTTGTTGCCGGCGGCGTCGCTGAGGTCAAACACCTGCTGGCTCTGCACGCGCAGGCTCCACGGATCCGGCGCCCAGCCTACCCAGGCGGTGGCTTTGGACGGCGAGGCGAGGGTGACGTCCCATTTTTGCCAGCGGCCATCGGTCTGCACCTGTGATTTCAGCACGTTGAAGTTGCCGCCGACGCTCCAGTCGCTGTCCGGAATAAAGTAATCGACCGCTCCCTCAACGCCGTAAATACGCCGCTTGTCGGACTGAACATCGATGGTCATGTCGGTACGGTTGACCACGATGGTTTTATCCGAAGTCGAGTAATACGCCGCCAGCTGGGTGCGCAGGTTATCGCCGGTGTAGCGCCAGCCCAGCTCATACGAGTTAACTTTGATCCCCTGCAGCGGCGAGTCATCGACGTTGACGCTGGAGAGCAGCGGCAGATGACCATTGACCGCGGCGCCGTATTTCCCGATGCCATAGTATTTACCCGGATCCGGCAGCTCAACGCCCTGCGAGAAGTTAAACCAGGTCTGTTGACGCTCGGTCAGATGGGCGACGATCCCGGCGTTAAACAGGAAGTTGTCATAATCGGTTTTGCCGCCTTTGATGGCGTCGGCGGAGCGCGCTTTGCCGTTGGCGATATCCTGTTGCTGGGCGTAGCCGACAAAGTCGTCAACCCGGTTTTCGGTCCACTGGTAGCGAACCCCGCCGCTAATGGTAAAGATATCGTTCAGATCGTAGCTTGACTGCAGGAACGGCGCGACGTTGGAGATGCTGTATCCCGGGTAGCGGCCGGTGGTGTAGATCGATTCGTTGTGCAGCCCGCCGGAAGCCAGCGATTGTTGCAGATCGAAGAACATCTGATTGGCATTGAAGGTCTCATGATCGGCGTCGAGACCCCAGGTGAGATCCCAGCCCGCCAGCGGCTGACTGTTCAGGGTCAGCTTTGCCCCATACTGATCGGTATCCTGCTGCGACGAGGAGAAACTGCTGACCTGGCCTTTGCTGAGCGTCGGGAACGGATAGAAGGTGAGGGATTCATCGCGATAGTAAACCTGGCTCACCAGATTCTGACCGAAGAAGTCGGCATCGGAGTACTGGAGGCTGATCAGATGGCGCTCGGTGCCGGGGATACGATCGGAATTGAGCCCATCGGTGGTGTACGCTTTGCCGCCGCTGGTCACCGCGGACATATTCTTCCCGAGCCACAGGCCATAGTCATCATCGCCCTGGCTTTTATAATACTGGGTGACCAGCTGCAGCTGGCGGTTGTCGTCGATCTCGATCGTCCCCGTTCCCATGACGTCCAGACGGTCAGAGTGCTGGAGCCCCGTTTGGGTGTTATCGAGGAGCAGCGCATCGTTGTTGCCGTCGTACCAGCCGCCGAAACGCTGATAGGCTACCGATAAACGCCCGGACGCGTGGTCTGTCCCGCCGCTGACGGCCGCTGCGACGCGCTCATCATGATCGTTGCTGTTGGCAAACCCGCTCTTGCTACCCACCTCAAGATCGACCTGCCGATCCTGCTGCCCTTTTTTGGTGACGATGTTGATAAGTCCGCCGGTACTGCCGCCGCCGTACAGTGAGGTCGCCCCGGAGATCACTTCGATATGTTCGATGTTGAACGGATCGATGGCGTCGAGCTGGCGACTGTCGGTGCGTGAGGAGTTGAGCCGGACGCCGTCAATCAGCACGACGATGGCGCGCCCGCGCATGTTCATCCCGTAATTGGTGCGCCCCTGGCTGCTGACATCGATGCCCGGGATCAGCTGCGCCAGCACGTCTTTGAACTCTTTCCCGCCCTGGACCTGCTGCTCAATCTCCTGGCCCTCAATGACCCAGGTGGTTTGGGCCATCTCGGCCACGGTACGGTGGGTGCGGTTCGCGCTAACGATGATGCTGTCTTCATCAGACTGAGCCGCCAGCGCAGGCAGCGCGCTGGCCAGCAGCAGAGGGTGGAGCACCCAGAGGCGCTTTTTCATATCCATTCCTTTTATGAGCAAGTTGCTTTGTCGTTGTTATGGGCCGGCGTCGGCCGGTATTCGTTACAATGCGAAACATCTGGAAAAACTCAAAAAAGGATTTTGCACATAATGAATATCGCAATCAATATCATTTGCGTTTATCTTGCGCGAGAAAAGGTAATAAAAATCAATCTATTTTGTGGGGGTAAAGCGAAACGGCGGGCGGTTCCGGCGGCAGAATACCGCCGGAAGCGGGGCGCTTCAGGACTCGAGGACCAGCGGCCAGAGACGGAGAGTGGTGTCAGTGATTTGCATCAGTTTGTCGAAATCGGCGCCTTCCCGTGCGCTGATGGACATCCCCTGCAGGACACAGTTGAGAAACTGCGCGAGCTGCGCCACGTCGCGGCCCGCGGGCAGTTCGCCCTGCGCTTGCCGCTGCTGCAGAAACTGGGTTAGCGCCTGCTCCTGCATCGCATGGCGGGATTTGATGGTGTTGGCGATATCCGTCGAGGAGGCGGCCAGCGCGGCGGAGGTATTGATGATAAAGCAGCCGGCCGGCGTCTCTTTGCTGGTAAAGCAGGTGGCGACCGCGGTGAAGTAGTCGCGCAACGCCCGATCGACGGTTTTTCCCTCAGCAAACAGCACGGCTTCGTGCTTCGCGGCAAAGCGCGAAATGTAACGATCCAATACTGCGCGGAACAGTCCTTCTTTATTCACAAATTCCGCATACAGGGTGGGGGCTTTTGCTCCTGTCGCCTCGACCAGATCGGCGAGCGAGGTCGCCTCATAGCCGTGCTGCCAGAAGAGTGTCATGGCTTTGTCCAGCGCCGCATCCCTGTCGAACACCTTCGGTCGGCCACGGCTTTTTTTGGCGCAACTTTGAACGTCAGTTGTCATGATGCCGTTGTACCTATGTTGGTTTGGTGAATGGCCATTATAAAAATAAACGATCGCCGGGGCCAGCGCTGTTGGTTCAAAAATAAATAATTCATATGCGTATGAAAATTAAGCATTTTATAAATAGTTAAACGATCGTTATAAAAATGCGTTGACGTGTGACTTAGATCACATTATTATTTACCTATCGATCGTTAAGTTAATGCTTGCGACCCTACTATAAAATTCATCTGCATAGGTATAATAATCATGAAAACCGTTAATACTCTGGCTATTGCCGCCGTGCTTAGCTCCCTCTCTTTCGCCAGCTTTGCCGCTGTTGAGGTGCAGTCCACCCCAGCCGGCCAGCATAAAGTGGGCACCATCTCTGCGTCCGCAGGGACTAACCTGGGGTCGCTGGAAGACCAGCTGGCGCAGAAAGCGGATGAAATGGGCGCCACCTCATACCGTATTACTTCGGTAACCGGTCCGAATACTCTTCACGGTACCGCGGTTATCTACAAGTAAACCCGATGCGTCGCTGCCCGGCCCCCTTCACCGGTCAGCGATGAGTAAGACCCTGTTGTACCCCTGTTTGACCCTTGCCAACAAAAAACCCGCCGTCAGGCGGGTTTTTTGTTTTCTGCAGCGTGAGGTTACAGCGACTGCGGACCAGGGTCGGCATGACGGGTAACGTCAATGGGCATGCCCGAGCGGTAATTCATCGCGCGCTCCATTACCGTGCCGTCGGTCTGCGGCGCCTGTTTGAACGCCTTCATGGCCGCATTAAGCGTAATAGGCAGGGTCTGCGGGTCGTCATCAATATGCTCAGACAGCGGCTGGTGGATTTCGACCAGACGGCGGCCGTCCGGCTCCACCGACGCCTTAATCGGCGTGTTGATAATATTCACCTTCGTGCCCGGCGAGATCGCGTTGTACAGCGCCTTGATATCGTTGTCGCGCAGACGAATACAGCCGGAGCTGACGCGCATGCCGATGCCGAAATCGGCATTGGTGCCGTGCAGGAGATAGACTCCGCCATAGGCGGCAAGGCGGATAGCGTGATGGCCCATCGGGTTGTCAGGACCGGCAGGCACCACCGCCGGCAGCTCAATCCCCATCGCTTTGTAACGCGCGCGAATGTTGGCGGTTGGCGTCCAGGTCGGATTAGCCCGCTTGTCGGACACGGTGGTGACCATCGTCGGTGTGATGGTGGTTCCGCCCAGTTGGCCGATGCCGATCGGGTAGACAGTCACTTCATTCTTGCCCGGCGGGTAATAGTAGAGGCGCAGTTCGGCAAGGTTAATCACCAGCCCTTCGCGCGGCGCATCGGGCAGCAGCGTCTGCAGGGGGATAGTCAGCACGCTGCCGGCGCGCGGAACATAGGGATCTACCCCGGGATTCGCCTGCAGCAGGGCCAGAAAGCCGACATTGTACTTTTTGGCAATCGCCTCCAGCGAACCGCCGTTATCCTGCACCACATGGAACTGATTCTGCCCCACCAGCCGGCTGCCCGGCGGGGGAAGGGGCCAGGTGTTAGCGCGCGCAGGCAGTGCCAGCGCGGCAACAAGCGCGACCAGCGCCAGCGCCAGGGGGAAACGGTTTCTCATTACCATAACTCCAAAATATATAACTGGTTATTTTTATATGAAAAAGGAGATGAGATTATGGCGTGAGTCTGTGTGGGGAAATCCAGGCGGATTGCAAAATGTTTGTAAAGATTGCCAGATATGTGAAAAGGGAGATACGGCGTACCGGCCGTATCTCCCTGCGATCAGGCGACGGCGTTCTCTTCCAGCTGGCGCATGAACTGGCGAACCCAATCCATCCGCGTCTTACGCTCCTCGAGATCCTGCATGAACTTCAGGCGCGTCGGCCCGTCCAGGCGGAAGTGCTGCGGCTGCTTCTGCAGCAGGCCGATCAACCACACCGGATTGACGTTGTTTTTCTCGTTAAATTCGATCACGCCGCCTTTTTCATTGCTCTCCAGCTTACGGATCCCCAGCTTCTGCGCTTGCTGACGCAGACGGGCGATATCCAGCAGATTGCGGGCGGCGTCGGGCAGCCGGCCAAAACGATCGATCAGCTCGACTTTGATCTCCTCCAGATCCTGTTCGTTTTTGGCGCTGGCAATGCGCTTATAGAACGACAGACGGGTATTGACGTCGGGAATGAAATCATCAGGCAGCAGGGAAGGCATGCGCAGTTCGACTTCTGTCTGCTGGCTGGTGAGATCTTCCAGCGACGGCTCGCGCCCGGCTTTCAGGGCATCTACCGCATTCTCCAGCAGCTCCATATACAGGGAGAAGCCGATGGTCTCCATCTGACCGCTCTGATCTTCGCCCAGCAGCTCCCCGGCGCCGCGGATCTCCAGATCGTGGGTCGCCAGCGCAAAGCCTGCGCCAAGATCTTCCAGCGAGGCAATGGCTTCGAGGCGCTTTTGCGCATCGGTGGTCATCGCCTTCGGATGCGGCGTCAGCAGCCAGGCATAGGCCTGGTGATGGGAGCGGCCAACGCGGCCGCGCAGCTGGTGCAGCTGGGCGAGGCCAAAGTGGTCGGCGCGTTCGATAATGATGGTGTTGGCGGTGGGAATGTCGATCCCGGTTTCGATGATGGTGGTGCACACCAGCACATTGAAGCGCTGGTGATGGAAGTCATTCATCACCCGCTCCAGCTCGCGCTCCCGCATCTGACCGTGGCCGATGGCGATCCGCGCCTCAGGCACCAGCTCCGCCAGCTTGTCGGCGGCTTTCTGGATGTTCTCGACGTCATTAAACAGGTAGTAAACCTGACCGCCGCGCAGCGTTTCACGCAGGATCGCCTCGCGCACGACCAGCGCATCGTATTCGCGAACGAAGGTCTTTACCGCCAGGCGGCGCGCCGGCGGCGTGGCGATGATCGACAGATCCCGCATCCCGCTCATCGCCATGTTCAGCGTTCGCGGGATCGGCGTGGCGGTGAGGGTCAGGATATCGACATCGGCGCGCATCGCTTTGATGCGCTCTTTATGCCGCACGCCAAACCGGTGCTCTTCGTCGACGATCAGCAGCCCCAGATCGCGCAGCTTCACCTCGCTCTGCAGCAGCTTATGGGTGCCGATCAAGATATCGATTTTGCCTTCCGCGGCCTGCTCGAGGATCTGCGCCTGCTCTTTAGCGCTGCGGAAGCGGGAGAGCATTTCGATGCGTACCGGCCAGTTGGCGAAACGATCGCGGAAGTTGTCATAGTGCTGCTGAGCCAGCAGGGTGGTCGGTACCAGTACCGCCACCTGTTTGTGGTTCTCCACGGCGAGGAAGGCGGCGCGCATGGCCACTTCGGTCTTGCCGAAGCCCACATCGCCACACACCAGGCGGTCCATGGCCAGCGGCTGGCACATATCGCTGAGGACGGCGTTGATCGCCTGCGCCTGATCCGGCGTGGTTTCAAACGGGAAACCGTCGCAGAACAGCTGATACTGTTCGCGGTCGTGTTTAAAGGCAAACCCGGCTTTCGCCGCGCGCTGGGCGTAGATATCCAGCAGTTCGGCTGCTACGTCGCGTACCTTCTCGGCCGCTTTTTGCCGCGCCCGGGTCCAGGCATCGCCGCCCAGCTTGTGCAGGGGCGCGTTCTCTTCCGCTCCGCCGGCGTAGCGACTGATAAGATGCAGGGAGGAGACCGGAACGTATAATTTGGCATCGTTGGCGTAGGTCAGCATCAGGTATTCGCCGGTGATGCCGCCCGCCTCCAGGGTGGTCATCCCCGCATAGCGGCCCACGCCGTGTTCCAGGTGAACGACCGGCTGGCCGATATGCAGTTCGGCAAGGTTGCGAATTAGCGTGTCAGGGTTAATGGTGCGACGGGAATCCTGACGACGGCGCGCTACGCGCTCGCCGAGCAGGTCGCTCTCGCAAATCAGCGCCAGGCCGCGCTGGCTGTCGATAAACCCGTGCTCGGCGGCGCCAATCATCAGATAGCGCCCGTTGCCGGTGGCTTCCTCTAGGCGCAGCAGGTGTTTCGGCGCAATTTTGATCCGCGCCAGCATTTCGCTCAGCGCTTCCCGGCGACCCTCGCTTTCAACGGAGAAGATCACCGGGCCGGCAAACGCTTCGAGGAAGCGGCGCAGATTATCCAGCGGCGCTTTGTTTTGCGCCTGGACGGCGAGGTCCGGCAGCGTCTGGTAGCCCAGGTTGGTATTCGCTGCTTTTTCGGCCAGGCGCTCGGTTTTCAGCTGAACGCGCGGCCACTTTTTCAGTTCGCTGAACAGCTCATCGCTGCGCAGCCACAGTAGTTCCGGCGGCAGGAGCGGGCGCATCGGATCGACGCCGCGGTTTTCAAAGCGGGCGCGGGCTTCATTCTGGAAACGCTCCGCGCTGGCCTCGAGATCGCCGGTGTTGACGATCAGCGTGCTGGCCGGGAAATAGCTAAATAACGGCGGCAGCGGCTCGCTGAAGAACAGCGGCTGCCAGTATTCGATACCGGCAGGCAGCGTCCCTTTACTGACCTGCTGATAGATATGCTCGGCGTCGCGCTTCACCTCAAAGCGGTCGCGCCACTGACTGCGGAACAGCTCGATGGCGGTCTGGTCGGTGGGGAATTCGTGCGCCGGCAGCAGGTTAATGGCCGCCACTTCCTCCAGCGTGCGCTGGCTGTCGACGTCGAACAGGCGCAGGCTGTCGATTTCATCGTCAAAGAAATCGAGGCGGTAGGGCTGGTCGCTGCCCATCGGGAACAGGTCGAGCAGCGCGCCGCGGGTGGCGTATTCGCCATGCTCCATCACCTGATCGACATGGCGGTAGCCGGCCCCCTCGAGCTGATCGCGCAGCGCATCGCGCGACAGGCGCTGACCCTTTTTCATCACCAGCGCGTGGCCGTGAAGGAAGCTGTGCGGACAGACGCGCTGCATCAGCGTGCTGACCGGGACGATCAGCACGCCGCGCTGCATAGTGGGTAACTGGTAAAGGGTGGCAAGACGGGAGGAGATGATGTCCTGATGCGGCGAGAAGCTGTCGTAAGGGAGCGTTTCCCAGTCCGCCAGCCCCATCACCAGGCTGTCGGTGAACTGCCTGATCTCGTCGTTCAGACGCAGCGCGTTTTGCATGTCAGGCGCCACCAGCACCACCGGGCCCTTGTGGCGTTCGGCCATCTCCGCCACCAGGGTGGCGCAGGCTGCGCCGGTCAACTCGCCAAGCTGGCGCTGGTCACCGGCTTTCACCGGCAATGAGTATCGATATTGTTCAGGCATAGACGGTTTCATGGTCTCTTAGGGATTCGCTCTGCCGATATGGAGGGCAACTCGCTGATATTCAATAGTGAGATTATCCGCGATTGGTCTGGATTCGCCAACCCGAATTGCCATCGCGTGTTGAGTGAAGAAAGGTCAGCGCTGTCGATAAGCGTAAAGATTAATAAGTAAGTACTTATCTATCCGTTTGTATTTGCTTGGTTTTTAGGATTATTGCTAATAAAGTCGTCAGGTATCAGTCATTTACGCTGCCCCTAATCGCTTATATACTCGGGAATCGGCTATCAGCAACCAGATGGATGACATGTACCAACCTGCCGCACTCTTTATCGGCCTGCGCTATATGCGCGGGCGCGCAGCCGACCGCTTCGGTCGTTTCGTCTCCTGGCTTTCCACCATCGGTATTACCCTCGGCGTCATGGCGCTGGTGACGGTCCTGTCGGTGATGAACGGCTTTGAACGCGAACTGCAAAACAACATCCTGGGGCTGATGCCCCAGGCCATTCTTAGCGCCAAACAGGGTTCGGTGAATCCCCAACAGCTGCCGGAGCGCGAGGCGAAACTCCAGGGCGTCACCCGCGTGGCGCCGATCACCACCGGCGACGTGGTGCTGCAGAGCGCGCGCAGCGTGGCGGTCGGCGTGATGCTGGGCATCGACCCGGCGCAGAACGATCCCCTGACACCGTACCTGGTGAACGTCAAACAGAGCGATCTGCAGGCGGGCAAATATAACGTGATTCTCGGCGAGCAGCTGGCGGGCCAGCTGGGGGTGAATCGCGGCGATAAAATTCGCGTGATGGTCCCCTCCGCCAGCCAGTTTACGCCGATGGGACGCGTGCCGAGCCAACGTCTGTTTACAGTCATCGGCACCTTCGCCGCCAACAGCGAAGTCGATGGTTATCAGATGCTGACCAACATCGACGACGCTTCCCGTTTGATGCGCTACCCGCTGGGGAATATCACCGGCTGGCGCCTGTGGCTGGATAAACCGCTGCAAGTGGATACCCTCAGCCAGCAGACGCTGCCGTCGGGCACCCAGTGGCAGGACTGGCGCGAGCGCAAGGGCGAACTGTTCCAGGCGGTGCGTATGGAGAAAAATATGATGGGCCTGCTGCTCAGCCTGATCGTCGCCGTCGCGGCCTTCAACATTATTACCTCGCTGGGGATGATGGTGATGGAGAAGCAGGGCGAAGTGGCGATCCTGCAGACCCAGGGGCTGACGCCGCGACAGATTATGGCCGTCTTTATGGTGCAGGGCGCCAGCGCCGGGATCGTCGGCGCGCTGCTGGGAGCCGTGCTTGGCGCGCTGCTGGCCAGCCAGTTGAATAATTTAATGCCGATCATCGGCGCCTTCCTTGACGGCGCGGCGCTGCCGGTGGCGATTGAGCCGCTGCAGGTCGTCGTGATCGCCCTGGTGGCGATGGCGCTGGCATTGTTGTCTACGTTGTACCCTTCCTGGCGCGCTGCCGCCACTCAACCCGCTGAGGCTTTACGTTATGAATAAGATCCTGCTGCAATGCGACAACCTGTGCAAACGCTATCAGGAAGGCAATGTGCAAACCGATGTCCTGCACAATGTCAGCTTCAGCATTGATGAAGGCGAGATGATGGCCATCGTCGGCACCTCCGGCTCCGGCAAAAGTACCCTGCTGCATCTGCTGGGCGGCCTCGATACGCCCACCTCTGGCGACGTGATTTTCTCCGGCCAGCCGATGAGCAAGCTCTCTACCGCCGCGCGCGCCGACCTGCGCAACCGCGAGCTGGGCTTTATCTATCAGTTCCACCATCTGCTGCCGGACTTTAGCGCGCTGGAAAACGTGGCGATGCCGCTGCTGATTGGCAAAAAGAAGCCGGCGGACATTGAACGTCAGGCGAAAGCGATGCTGCATGCGGTCGGGCTTGAACACCGCAGCCATCACCGTCCGTCGGAGCTCTCCGGCGGCGAACGCCAGCGGGTGGCGATTGCCCGCGCGCTGGTGAACAAACCGCGGCTGGTATTGGCGGATGAGCCGACCGGGAACCTCGACGCCCGCAACGCGGACAGCATCTTCCAGCTGCTGGGCGAACTGAACCTCGCGCAGCGCACCGCGTTTCTGGTGGTGACCCACGACCTGCAGCTGGCGAAGCGGATGAGCCGCCAGCTGGAGATGCGCGATGGCCGCCTGACCGCCGACCTGACCCTGATGGGGGCCGAGTAATGGCCTCTCCGTTATCGTTATTAATTGCATTGCGTTTCAGCCGCGGCCGGCGGCGCGGCGGCATGGTGTCGCTGATCTCGGTGATCTCCACCATCGGCATTGCGCTGGGGGTGGCGGTGCTGATCGTCGGTCTCAGCGCGATGAACGGCTTTGAGCGCGAGCTGAACCACCGCGTGCTGGCGGTGGTGCCGCACGGTGAAATTGAACCCGTGAACCAGCCGTGGAATAACTGGCAGGAGGCGCTGGCGAAGGTGCAGAAGGTGAAGGGGATTGTTGCGGCGGCGCCCTATATTAACTTCACCGGCCTGGTGGAGAGCGGCAGCAATATGCGCGCCATCCAGGTGAAAGGGGTCGACCCGCAGCAGGAAACCCGGCTCAGCGCGCTGCCCACCTTTGTGCAGAATAACGCGTGGGCCGGCTTCAAGGCCGGCGAACAGCAGGTGATTCTGGGTAAAGGGGTCGCCGATGCCCTGCACGTGAAGCAGGGGGACTGGGTGTCGATCATGATCCCTAACGCCGACGCCGACCATCAACTGCTGCAGCCGAAACGCGTCAGGCTGCATGTGACCGGTATTTTACAGCTGAGCGGCCAGCTCGATCATAGTTTTGCCATGATCCCGATGCAGGATGCGCAGCAGTACCTGGAGATGGGCGGCAGCGTGACCGGCATCGCCATCAAGGTCACCGACGTTTTCCATGCTAACAAGCTGGTGCGCGACGCCGGCGAGGTGACCAACAGCTACGTCTACATCAAGAGCTGGATTGGCACCTACGGCTATATGTATCGCGATATCCAGATGATCCGCGCCATTATGTACCTGGCGATGGTGCTGGTGATCGGCGTGGCCTGCTTCAACATCGTCTCGACGCTGGTGATGGCGGTCAAAGACAAAAGCGGCGATATTGCGGTGCTGCGCACGCTTGGCGCAAAAGACGGCTTAATTCGCGCGATTTTCGTGTGGTATGGTTTATTAGCCGGATCGGTAGGCAGCCTGTTCGGGGTGGTGATCGGCGTGATCTGCGCGTTGAATCTGACGTCAATCATCAACGGCATCGAATACCTGATTGGGCATAAATTCCTCTCCGGCGACATCTATTTTATTGACTTCCTGCCGTCTGAACTGCACTGGCTGGACGTCTTTTATGTGCTGGTGACAGCACTGTTGCTGAGTTTGCTGGCCAGTTGGTATCCCGCCCGCCGCGCCAGCCGTATCGACCCGGCGAGGGTGCTGAGTGGCCAGTAATTTATCGTCATCGTCGGCCTGGCTGACGACACAAGAGGAATTGCTGAAATGTACTATGGATTTGACATTGGCGGCAGCAAGATAGCGCTGGGCGTATTTAATCAGGAGCGGCGGCTGCAGTGGGAAAAACGCGTCGCCACGCCGAAAAGCAGTTATGAGGATTTTCTCCAGGCGGTGGAGGCGCTGGTCCGCGAGGCCGATGAGCGCTTCGACCGGCAGGGGACGGTTGGAATCGGTATCCCGGGGATGCCGGAAACGGCGGACGGCACGCTGTATGCCGCTAACGTGCCTGCCGCCAGCGGCCGGCCGCTGCGCGCCGACCTCAGCGCGCGACTGGGGCGCGATGTGCGCCTCGATAATGACGCCAACTGCTTCGCGCTGTCGGAAGCGTGGGACGATGAGTTTACGCAATACCCGCTGGTGATGGGGCTGATCCTCGGCACCGGCGTGGGCGGCGGCCTGGTGTTGAACGGTAAATCGATTACCGGACATAGCTATATCACCGGCGAGTTTGGTCATATTCGTCTGCCGGTGGATGCCCTGGAGGTGGTCGGGCGTGATTTTCCGCTGCTTCGCTGCGGCTGCGGCCAGCTGGGCTGCATTGAAAATTATCTCTCCGGCCGCGGTTTCGCCTGGCTGTATGAACATTTTTATCAGCAACCGCTTACCTCGCCGGAGATTGTGGCGCAGTGGCAGCAGCACGATCCGCGCGCCCAGGCGCATGTAGAGCGCTATCTCGATCTGCTGGCGGTGTGTCTGGGAAATATACTGACCATTGTCGACCCGGATTTGCTGGTGCTCGGCGGTGGATTATCTAACTTTACGGCCATTAGCGAAGGGCTGGCGCAGCGATTGCCGCGCCATCTTCTGCCGGTCGCCAGGGTACCGCGCATTGAGCGCGCGCGCCACGGCGATGCCGGGGGAATGCGCGGTGCGGCCTTCCTTCATCTGAGCCATTAACCACAGAGGTAGCTATGCAGTCGCGCCGTTTACATCGATTGAGCCGTTTTCGTCGCAATAAACGTCGGTTGCGTGACCGTCTGCGTCAGCGGATTTTCTTTAGGGAGGACAGGATGAAGCCTGAAGCGATGGCCAAACCGAGAGTGGTGGTGTTAACCGGCGCGGGCATATCGGCGGAGTCGGGGATCAAAACTTTCCGCGCGGCCGATGGCCTGTGGGAAGAGCATCGGGTGGAAGATGTGGCTACGCCGGAAGGCTTCGCCCGCGACCCGGCGCTGGTGCAGGCGTTCTACAACGCCCGCCGTCGTCAGCTGCAGAGTCCGGAGATCGCGCCGAACGCGGCGCATCTGGCGCTGGCGCGTCTGGAGGATCTGCTGGGCGACCATTTTCTGCTGGTCACCCAGAATATCGATAATCTGCATGAACGCGCCGGCAACCGCCGGGTGATCCATATGCACGGCGAGCTGCTGAAGGTGCGCTGTTCGTGGAGCGGCCAGGTGCTGGAGTGGACCGGGGACGTCACCGCAGAGGACAAATGCCACTGCTGCCAGTTCCCGGCGGCGCTGCGTCCGCACGTGGTCTGGTTTGGCGAAATGCCGCTGGGGATGGACGAGATCTACAGCGCGCTGGCCGAAGCGGATATCTTTATCGCCATCGGCACCTCCGGCCACGTCTATCCGGCGGCCGGCTTTGTGCACGAGGCGCGACTGCACGGCGCCCATACCGTTGAACTGAACCTCGAGCCCAGCCAGGTGGGCAGCGAGTTTGCCGAAAAGCACTACGGGCTGGCAAGCGAAGTGGTACCCGCCTTTATCGATAAGCTGCTGCAGGAAAACGCGCTGTAAACTGAATCAGCCTGCCGGGGGTCAGGGCGACGCCCACCGCTTCCGGCAGCGCTGTTGACAAGGATGTCACGTCATGACAGGAGTTAGACCATGCATCATCCCCTGGTCATTGCATCGATCGCCTTGATCGCGGCCATTATCGTCGGCATCTGGAGCCAGCGTGCGCTACCTGAATACGCTGATAGCCGACCGATCCTCTTCCTGCTGTGCCTGTTGATCGGCACCGGCAGCGCGTTGTGCCTGCTGCTGGATGGCTTAGCCCTGCTGTTCACCGGTCAGGTCGCGACGGGCGGTGTGCGGGTATACGGCCCCATGCTGCTGCTGGTGGTGCTGTGGAAACCCCTCAACGGGATCTTCGGCATCATTGAAGATTTTGTGCAACGGCGAGCCGAAAAAGGGAAGGACAAAGGCCAGCGCGACGGAGGGCGACGCTGAGCCGCTTTCCTCTGAGGCGCGCATCACTTACTCCAGGCTATCGTCAGTCCCCCGGCGGTCGCTCTGGCGATATCGCCCGGACCGGCGCCGGGCAATGCCCTTCATCATATCATTCTCGGTTTCTCCTTTCTGAGCGATTACCCGCGATAATTTTGTGCGTGACCGCTGATTTCTGTACGTTTTTTTGTGCATACCGGCAAATGTAGACCAGATTCAATAGGCGTCCGCACGTTCGCGCCGCGACCCTGTTCCCCCGCCCGGAAGTCTGCAAAGGAGACCCCGCCATGCCGTCACCGATGATTTATCAGGATCTCACCACCACCGCGCTGCTCAGCCATGCGGCGCAATACCACAGCGAGACGGAGATCGTTTCGGTGGGCGCCGGCGGTGAGAAAGAGCGCAGCTGCTGGGGGGAAGTGGCCAGCCGCGCTCAGCGGCTGGCATCGGCGCTGGCGTCGCTGGGGCTGCCGCCGGGCGCCCGCTGCGCCACCCTCGCATGGAACAATCGCCGCCACCTGGAGATCTATTTCGCCGTCGCCTCCGGCGGCTGGGTGACGCACACCGTCAATCCGCGGCTGTCGGTTGACCATCTGCGGTATATCCTCAACGACGCCGCCGACGAGGTGCTGTTCTTTGACCAGACCTTTTTGCCGCTGGTGGCGCAGCTGCTGCCGCAGCTGCCGACGGTGAAACACGTCGTGCTGATGGCGCCCCGCAGCGAAGCGGCGCTCAGCCAGCTGCCCTCATTGCTGTTTTTTGACGAACTGTTGCAGCAGGGGATGGCAGACTATCGTTGGCCGCCGCTCAATGAACTGACGCCGGCCTCGCTCTGCTACACCTCGGGGACCACCGGCCGACCGAAAGGGGTGTTGAATACCCATCGTTCGCTGGTCCTGCATGCCCTGAGCGGCAATCAGCCGGACGCCGCCGGGATCTCGGCCAGGGATAGCCTGTTGCCGGTGGTGCCGATGTTCCATGTCAACGCGTGGGGGACGCCGTTTATCGCCGCCATGGTCGGCGCGCGGCTGGTGCTTCCGGGGCCGCACCTCGATGGCGACAGCCTGCTGCAGCTGCTGGCCGCCGAGAAGGTGACGGTGGCGTTCGGCGTGCCGGTGATCTGGGCCGGTCTGTTGGCGGCGATGCGGCGGTCGGACATGCGGCTGCCTGATTTTAAACGCGCGTTTGTTGGGGGCTCCGCGCTGCCGCCGTCGATGATGGAGGCCTTTCAGCACGATTACGGCATTACGCTGATCCACGCCTGGGGAATGACCGAAACATCGCCCATCGGCACCATTAACACGCTGTTGAGCAAACATGACGCACTCCCGGCACCGGAGCAGCAAAAACAGCGTACCGGTCAGGGGCGGCCTATTTTTGGCATCGAGCTACAGGTGGTGGATGTCGAGGGCGACCCACTGCCGATGGACGGTCAAAGTCAGGGATATCTGCAGGTCAGAGGGCACTGGGTGGTGGAGCAGTACTATGGTCAGGACGAAAGCGCCCTGACCGCGGCTGGCTGGTTTGATACCGGCGATATCGGTACGCTCGACGCCAATGGTTATCTGGTGATCAGCGATCGGGCAAAGGATATCATCAAGTCCGGCGGCGAGTGGATCTCCACCGTTGAGCTGGAGAATATCGCCATCGCGCATCAGGCGGTGCGCAGCGCGGCGGCCATCGCCGCCCGCCACCCGCGCTGGGACGAGCGGCCGGTGCTGCTGTGCGTTCGCGTGGAAGGGGGCGAAGTGGAAGAGAGCGATCTGCTGGCCTGGTTTGAGAAACGGATGCCCAAATGGCAGATCCCGGACCGGGTGATATTTGTCGATGCGCTACCGGTCAGCGCCACGGGCAAGGTGCTTAAGAATCAGCTGCGCCAGGCCTATGGAGAGATATTAATGAGTGAGGGAAAATGAGCCACGCGCGACCCGGTCTGACGACCTGCTCTCAGTATGACGCAGCGCTGCACGCCTTGTCGGCGGCGCGCCAGCGCTGGGCGGAGACCTCAGTGAATCGTCGTCTGGCGCTCCTGCGCCAGATCAAGGATGCCCTGGCTTCAATTGCTCCTGCGTGGGTGGAGGCGGCGGCGAGGGCCAAAGGACTACCGCCAGGCGATCCGCTGACGGGCGAAGAGTGGCTGGCAGGCCCCTGCGCGCTGATGGTCGGCTGCAACGGGCTCATCGCCACCCTGGAGCAGCTGGAGGAGAAGACCTTTCTGCGGCGGATCCCGCTGCGGACGCTGGCGGACGGCCGCCTGGCGCTGCGGGTGGTGCCCGGCACGCTCTGGGATCGACTGTTGCTGTCTGGTGTTCGCGCTGAAATTTGGATGCAGCCGGGGGTCACCCGGGCCAATCTCGATCGCTGCGCGGCAGCCGCATACGATATCCCGCCGGCCGCGCGGCAGGGCAAGCTGGCGCTGGTGCTCGGCGCCGGGAATGTGGCCGCTATCGCGCCGCTGGACGTATTACACAAACTGTTTATTGAAAATCAGGTCTGCCTGCTGAAGCTCAACCCGGTGAATGATTATCTGCACGATCTGCTGGCTCAGGCTCTGGCGCCGCTGATCGCCATGGATGCGCTCCGCATCGTCACCGGCGATGCCCAGGCGGGGGCGTGGCTGACCACCCATCCCGCAGTCGATGAGATCCATATCACCGGCTCGCGGGAGAGCCATGACGCTATCGTCTGGGGCGACGGTGAGGCGGCTCGCCAGCGTCGGGCCGCCGGGACGCCGCTGAACCCGCGTCGGGTGACCTCGGAGCTGGGCGGCGTCAGCCCTACCATTATCGTCCCCGGTCCGTGGAGCGAGGCGGATATCGCTTTTCAGGCGCAGCAGCTGGCGACGCAGAAGATGAACAATGGCGGGTTTAACTGCGTGGCCAGCCAGGTGCTGATCCTGCAGCAGGGCTGGGAGCCGGCGTCGGCCCTGCTTAATCAGCTGTACCGGCTGATCGCCGCCAATACCCGTCCGGACTATTACCCCGGCGCGGAAAACCGGCTGACTGACTTTCGCCTGCGCGCCCGTCAGCCGCTGGAGATAGCCCGCGGCGACGCGCTGCCGTTGATTGTGGCGAACACCGAGGATGATCCTGACTTCTGCCAGCAGGAGGTCTTTGGCCCGGGGCTGTCGATCACCCGCCTTGAGGCCGACAGCGCGGAAAGCTTTTTGCGCCAGGCGATCGGCTATGCCAATCAGCGGCTGCAGGGCACGCTGGGGGCCAATATTGTGATCCACCCGCGCACCCGCAAGGCGATTGGGCGTAAGCGTTTTAACGCGCTGATCGCCGAGCTGCGCTACGGCACGGTGGCGATCAACTGCTGGAGCGGGGTGGCCTTCCTGTTAGCTCCCTGCCCGTGGGGGGCGTTTCCCGGCCACAGGCTCGACGATATTCAGAGCGGGCGGGGCAAGGTGCATAACAGCTTTATGCTGGAGAAAACCGAGCGCACGGTGATTGAGGCGCCGTTTCGGCCGTTTCCGCGCAGTCTGTGGCATGGCGAACTGACGCTGATGCCCCTGCCGCCCTGGTTTATTACTCACCGGGGGCAGGAAGCGGTGGCGCAGCGGCTGGTGGATTTTTACCATCGGCCGCGCTGGCGCAAGCTGCCGGCGATCCTCTGGCGCGCCCTGAGGGGCTAAAGTGAGAGCAAAAAAAGGGCGGAACCGCGGTTCCGCCCGGCGGGATTAGCGGCCCGCTTTCAGCTTCTGGTAATACTCTTCATAAATAGCGCTGGCGCTGCCGACGTCATTTTGCCATTCGCCTTTCTCGATGGTGGCGGCGTCCGGATAGAGCGATTTATCGTTGGCCACGGCCGGGCTGAGCATTTTGCGCGCCGCCAGGTTTGGCGTGGGGTAGCCGATGGTTTCCGCGACCTGCTTGGCGACATCCGGGCGTAGCAGGAAGTTAATCAGCTTCAGCGCGCCGTCGACGTTTTTCGCATTTGCCGGGATCGACAGGCTGTCCATCCAGAAGATGCCGCCTTCTTTCGGCCAGATCACTTCCAGCGGCGTACCAGCCTGGCGGGCGACGTAAGCCGAACCGTTCCATACCATGCCGAGGTTCACTTCGCCTTCCATATACGGGTTCGCCGGGTTATCGGAGTTAAACGCCGCGACGTTGGGCATCAGTTTTTTCAGCTCGTTATAGGCGGCTTCAATCTCTTTCGGGTCGGTAGTGTTGCCGGAATAGCCCAGCTTACGCAGCGCTATCTGGAACACTTCGCGCGCGTCGTCGGTCAGCAGCAGGCTGCTTTTGTATTCCGGCTTCCACAGGTCGGCCCAGCTGGTGACGGTTTTCGGATCGATAGCGTCGCTGTTGACGCCGATGGCCGTCGCCCCCCAGATGTAGGGGATGGAGTAGTCGTTATTCGGGTCGAACGGTTTGTTCAGCATCTGCGGATCGAGGTTGCTGAAGTTAGTCAGCTTGCTCTTATCGATCTTCTGCAGCATGCCTTCTTTACGCATCTTGTCGACGAAGTAGGTCGACGGGACGACCAGGTCGTACGCCCCATCTTTATAGGTCTTGAGCTTGGCGTACATGGTTTCGTTCGACTCGTAGGTCGAGTAGATAACCTTGATGCCGGTCTCTTTGGTGAATTGCTCCAGCAGGCCCGGCGGCACATATTCGGTCCAGTTGTAGAAGTAGATCGTTTTGCTGTCGTCCGCGTGGGCGGCGCTCATGCCGATTGCCAGAGCGCCCGCCGCGAGCAGGTGGCGTGACCATTTTTTCATTTTAACGTCCCCTGAGTTTTATCACGTGCAATTAACTGACTGGCGATGACCATCACCAGCGACAGAACCAACAGTATCGTTGCCAGAGCGTTCACCTCTGGCGAAACGCCGACCTTGACCATCGAGTAGATCTTCAGCGGCAGGATTTCATACCCCGGACCGGTGACGAACGATGAGACCACCACGTCATCCATCGACAGCGTGAAGCTCAGCAGCCACCCGGCCGCCACCGCCGGCAGGGCCAGCGGCAGGATGATTTTGCGCAGGATGGTCATCTCGCTGGCGCCCAGATCTTTCGCCGCCTCCAGCATCCGCACATCGAAGCCTTTCAGCCGGGAGTAAACGGTGACCACCACAAACGGCAGGCAAAAGGTGATATGCGAAAACAGCAGCGACCAGAAGCCAAGCTGGACGCCAATCAGCATAAACAGCACCAGCAGGGAGATGGCCATGACAATATCGGGCGACATCATCACCACAAACAGCATGCCGCTAACGAACGGTTTGCCGCGAAAACGGTAGCGGTACAGCGCCACGGCGGTTAGCGAGCCGATAAGGGTGGCGAAGGTCGCCGACAGCACCGCCATGGTCAGCGAGTGCTGGGCGGCCTGCAGCAGGCTATCGTTGTTCATCAGCAGACTGTACCAGTCGGTGGTGAACCCCTGCCAGTTGATGCCGAAACGCGACCGGTTAAACGAGTTAACGATCAGAATAATAATAGGGATGTAGAGATACGCGTAGATGGCGGTCATAAAGCCGCCGCGCAGCAGTCGACCGATCATTCCAGCTCCACCTTTTTATTCAGCAGGCGCGCCGCGCGCCAGTAAATCAACAGCATCAGGCCCATCACCAGGGTTAAGGTAATGCTGGTTGCCGCGCCGAACGGCCAGTCGCGAATATTGAGGAACTGGCTCTTGATCACATTGCCGATCAGCAGGTTCTTGGCGCCGCCCATCAGGTCGGAAACGTAGAACAGCCCCATCGCCGGCAACATGACCAGCAGGCAGCCGGCGATGATCCCCGGCATGGTCAGCGGAATGATGATGCGGATAAACGTCTGCAGCTTGCTGGCGCCGAGATCTTTCGCCGCTTCCAGCAGCGGCCGATCCAGTTTCTCAATGCTGGAGTAGAGCGGCATCACCATAAACGGCAGCAGGATGTACACCAGGCCGATAATCACCGCCGACGGGGTGAACATAATGCGTATCGGCGTGTCGATCACTCCTAGCCAGAGGAGAAACTCGTTCAGGTAGCCTTTGGTGCTGAGGAAAATCTTCAGCCCGTAGATGCGGATCAACGAGTTGGTCCAGAAGGGAACGATCAGCAGGAACAGCAGCAGGGGCCGCACCTTCTGCGGCAGCCGGGCAAGGAACCACGCAAACGGGTAGCCCAGCGCCAGGCAGGCGAGGGTCGCCAGCAGCGCCATGTTCAGCGAATGCAGCAGCACGTCGTAATAGAGCGGATCCAGCAGCCGCGAGTAGTTGTCCAGCGTGAAGACCAGCTTGACGAAGTTAGCGTCGTCGCGGGTCAGGAAGCTGGTGGCGATGATCATCAGGTTGGGCAGAAAGACAAACAGCACCAGCCAACCGACGATGGTGGCGATCACCACATTCTGGAATTTACTGGTGTTCTTCATCGGCCAGCACCACCTCCCAGCTCTCCACCCAATTGATAGACATTTTCTGGTCAAGAGAGTGGTCGAAATCCGGGTCGTCTTCATTAAAGAATTCGCTGACCATCACCATTTTGCCGTTTTCCAGCTCCACCACCGACTCGAGGGTCATGCCCTTATAGTTGCGCTCGCGCACATAGCCGATCAGGCCGTCGGCGTCGCTGTTGTGGTGGATCTCATCGACGCGCAGATCTTCCGGGCGCAGCAGGACATGCAGACGCTGGCCGGCCTCCACCGCAAAATTGACGGTGATGTTGCATTCACGCCCTTCCACGCTGGCCCGCACGCGCTGTTCGTCGATGCGTTCAATGACCGTGGCGTCGAAGATATTGATCTCGCCGATAAAGCTGGCGACGAACAGGTTTTTTGGCTCTTCGTAGATCTCGCGCGGGGTGCCGTCCTGTTCGATTTTGCCATCACGCATCACCACGATGCGATCGGACATGGTCAGGGCCTCTTCCTGGTCGTGAGTGACGAAGACGAAGGTGATGCCGAGCTTACGCTGCAGCGCTTTCAGTTCGTTCTGCATCTGCTTGCGCAGCTTGTAATCCAGCGCCGAAAGGGACTCATCGAGCAGCAGCAGGCGCGGTTTGTTGACCACCGCGCGGGCGATGGCCACGCGCTGCTGCTGGCCGCCGGAGAGCTGGTGCGGTTTGCGCTGGGCAAACGCCTCCAGCTGCACCATCTTTAAGGCATCCATCACCCGCGGAGTGATTTCCGCCGCCGGGGTTTTCTGCATCCGCAGGCCGAAGGCGACGTTCTCGAACACCGTCATATGCGGAAACAGGGCGTAGCTTTGGAATACGGTATTAACGTGGCGGTTTTCCGCCGGAACATGAGTGATATCGTGATCTTCGAGATGGATCCGTCCGCTGTCGACGTTTTCCAGGCCGGCGATAAGGCGCAGAACGGTGGTTTTACCGCAGCCAGAGGGGCCAAGCAGGGTGAGAAACTCACCATTGTTGATGGTCAGGTTAAGGTTATCGATGACCGTTTTACCATCAAAGCTTTTGCGAATTCCCGCCAGTTGCACCAGCGGCGAACGCGAACGCGGTTGTATATTCAATTTTTGACTCTGTCCCATGTAGACGCAACGGAAACTTCCGACCGCTGCGGGGTTTGTGATTAACCACCTTTGGGGTTGCACGTTTTTAATAAGGGCCAGCATTCTACGGCAAACGAGGGTAATCGCCAATCCTTGATACGCCTGCATAGTCTACCTTTACACCATAACGTCGGTTCCGTTATTAAATTTCGCTTTACGGGCTAAGAATGACCTGACGCAATATTTGTCTTTTCTGGCTTATCAATAATGTTGTCACAAAAGAAGAGGGTGGCTACATGGATAAATTGCTTGAGCGTTTTTTGCAGTACGTTTCTTTGGACACGCAGTCGAAGCCTGGCGTTCGTCAGGTCCCCAGCACGGAAGGGCAGTGGAAGCTGTTACGCCTGTTGCAGGCGCAGCTGGAAGAAATGGGACTGGTCAAGGTAACGCTGAGTGAAAAGGGGACGGTAATGGGAACCCTGCCTGCCAACGTCGAGGGCGATATCCCGGCCATCGGCTTTATCTCTCACGTCGACACCTCCCCGGATTTCAGCGGCAAAAACGTTAACCCGCAGATTGTCGAAAACTATCGCGGCGGCGATATTGCGCTGGGTATCGGCGATGAGGTGCTCTCCCCGGTGATGTTCCCGGTTCTCCATCAGCTTTTGGGGCAGACGCTGATCACCACCGACGGGAAAACGCTGCTGGGGGCGGACGATAAGGCCGGCATCGCCGAGATCATGACCGCGCTGGCGACCCTGCAGGCGAAAAACATCCCCCACGGCGATATCCGCGTGGCCTTCACCCCTGATGAAGAGGTCGGAAAAGGGGCGAAGCATTTCGACGTCGAGGCCTTTGACGCCCGCTGGGCCTATACCGTTGACGGCGGCGGGGTCGGCGAACTGGAGTTTGAAAACTTCAATGCCGCCTCGGTGACCATTAAGATCGTCGGCAACAACGTGCACCCCGGCACCGCGAAAGGGGTGATGGTCAACGCGCTGTCGCTGGCCGCGCGGATTCATGCCGAAGTGCCGGCCGACGAGGCGCCGGAGACTACCGAAGGCTATGAAGGCTTTTATCATCTCACCAGTATCAAAGGCAGCGTCGATCGGGCCGAGATGCACTACATCATCCGCGATTTTGACCGTAAGCACTTCGAGGCGCGCAAGCGCAAGATGATGGAGATCGCCAAAAAGGTGGGCAAGGGGCTGCACCCGGACTGCTATATCGAGCTGGTGATCGAGGACAGTTATTACAATATGCATGAGCAGGTGATCGCCCATCCGCACGTGGTCGATATTGCCCGCCAGGCCATGGTGGACTGCGATATCGAACCGCAGATGAAGCCGATCCGCGGCGGTACCGACGGGGCGCAGCTCTCGTTTATGGGACTGCCATGCCCGAACCTGTTTACCGGCGGCTACAACTATCACGGCAAACATGAGTTTGTCACCCTGGAAGGGATGGAGAAAGCGGTGCAGGTGATCGTGCGTATCGCCGAGCTGACGGCGGCACGAAAAGGGCATTAATCTTCTCAGGCAGCCCGGTAGGGCCGCGTGTCGGACAAGACGCCGGATGTCGGCTGCGCCTTATCCGGCCTGGGGTCCAACCGGTGGCCGCGGAACCCGTAGGCCCGGCAAGCGCAGCGCCGCCGGGCGGTCAACAGTAGAGCGGGAACTTGTCTTCGTGCCGGATGGCGGCTGCGCCTTATCCGGCCTACGGCCCAACCGGTGGCCGCGGAACCCGTAGGCCCGGCAAGCGCAGCGCCGCCGGGCAAAAGCGATAAGGCTAATACTGAGGAGGGAACCTCACATGTCTGACTATCGTCGCAGTTATATCCCCGGCGGCTGCTGGTTCTTCACCGTTAACCTGCAAAATCGCCACAGCGATCTCCTGACGCGGCATATTGCTCATCTGCGTATCGCTACAGCGCTGGTTAAAAGCAAAAAACCTTTTCTGATTAACGCCTGGGTGGTTTTACCGGAGCATATGCACTGCATCTGGACTCTGCCTGAGGGGGATACCGATTATTCCGGTCGCTGGCGGGATATTAAAAAAACGTTTACCCGGGCGCTGGCGCAGCGCCATATCTGGCAACCGCGCTTCTGGGAACATGCCATCCGTAATGAAGAAGATTACCGGCGGCATATGGATTACGTTTATATCAATCCCGTTAAGCACGGTTATGTCCGTCGGGTGCAGGATTGGCCGTATTCGACCTTTCATCGTGATGTGCGCCGGGGATGGTACCCCCCGGAGTGGGCGGGTGAGGTAAGCGAATTTGATGCAGGCGAGAGGCGATAATGCTCGGGTAAGACATTGCCGCCATCGAAACCACAAAGTGCCGGAAGGCGGGTAACGCCTTATCCGGCCTACGGTCCAACGGGTGACCGCGGAACCCGTAGGCCCGGCAAGCGCAGCGCCGCCGGGCGGTCAACAGCAGAGCGAGTGCCTGTCTTCGTGCCGGATGGCGGCTGCGCCTTATCCGGCCTACGGTCCAACAGGTGACCGCAGACCCCGTAGGCCCGGCAAGCGCAGCGCCGCCGGGCGGTCAACAGCAGAGCGGGTGCCTGTCTTCGTGCCGGATGGCGGCTAACGCCTTATCCGGCCTACGGTCCAACAGGTGACCGCGGAACCCGTAGGCCCGGCAAGCGCAGCGCAGCCGGGCAGGATGCCACTCAGTCGCCAAAGAACCAGTAGCCGCTGTTGACCAGCGCCGCCAGCATGGCGAGGAAAGAGGGATCTTCCAGCGCATCGCCAAAATGGTCGGCGCGCAGCGTTAGGTGGGTGGCTAAGGCGTCCAGCGCCGGGCGGTGCGGAGAGTTGATCTTCTCGCCATTGACGAACACCTCGCCGTCAATGCGCAGCACCCGCAGGCCGCCCAAGCGTTCCAGGGTATCGCCCTGCTGCAGGGCATCGTAAATTTCATCGGGCTGATACGGCGGCTCCGGCGGCGCGACGTCGAGCTCATGACGCGACTGAGTGATAAACTCGCCGAACCACTGCTTAAAGTGCTCCGGTTGGTTAATCAGCCCCAGCATCATCTCGCGCAGGCGGTCGAGTTCGGCCGGTAAAATATCCGCCGGATGGTCGCGGGAGGGCACGTCCGGATCGGCGTAGCGCTGGCTGCCCAGTTCGCGCTGGAGAACGTAGTCGGCAAAGCCGCTGAACAGCTCGCGGGCATTCGGCGCGCGATAGCCGACCGAATAGTTCAGCGAATTTTCCAGCGAATATCCCTCATGCGGGAATCCTGGCGGAATATAGAGAATATCGCCCGGCTCCATCTCTTCATCGATGATCGCCTCGAAGGGGTCAACCTGCAGCAGGTCCGGATGCGGGCAGTGCTGTTTCATCGGCACTTTTTCCCCGACGCGCCAGCGCCGACGGCCAGTGCCCTGGATGATAAACACATCATACTGATCCAGATGCGGGCCGACGCCGCCGCCCGGTACAGAGAAGGAGATCATCAGGTCGTCGATACGCCAGTCCGGCAGGGCGCGGAACGGGTGCATCAGCGCCGCCGACGGCTCATGCCAGTGGTTGACCGCCTGTACCAGCAGGGACCAGTTGTTTTCGCTCAGGTGATCGTAGCTTTCGAAGGGACCGTGACTGACCTGCCATTTTCCATCCTGATGGCTGACAAGGCGGCTATCGACCTCGCTCTCCATGGCCAGTCCAGCCAGTTCGTCCGGGCTCAGCGGGTCGATAAAATTGGCGAAGCCGCGCTTCAGTACCACCGGCCGTTTTTGCCAGTAGCGTTCGATAAAGTCAGGCCAGTTAAGCGTTAATTGATAATCCATATTGATATTCCACTGCAGGTGTCTGACAGGGATTATAACGGATGCGGCGCCCCGGCGATGCAGGCGCCGTGAAAAAACTCAACGATTAACTCTCTTTATCTTCCATCAGCTGGCGGCCAAACACCACCTCCATGCAGGCGCCGCCGAGCAGGCTCTCGCCGGCGATGATCTCCCCGTCATATTGTTCGACGATTTCCCGGGCGACGGAGAGCCCCACCCCCTGGCCGGGACGCAGAGTATCCGCTCGCTGACCGCGGTCGAAGACAGCGCGGCGCTGGCTCGGCGGGATCCCCGGCCCATCGTCTTCCACCAGAATGTGCAGATGGCTGTCGGTGGTCTGGCGCACGGAAACCTCCACGAACTCCAGACAGTACTTACAGGCGTTATCGAGAACGTTACCCATCACTTCCATAAAATCGTTCTGCTCGCCGACAAAACTGATCTCCGGCGAGATGTCGAGCGAGATATTGACCCCCTTGCGCTGATAAACCTTATTGAGGGCGGAGGTCAGGCTGTCGAGCAGGGGGGCGATCGGGTGCAGCTCCCGGCTCAGCAAGGTGCCGCCGCTGCGCATGCTGGCGCGATGCAGATAGTAACCAATCTGCTGCGAAATACGGCTGATCTGCTCCAGCATCACCGGCTCCGCCTCGTCGACGCTGATCTTCTCGCCACGCAGCGAGCGCAACGTGCTCTGCATCACCGCCAGCGGCGTTTTCAGGCTGTGGGTGAGATCGGTGAGGGTGGTGCGGTATTTGTCATAGCGTTCACGCTCGCTGCGAACCAGCCGGTTAAGGTTGCTGACCAGCCTGGTCAGCTCGCGGGTGGTGTTGGGATTGAGCTTCTCGCGGTGATGTTCCTCCAGCTCGCGCACCTCTTTGGCCAGCGACTCGATGGGGCGCAGGCTCCACCAGGCGGCGACCCACAGGAGGGGGATCACCAGCAACAGGTTGGCGGCCAGCACGTAGATAAACCAGCTCCACACCATATAGCTGCGCTTGAGCTCCACCGGGATGGTGTCGACCACCACGATACTGAGCTGGGGCATTTTGCTGGTGGCCGGGTAGAAGTTGATCGCCACCGAGTGGGTCATCTCCGAATCGTCGCCCTGTTCGCGGATGGCGTCCAGCTGTTCCTGAACCTCATGGTTATTGCGCAATAACATACTGCTGCTGTCGACATCGGCTTCAATTTCATGGAAGCCATTGCGTTTTAGCCAATCCGGTTGAATGCGTTTTGTCAGCCAGGGGACATCGCGCTGCGCCCACAGCAGTTTGCCCTTCTCATCGTAAATAAGGGTCACCGTCGGGCTTTCCATATTCAGATTTTCCGGGATATCGACGTCAATGGCGCCGTTCTCCCATTTGGCCAGCATATAAAAGAGATTGCTCTCGCCGCGCAGCAGACGGAAGGTGGTTTTATCGAAGCTGACGCTGTAGCCCACCAGCGCCACCATGCCATAAGCCAGGGAGAGCACCAGCACCACCCCGGCGGTCGCCAGCAGGAAGCGAACCCGTAACGACAGCGGGAAAATATGCCGCAACAGTCCCTTCATCAGCGCAGTTCGAACAGATAGCCCTGGCCGCGCACCGTGGTGATGACGTCCTGCGGGTATTCAGCCTGAATTTTCTTACGCAGCCGGCCCATCAGCACGTCGATGGTATGGCTTTCACGCAGTTCGGCATCCGGGTAAAGCTGGAGCATCAGCGAATCTTTACTGACCACTTTGCCGCGATTGCGGATCAGGGTTTCCATAATGGTGTACTCAAAAGCCGTCAGCTTGATCGGCTGGTCGTTCACCGACAGCTCGCGCCGGGAGAGGTCGACCTGGAACGGCGGCAGAGAGATCACCTGCGAGGCCAGGCCGCTATTGCGGCGCAGCAGCGCCTGCATGCGGGCGGCAACCTCTTCAATATGGAAAGGCTTGGTGACGTAATCATCCGCCCCGGCGCTCAGCACTTCGACTTTATCCTGCCAACCTTCGCGGGCGGTCAGCACCAGCACCGGCAGTGACACGTCGTGGCTGCGCCAGCGGCGGATCAACGATAATCCATCTTCGTCCGGTAGACCGAGATCGACGATGGCGATATCCGGGAGATGTTCGCCCAGATAGTAATCCGCTTCCTTGGCATCCTCTGCGGCATCGACCTGATGGCCCAGCTCCTGTAGCTGAACTTTGAGGTGGTGACGCAGCAGGGCATTATCCTCAACCACGAGTACGCGCATGGCTGTTCTCCCTTGCAATTTCGAAAGTAGTCTGACGCTTATTATATACGCAAAATATAAACAGCTGTTAAATAAAGCTTTTTATACAAACGGCGTGCAGCATCGCCGGGCAGGTCGGCGTTGGGCGGCGCCTTTTGCGCACGGGTATGGAACTCCTTCATTCTATGCGTAATTTCAGCAAACGCCCAGCGGCAGGGCGCGGGCAGCGGCGGGTTGGTGATGTTAATTTTTTGTGTAATAGTGCTGGAATTATCCCTCAATGACGCCGCAGGTTATCCATTATGTCTCAGCAGCAGAGCGCGGACTGGGTCAGGCTGGCGCAGTCGCCCAGTCGGACGGAGCGCATCGAAGCCTTCTTCGGCGGCCACGGCTATGAGCCGCACCGGCATGACACCTACGCCATCGGCCAGACGATCGCCGGCGTGCAGAGCTTTCACTATCGCGGCGGGCTACAGCACAGTCTGCCCGGCGGGACGATGGTCCTTCACCCGGACGAAATACACGATGGCGAGGCGGGCACCGAGGCGGGGTTTCACTACCGCATGGCCTATATCGAACCCGCGTTGATCCAGAAGATACTCGGCGGCAGGCCATTGCCGTTTATCCCCGGCGGCCTGTCGGCGGATCCACGGCTACGTCGCGCCGCGCAACCGTTGTTGAAAGCGGTCACGGCTACCTTCGAGCCGCTGGAGGAAGAGGACGCCCTGTACGACCTGGCGCAGACCCTGGCCGTGGTCGGTGGGCAGCGTTCCCGTCGCCAGGCGTTTGATTATCAGGCGGCGGAGAGGGCCCGGGAGTATATCCATGCCTGTTTTATGCAGGATATGACCCTCGACATCCTGTCGCAGGTCAGCGGCCGGGACCGCTGGAGCCTGAGCCGCGATTTCAGAACGCTGTATGGCACCAGTCCGTGGCGATACGTCATGATGCGCCGGCTCGATTTTTGTCGCCAGCGGATGCGCGCCGGGGAGCGTTTGGTGGATATTGCCGCCGAGGCGGGCTTTGCCGACCAGAGCCACATGACGCGCCAGTTTATCAGCCGCTTTGGCCTCTCTCCGGGGCGCTGGCTGCGGGCGATCCGCGGCTAAGGCGGCGCAGGTTGCACAATCGTTCAAGCGTGACCGCGGCGCGGCGAACTATGCTGACTGCCTTTATCACAAGGAGACAGCCTATGTATCAACTCGTTAATCTTGCTCACAAATTTTCCCTGTTCAGCGAACAATGGCAGCCCAAAGTGGTGGCCGAAATGAACGACTATCAGTTCAAGATCGTGCGCATCGCCGGCGACTTTATCTGGCACAGCCATCCGGAAACCGATGAGACGCTGATGGTGGTGGAGGGGGTATTGCGCGTGGACTTCCGCGACGGACATGTGCTGGTGAAGGCCGGGGAGATGATCGTCGTGCCGCGCGGGGTGGAACATAAGACCTCGGCGGAGATGGAAGCGAAGCTGCTGCTGATTGAACCGCGCGGGGTGCTGAATACCGGCCACGAGGGGGGCGAGCGGACGGCGGTGAACGACGTCTGGATCTGATCGCCTTCCGGCGATAAAACGCCCCTCTTTCCGGCGGAAAGAGGGGCAGGGCGCTTACTTCAGCTCGTCAACCATGGTGGTTGCCCGACCGATATAGTTGGCCGGGGTCATCGCTTTGAGACGCACTTTTTCCTCTTCCGGCAGGGCGAGGCTGTCAATAAACTGCTTCATCCCTTCCGCGTCAACGCGTTTGCCACGGGTCAGCTCTTTCAGCTTCTCGTACGGTTTTTCGATACCGTAACGACGCATCACGGTCTGGATCGGCTCAGCCAGTACTTCCCAGTTGTGATCCAGTTCGTCCAGCAGGCGATCCTGGTTCAGCTCCAGCTTGCTGATCCCTTTGAGGGTGGACTGATAGGCGATCAGCGCATAGCCGATGCCCACGCCGAGATTACGCAGGACGGTGGAGTCGGTCAGGTCGCGCTGCCAGCGGGAAACCGGCAGTTTGCTGGCCAGGTGCTGCATGACCGCATTGGCCAGGCCGAGGTTGCCTTCGGAGTTTTCGAAGTCAATCGGGTTCACCTTGTGCGGCATGGTGGAGGAGCCGATTTCCCCGGCGATGGTCTTCTGTTTGAAGTGGTTGAGCGCGATGTAGCCCCACACGTCGCGATCGAAGTCGATCAGAATGGTGTTGAAGCGCGCGATGCAGTCAAACAGCTCAGCGATATAGTCATGCGGCTCGATCTGCGTGGTGTACGGGTTCCACTGAATGCCCAGCGAAGTGACAAATTCTTCGCTGAACTGATGCCAGTCGACTTCCGGGTAGGCAGCGATGTGGGCGTTGTAGTTACCCACCGCGCCGTTGATTTTACCGAGGATTTCCACCTGGTTCAGCTGACGGTACTGGCGCTCCATACGGTAGGCGACGTTCGCCATCTCTTTACCCATGGTGGACGGCGTCGCCGGCTGGCCGTGGGTACGGGAGAGCAGCGGTACATCGCGGTACTGGGTCGCCAGATCTTTTACCGCGTCAATCAGCTTGCGCCAGTAAGGCAGAACCACTTCGTCGCGGGCGGTTTTCAGCATCAGCGCGTGGGAGAGGTTATTGATGTCTTCGGACGTACAGGCGAAGTGAATAAACTCCGACACGGCGTGCAGTTCAGCGACGTCAGCGACTTTCTCTTTCAGAAAGTACTCTACCGCTTTCACGTCGTGGTTAGTGGTGCGCTCGATGGTTTTGATGCGCTCGGCGTCTTCGACGCTGAAATCGGCGACGATTTTGTCAAGGAAACCGTTTGCGTCGGCAGCAAAAGCAGGAACTTCCTTGATCGCTGCGTGGGCGGCCAGTTTTTGCAGCCAACGTACTTCCACCTGAACGCGGAATTTCAGCAAACCGAATTCGCTGAAGATACCGCGCAGCGCGCTGACTTTATCGCCGTAGCGGCCGTCTACAGGGGAAACGGCGGTCAGTGAGGATAATTCCATAGATCACAACTCCGGGGTTAAATGAGCAAGAATTTGCTTTGCCTGGTTAACCAGACGATTACGGGAAAACATAAGCTGCAGACGTCCGCCGCCCACCTGATGCCAGAGCACCGCGGCGCGAATCCCCGCCAGCAGCGCTGAGCGAACTTTCGCCTGCACCTGCGGGCTTTGCAGCACGGCAGGGGAGCCGGTCACCTGAATACGCGGGCCCAGCGGGCTTATCACATCGACATAGATGCCCGCCATGGCGCTGAGCAGCGTTTCGGACTGCAGGTCAAAGTGCTCCAGCTGACGGTGCAGGCCGGCGATGCGGTTACCGAGCGTGTCCATCGCCCCTTTACTGGCGGCGAGCTTGCGCTCCAGCACCATCAGGCTCAGGGTATAGCGGGTGAGTTCCGCATTGAGGCCCTGACGGCTGCTGGTATTGAGCACCCCGAGCAGCGTTTCAAGGCCGAGGCGAAGATTGGCTTCACTGCCACCGAACACCGCCAGCGTCGACTCGGGATCGAGGTCGATGATGCTGTTCAGCGACACATGCAGGGCATCGCTGTCGCAATGTCCCTGATGCGCCAGTTGCTGAACCAGTCGCGCCGCCTGGCAAACGCCAGCCAGCGCCAGGGTGATGTCATAGTAATTCTTCGCCACACATACTCCTTGTCAGCCGCCGGGGCGGTTCGTCCCGGCGGAAATAACGCGCGTTCAGGACTGCAGAGGCAGTCGTTGTTCAATAATTCCGCCGCCGAGGCACACTTCACCCAAATAGAACACGGCGGACTGGCCCGGGGTCACCGCCGCGACCGGCTCATCGAAGCGGACTTCGATACGGTCTTCATCCAGCGCGGTAACGGTGCAGGGGATATCGGTCTGGCGATAGCGGGTTTTCACCGTGCAGCGCAGGGTGCCCTGCAGCGGTTCACGGTCAACCCAGTGCAGCTGTTGGGCAATCAGGCCGACGGACATCAGGCGCGGGTGGTCATGGCCTTGGGCGACGATAAGAATATTATTCTCAACGTCTTTATCGACCACATACCATGGGTCTTCGCTACCCTCTTTGGTGCCGCCGATACCCAGTCCTTTACGCTGGCCCAGGGTATGGTACATCAGCCCCTGATGGGTGCCGATCTCCTCGCCGTCGACGGTGAGGATTTTGCCCGGCTGCGCCGGCAGATAGCGGCCAAGGAAATCGCGGAATTTACGCTCGCCGATAAAGCAGATGCCGGTGGAATCTTTTTTCTTCGCGGTGATCAGATCCAGCTCTTCGGCGATCTTACGCACCTGCGGTTTTTCCAGCTCACCCACCGGGAACAGGCTCTGGGCAATCTGCTCGTGGCTGAGGGTATAAAGGAAGTAGCTCTGATCTTTGTTGCCGTCGAGACCGCGCAGCAGCTGGCTTTTACCGTCGACATCGGCGCGGCGCACATAGTGCCCGGTGGCGATGTAGTCGGCGCCGAGGTCTTCGGCGGCAAACTCGAGGAAGGCTTTAAATTTGATCTCTTTATTGCACAGAATATCCGGGTTTGGCGTGCGGCCGGCTTTGTACTCTTCCAGGAAGAGCTCAAAGACGTTATCCCAATATTCGGCGGCAAAGTTAACGGTGTGCAGTTCAATGCCCAGCTTATCGCAGACCGCTTGCGCATCGGCAAGGTCGGCGGCGGCGGTGCAGTATTCCTCGCCGTCGTCTTCCTCCCAGTTCTTCATGAACAGGCCTTCCACCTTATACCCTTGCTGCAGCAGCAGGTACGCGGAGACCGAGGAGTCGACGCCGCCGGACATGCCGACGATCACTTTTTTCTGGCTTTCTGACATGGAAATACTCGCTACATTGAACTTCGAGGCGGCGTATTCTAGCACGCGCTCACCGTTCATTCACCCCCTGTGAACGGCCAGTTAAATGCGCCAATCAGCGACAGCGGCTGGCGCGGGTCCTGCAGGTAGCAGCGAATGCTTTCGGCAACCAGCGGCGAGCGCAGGTTTGGCGCGTTAAGAATTTCCTCAGCACTGAGCCACAGGCAGCGATCGATATCGCTGTCGTGCGGTTCAGTGGCGCACAGATCGCTAAGTTCGATGGCGAACAGGAAGCGCAGAAACGGGGTGTTATCGGGGGCCAGCCACTGATGCATGCGGATGAAGTGCTGCGGCGTGGCGCGAATGCCGGTCTCTTCCCACAGTTCACGTTCGGCGGCCTGCAGCAGCGTTTCATTGGCCTCGAGATGGCCCGCCGGCTGGTTCCACAATGCTTTGCCGTTAATGGTCTCTTCGACGATGAGAAATTTATCCTGAGCGTGAACCACGCAGGCAACAGTGACATGAGGTTTAAACATCGCTTTTCCTTTTCGGTTATTCGGCTTTGCGCCAGTCGCCGTTGGCCAGCCCGTCGAGGGTGTAGCCGCCCATAGCGTAGCGGATCAGCCGCAGGGTAGGGAAGCCGACGTGGGCGGTCATCCGGCGCACCTGACGGTTGCGTCCCTCGTAGAGCGTGATCTTCAGCCAGCGGGTGGGGATCGATTTGCGCTCACGAATCGGCGGGTTGCGCGGCCACAGCCAGGCGGGCTCCTCCACAAGTTCTACGCCGGCAGGCAGGGTGGGGCCATCGTTGAGGGTGACGCCGTCGCGCAAAGCGGCCAGCGCCTCGGGGGTGGGGTCGCCTTCCACCTGGACGTAGTAGATCTTGCCGGTGCGTTTACCCGGCTGGGTCAGCTTCGCCTGCAGCGCGCCATCGTTGGTCAGCACCAGCAGCCCTTCGCTGTCGCGATCGAGTCGACCTGCGGCGTAGACGCCCGCCACGGGAATAAAATCTTTCAGCGTGCTGCGCCCGGCCTCGTCGGTAAATTGTGGCAACACATCATAGGGTTTATTGAACAAGATCACAGTTTTTGGCTGGCGTTCTTTGCGTTGTCTGGTGACTTGTTGTGTGCTGAATCGCTCAACGCGATGTTTTCTAAATGAAGTTTTCTGCATGGTATTTTCAGGCTCTATCAATTGCCGCATTATAGCCTAATTACGAATGCCTTTCATGGACGCAAACATTCAGGTAGTATTGACATGCTCATTACAAATTATTAACAAAAAATTGCTCAAACCGATTCGCAACACAGGCAGGAAGGCGACACGGACGCGATAGCTCCGGTTAGCGGGAAGACCCGGTACTCCGAAGCTGGCCGACTCAGCCAACACCAGGCTCGCGTGAAGAGGGAAGAGCAGAACCAGAAGCGCTCGAAGGAGAGGTTAATGGAAAGCAAAGTAGTAGTTCCGGCGGAAGGTCAAAAAATCACCCTGCAAAACGGCAAACTGAACGTCCCTCATAATCCGATTATCCCGTTCATTGAAGGTGACGGTATCGGCGTTGACGTTACCCCAGCGATGCTGAAAGTGGTTGATGCCGCCGTTGAGAAAGCCTATAAGGGCGAGCGTAAAATTTCCTGGATGGAAGTTTACACCGGTGAGAAATCGACCCACGTCTATGGCCAGGATGTCTGGCTGCCAGCTGAAACCCTCGATCTGATTCGTGACTACCGCGTTGCTATCAAAGGTCCTCTGACTACCCCAGTCGGCGGCGGCATTCGTTCCCTGAACGTGGCGCTGCGTCAGGAGCTGGATCTCTACGTTTGCCTGCGTCCGGTACGTTACTACCAGGGCACTCCGAGCCCGGTTAAGCACCCGGAACTGACCGACATGGTTATCTTCCGTGAAAACTCCGAAGATATCTATGCCGGCATCGAGTGGAAAGCCGACTCTGCTGAAGCAGACAAAGTGATCAAATTCCTGCGCGATGAGATGGGCGTGAAGAAAATTCGCTTCCCGGAACATTGCGGCATCGGCATCAAGCCGTGCTCTGAAGAAGGCACCAAACGCCTGGTTCGTGCAGCCATTGAGTATGCGATCACCAACGATCGTGACTCTGTGACCATCGTTCACAAAGGCAACATCATGAAGTTCACCGAAGGCGCGTTCAAAGACTGGGGCTACCAGCTGGCTCGCGAAGAGTTCGGCGGCGAGCTGATCGACGGCGGCCCGTGGGTGAAAATCAAGAACCCGAACACCGGCAAAGAGATCGTGGTAAAAGACGTGATCGCCGATGCCTTCCTGCAGCAGATCCTGCTGCGTCCGGCGGAATACGACGTTATCGCCTGTATGAACCTCAACGGCGACTACATCTCTGACGCGCTGGCGGCACAGGTTGGCGGTATCGGTATCGCCCCGGGCGCCAACATCGGCGACGAGTGCGCGCTGTTCGAAGCGACTCACGGTACTGCGCCGAAGTATGCAGGCCAGGACAAAGTGAACCCGGGCTCCATCATCCTGTCCGCAGAGATGATGCTGCGCCACATGCAGTGGTTCGAAGCCGCAGACCTGATCGTCAAAGGCATGGAAGGCGCTATCGCCGCCAAGACCGTGACCTATGACTTCGAACGTCTGATGGAAGGCGCTAAACTGCTGAAATGTTCAGAGTTTGGCGACGCGATTATCGCGAACATGTAATCCCGTTGGTGGATTAAGTAAAAGCGGGAGCCGATGGGCTCCCGTTTTTTTATCGCATTCAGGCCGTTATTTTGCCGGACGCTCGCTGCGCGGTACCATGGTTGATTTCCCGCAACACAATGTCCATCAAAGCCATGCGCTTACAACAGGGCTAGCTCAGTTTACCGCGAGATCGCAAGTGGGTATGGATTGAACGCCAGGGGTCTTACTGATGGCCCGACCGGCTTAAACCGGTGCCGTTCGGCGAAAATGTGATGTAGCCTAAACTCAGGCTATCCACCCACCTTCAGATTAAACAGCCGGGACAGCGCCGCTCTGCCGCTATCCGTCACTTGCACTTCCCGATATCCCGGCGCGCGGGTTATCCATCCTTTCTGCTCAAACAGCGCCATCAGCGCCGAACCGGCGTCGCCTCCCAGATGAAAACGTCTTTCGCTCCAGTCAAGACAGGGGCAACAAGGCTTACGTCGCGGGCGAGCGTTAAGTACCGCGCCCAGGCTTTCAAGCTGGGTTTTACCGGCTGACGTCAAGGACTGCCCATCGGCCGTCAGCCATTTTTCCCGCAGCATAGACTCATAAATATTCACCGCCAGTTCGCCCGCCAGATGGTCGTAGCAGGTGCGGGCGTAGCGAAGCGTAACCGGCGTGCTGGTGGCCAGCGCCTTATGAGCCTGCATTGAGACGCCCATCAGGTTTTCCAGCAGGCCGGCGATATGCGGGCCCGCCAGGCGGTAATAGCGGTGGCGCCCCTGCGCGAGACACACCACCAGCCCGTTGCTGAGCAGCCGGGCAAGATGTCCGCTGGTGGTGGAGGCGGAGACCTCGGCGACCGTGCTGAGCTCGGTCGCCGTCCATGCGCGCCCGTCCATCAGCGCGCAGAGAATACTGACCCTTGACGGGTCGGAGAGGGCTGAGGCCACCATCGCCATCGCGGTTTCCAGCGCCGCCTCTGGCTCACTGTCTTGCTGCGTTTTCAGGAGATTCATTCAGAAAGTATGGCCCATTTTTTGGTCACTTCCGCTGCCCGGGTGTCATCATCGGTAAGGAGAATGAGCCGGTTACGGTGGTCGCTGTACTGTACCAGAATATTAATACCGTTGCGGGCCAGGGTGTCTGCAATGTCCCCCAGCTCCCCGGGTCGTTCCTGGGGTAACTTGCGTATCAGAGGACGGCATACATCGCTGACCGTAAATCCGGCCTCGGTCAGCACCCTGCGGGCTGTCTCACCGTCTTCTACCAGAAAATGCGCATGCCCGGCATCAGGCGTGGTGAATACCCCACCACCTTCGAGACCCACACCGTTGTTGCCCATCGCTATACCCATTGCGCCAAGCGAGCCCGGCGTGTTGCTGAGAATGACGTGAATATCATACATCTGGCTGTGCTCCCCGAGCCGATGAGTAATCCCGGAACACGCGGGCAACGCGTATTCTGTAATATGAAAAAATTGATGCTTTGCCTTCGCGCTGGGCAGCCAGATGCCGCTCATTTTGCTGCCAGTTGGCCACCGATGCTTCATCTTCCCACCAGGATAACGAAAGGATTTTGCCGGGCGAATTCAGGCTCTGAAAACGCTCGATGGCAATAAACCCCGGCGTGTCTGAAAGCAAAGGCGTCAGCCCGGCCGCCAGCTGAAGATATCTTTCCTGTGCTTCCGGTAAGGCGTCGGCCTCAAAAAGTACCGCAATCATAAGTCTGCTCCGTGGTGAATTTCCCTGCAGTCTAATGACGGCCAGAGCAGGATGCTTCGGTGTGCAGCGAAGTGTGGCTGAGGTTGGATACCCCAGCCACATTTCCTGAGCGCCGGATGACCGCGCCAGAAACGAGTTACTCTGCGTTAAAGATAATAAATTCAGGCTGGTAGCTGACCGGGAAATTGACCGATCGGGCGATAAAACAGACGTGATGGATCTGCTGATGAAGGGCCGCGGCGGCGTCGAGATCGGTACCTGGTAATACGGTGATTTTCGGCCTGAGGGTAGCAGAAATAAAGCGACCCGCGCCCCCTTTTAATACTTCGCCCGTTGCTACCGGCGAGTCCTGATATTCCATGACCGTAATGCCGGCATCTGAGGCCAGATGTAAGTACCACAGCATGTGACAGGCAGAGAGAGAAGAGAGCAGGAGATCTTCCGGGTTCATTTTGCCGGGATCGCCGCCCAGTAATGGATCATTTGAACAATGAATGGGTTCTTTTCCCTTTACCGCGATATCCCAGGTTCGGGCATAAGCCTTGTAACCCGAAGTACCCGTGCCCTGATTGCCGGTCCATGTGATATGACTGGTATAAGCATGTTCCATTGGTTTGCCTTTCTCTAGAGAGGGATGAATTTCTTCACTGCGGTATCGTCCAGGTGCATTGCCTGAACGAAGCTGCAGGTAGAATCGCAAGGTTGTCATGACGTTGGCTATAATGGCATAATGGTATACCATTTATGAATGATGTAAAGAGAGCCAAATGAACGCTGCTACCCGTTCGACCGCTGACATCCTTGCCAGTGAGTTAAAAATCTTAATCAACAAGGGGGCATTGCGAGATGGCGACCGGCTTGTAGAGCGCGACCTGGCCTGCCAGTTTTCTGTCAGCCGTATCCCAATGAGAGAAGCGATACAGCAGCTTGAGCGCGAAGGTCTGGTTGAGATTTACAGAAATCGTGGCGCGGTGGTGAAAACGCTGACGGCCGCAGATGTCGATGAAATTTATCAGCTGCGGGCACTCCTGGAAGGTGAAGCCATTTTTCATAGCCTGAAGAATATGGACCCGGAAACGCTTGCCCGGGCAGAGCTGGTGCATCAGCTGCTGAGCAGCGCTTCTGAACCCGAGCAGCAGGGGAGGTATAACCGGGAGTTTCATGAACTGCTGTATCGGAAGTGTAACAATCAGCGCCTGTTGAAGATGATCGGTGAATTGCGCGAGCAGATTGAAAGATATGAGCTTTTTCAGAACAGACTGCTGTCGGATACGCTGAAATTCCAGGATGAGCATCAGCAGATCCTGATGGCCTGCCAGCAAAATAATCCACAGGAGGCTCGGGCATATACCGTGAAACATATTCTTTCAGCAGGCGAAACCCTTCGCGCCTATATTGTAAGCCGTTAATGGTTGCGTAAAGCGGCTGCGTTGTTCAGGCATAAATTGCAATCCGTCTCAGCTCAATGCTATAAGAAAAGAGCCGTTTTAATGCCGCTTATGTTTTATCTGTAAAGAATAAGTGAAGGTCAGATAATGATTACGTCAGTGCAGCCAACCACCACCGTCACCACCACGACCGTAACCTGCGGTGGTGTGGGCGTATCTGTGACCGGCTCCTGACAAACAGATCCTCACTCCCCGCCAATGTGGACGGGGAGCGTCTTCTCCGTTCGTGACAGACTGAATGGAGACCCATCATGATTTCATCTGAACATGCCCTGTTAATTATCGATATGCAGCAGGGGCTTTTCCGTGGCCCGGTTTCCCCGTATCAGGCCGATGCGCTTCTGGCGAACGTTTGCCTGCTGATTGAAAAAGCGAGACAGGCTGAGGTGCCAGTCTTCTTTGCCCGCCATACCGGACCTGACGACTCTCCGTTCTCCGCGCAAAGTCCATTAACCCAACTGCTGCCTGAGATGGGGGTTAACTGCGAGCGGGATATCGTTTTGATTAAAAAATACCCCTCCTGTTTCCAGCAAACTGACCTTGAGCATCAGCTCGCCCAGGCCGGCGTAAAACAGCTGGTTATTGCCGGGATGAAAACCGAATTCTGCGTGGACACGACCTGCCGAGCGGCATCGGCGCTGGGATTACGGACGGTGTTAATCTCGGATGCGCACTCAACCATGGATAACGAACGTTTATCAGCGCCTGACATCATTGGCCATCACAATGTCACCCTTGCGGGGCCCTTTGTGACGCTGTCGACCGCCGCGGAGTGGCGCTTTTCGGCAGAGAAATAAGGGTGAAGAAAGGGAGCCTGAGGGCTCCCGTTCGCGACGCCTGCTCATCCGGTTTTACTGCGTATGGCGACGCAGGGTGGAGGCGGGGTGACGCCGGAGCGCCTCTTCGGGACGCACCGGGCGCCGCACCAGCTCGCCGCCGCAGTTCGGGCAATGGCCGTTCAGCCGGGCCGTCATGCAGTCCTGGCAAAAGGTACACTCGAACGAACAGATAAACGCTTCGGGTGAGTCTGGCGGCAGATCTCTATCACAGCATTCGCAATTCGGGCGTAACTCGAGCATGACCTTCTCCTGTGGTTAATGGCGGTATCCGCCACGGCGGGCCAGCGGATACTGTTTTTATATCACGGCCCGCACTGGCCGCCGAGGGGTTTCGCTGCGTTAACCTCCGCCTCAAAGCGTTGCCTTTCCGGGCTGCATCCCCGGCACGAGGATCACTTTGCGGCATGCCTCTTCACGCTTCTCAAAGATCTGATAGCCGCGCGCGGCCTCCTCCAGCGGCATATGGTGCGTGATTATCTCCTCCGGGGTGAGCAACCCTTGCTCAATTAGCGCCAGCAGATCCGGCAACCAGGCATGGACGTGGGTTTGCCCCATTTTGAAGGTCAGCCCCTTATCAAAGGCATCGCCAAACATAAATCCATGAATGAAACCGGCGTAAACCCCGGGCACGCTGACGATGCCGCCGCGGCGCACGGCGGCGATGCACTGGCGCAGCGCTTTCCCGCTGCTGCCCTCGATTTTCAGGGTGGTGAGGACGGTTTCCGTGAGGCTGCCTTTCGCCTCGAAGCCGACGGCGTCAATCACCGCGTCGACGCCGCGATGGCCGGCGGTGTTGTCGATAATCCACTGCGCCGGGTCGTCATGGTGGTCGAAGTTTATCGGGATCGCGCCATAGCGCTGCTGCGCGAAGTCGAGTCGGTAATCGTTATGATCAATGATGAATATCTGCTCTGCGCCATTGAGCCTGGCGCAGGAGGCGCACAGCAGGCCAACCGGGCCGGCGCCAAAAATAGCCACGCTGCTGCCGGGTTTGACCTCGGCGTTTTTTACCGCCTGCCAGGCGGTGGGCAGAATATCTGACAGAAACAGCACCTTTTCATCGGGTAAGGTGTCCGGCACTTTAAACGGGCCGGTATTGGCTTTGGGAACCCGCACATATTCCGCCTGGCCGCCGGGGATCCCGCCGTACAAATCACTATAGCCAAACAGCGCCGCGGGTGGCGAAATACCTTTGCGATTGAGCGTCGCCCCCTGGCCGCTATTGGTGCTTTCGCAGGCGGCATATTGCTGCAGGCGACAAAAGAAGCAGTCTCCGCAGGCAATGACAAACGGGATAACCACCCGATCGCCTTTACGAACCGCGGTGACGTCCGAACCGGCGTCCACCACTTCCCCCATAAATTCATGGCCGAAAATATCACCATGGTGCGTGCCGGGGATCTTTCCGCGGTAAAGGTGCAGATCGGAACCGCAGATCGCCGTCGCCGTGACGCGCAGAATAATATCGTCCGGCGCCTCAAGGGCTGGGTCGGGCATGGTGTCAACGCTGACATGATGGGGGCCATGATAAGTGAGTGCTTTCATAGAGTCTTCTCCTGGAGAGAATGGCTGATCGCATCAGGCGCAAAGGCAAAGTGACCTGACGCTATTGCCGCCGATAAACCACCGTGAAAATAAAGCGTAGAGTACTAATAATGGAACTGCGTGATATTCCAGTCGCTGAATATATTCCACGCTTCGCTTATTTATTGGCGTTATTTGCCTGTTTCCCCTGAATATGCCAGGCTTAATCGGGCATGATATTCGCTCCATTTTATTTTTCCAGCCGCTTCCCCAGCGGCTTTTTTTTGCCTTAAAAACAAGAAAAATTCCTAATTTCAGTCGGGCTACAGGCAATACTGCCGCTTCGTTATATAACCCAACGGGAGTAACCCGCCGGTATAAATAATTCTTTGCCGCATGGGTGGTCTCTATGCATTATTTCCCTGAACACAGTAAGTTAGCCGAAATGTGCCGTCTGGTTGTTTTTGATGTGTTTTATAGAATTATTCCGAATTGCTGCTAAAAGGTATCGGAAACACCGGATAATAATTTGACTAACCAGCATTACCCGCTAGATTTAAATATCGAACGACGAGTGATACGGAATATTTTCGTATCGTACTGACATAACCGATATACATGAGGTGAAAATATGGCAGAGCATCGTGGTGGTTCCGGTAATTTTGCTGAAGACCGTGAAAAAGCTTCTGAAGCAGGTCGTAAAGGTGGTCAGCACAGCGGCGGGAACTTTAAAAATGATCCGCAGCGTGCGTCCGAAGCGGGTAAAAAAGGCGGACAAAACAGCCACGGCGGTGGCCGCAAGTCTGATAATTCCTGATTATCCTTTTCCTTGCACCCTGAAGTGAAAGTATCTCCTGCGAGTCTGTCACGGGCTCGCAGTTATTTTCTGACTCCAGAAGGTATTTCTATGAATATGAAAAGCATTGAAGATGTATTTATTCACCTGCTCTCAGATACCTACAGCGCAGAGAAACAATTAACCCGCGGGCTGGCTAAACTGGCCAGAGCGGCGTCCAGTGAAAAACTCAGCGCGGCGTTCAATGCTCATCTTGAAGAAACCCAGGGCCAGATTGAACGTATCGACCAGATCGTTGAGCAGGAATCCGGTCTGAAAATCAAACGCATGAAATGCGTGGCCATGGAAGGATTAATCGAAGAGGCCAATGAAGTCGTTGAGAGCACGGAAAAAAATGAAGTACGTGATGCCGCGTTAATTGCCGCTGCGCAAAAGGTCGAGCATTACGAAATTGCCAGTTACGGTACCCTGGTGACCCTAGCGGAACAGCTGGGTTATAAAAAAGCGGTCAAGCTGCTGGCCGAAACCCTGGAAGAAGAAAAACAAACCGATGTGAAATTAACCGACCTGGCGGTAGGTAATATTAATAAAAAAGCAGAAAAATAAACGCTCCCTGACACGAGGAAATCACGATGAATCACATTGAACATTATCATGACTGGCTACGAGATGCGCATGCCATGGAAAAACAGGCAGAATCCATGCTGGAATCAATGGCTGGCCGTATCGATAATTATCCGGATCTCCGTGCCAGAATCGAACAGCATATCAATGAGACCAAACGGCAAATTACCGTGCTGGAAGAGATCCTCGACCGCAACGAGATTTCGCGCTCGGTGATTAAAGATTCGATGAGTAAAATGGCGGCTCTCGGCCAGTCCATCGGCGGGATGTTTCCTTCCGATGAAATAGTCAAAGGCTCGATCAGCGGGTACGTCTTCGAGCAGTTTGAGATCGCCTGCTATACCTCTCTGCTGGCGGCGGCTGAAAAAGCGGGCGATACCGCTTCCATTCCGGCCATTGAGGCCATCCTGGCGGAAGAGCAGGCCATGGCCGACTGGCTGATCAAACATATTCCTCAGACCACGGAGCAATTTCTCCTGCGTTCAGATGCTGACGGCGTAGAAGCGAAAAAATAACCAGGAGGCAGGCCTATGTTTCGTCATGTGAAACAACTGCAGTATACCGTGCGCGTTGCTGAACCCAATCCGGGGCTCGCGAATTTACTGCTCGAACAGTTTGGCGGCCCTCAGGGCGAGCTGGCCGCCGCGTGTCGTTATTTCACTCAGGGATTAAGCGATGACGATCCCGGCCGCAAAGACATGCTGATGGATATCGCGACAGAGGAGCTGAGCCATCTGGAGATCATTGGCACCCTGGTCGGCATGCTAAATAAAGGCGCCAAAGGGGCGCTGGCGGAGGGCACCGAGAGCGAGGCGGAACTCTATCGTTCGCTCACCGCCAACGGCAACGACAGCCATATTACGTCGTTACTGTACGGCGGCGGTACCCCGCTGACCAATTCGGCGGGCGTGCCGTGGACGGCGGCCTACATTGATACTATCGGCGAACCCACCGCCGACCTGCGGTCAAACGTCGCGGCGGAGGCGAGGGCGAAGATCGTCTATGAACGGTTGATCAACGTGACCGACGATCCCGGCGTAAAAGACGCGCTGGCGTTCCTGATGACCCGCGAAGCGGCGCATCAGCTCTCTTTTGAGAAGGCGCTGCAGTCAATTCGCAACAACTATCCGCCGGGCAAACTGCCGCCCATTAGCGAGTACGCGAACACCTACTACAATATGTCTGAAGGTGGAGAAGTACGCGGCAGCTGGAACAGTGACAAACACTTCGATTATGTCAAGGATCCGCAGCCGGCCGTGGATGGCGGAGATGGCAGCGCCTCTGTCGGCCTGACGCCGGAGCAGGAAGCGCTGTGCAAAGCGATGCTGAAGCGAACAGAATCTGACCCGCAGGGTGATCCTTTGACCGGCGCTGAACTGGGCGCCGGTAAGCAAAACACGTCATCATCGGCTAAGTGATGTTCGCATAAGCCCCGGCTGCGGCCGGGGCGTTTCATAATGATGGGTGCGGATTATGTTTGAATTTGACGCGTTTCATCTGGCCCGACTGCAATTTGCCTTTACCGTTTCCTTCCATATTCTGTTTCCGGCCATCACCATCGGCCTTGCCAGCTACCTTGTGGTGCTGGAAGGGATGTGGCTGCGAACCCGGGATAACGTCTGGCGCTCGCTCTACAACTTCTGGCTGAAAATTTTCGCCGTCAATTTTGGCATGGGCGTGGTTTCCGGATTAGTCATGTCCTATCAGTTCGGCACCAACTGGAGCGGATTCTCCCAGTTTGCCGGCAGTATTACCGGCCCGCTGCTGCTGTATGAAGTGCTGACCGCCTTCTTCCTCGAAGCGGGATTCCTCGGCGTGATGCTGTTCGGCTGGAGCAAGGTGCCGCCGGCGCTGCATTTTTTTACCACCTGCATGGTAGCCCTTGGCACCCTGGTCTCCACCTTCTGGATCCTCGCCTCCAATAGCTGGATGCAGACGCCGCAGGGTTTTACCCTCGAAAATGGCCACCTCATCCCGCAGGACTGGCTGGCGATTATCTTTAACCCCTCATTCCCGTATCGCTTGTTCCATATGGCGATCGCCGCGTTTCTCAGCAGCGCCATGTTCGTCGGGGCCTCCGCCGCCTGGCATCTGCTGCGCGGCAACGACTCGCCGGCCATCCGCAAAATGCTGTCGATGGCGATGTGGATGGCGCTGCTGGTGGCGCCCATCCAGGCGGTGGTGGGGGATATGCATGGCCTTAACACCCTTGAGCATCAGCCGGCGAAGATTGCGGCGATTGAAGGACACTGGGAAAACCGGCCGGGCGAGGCCACCCCGCTGCTGCTGTTTGGCCTGCCGGATATGGAAGAGGAGCGGACCCGCTATGGCCTGGAGATCCCGGCGCTGGGCAGCCTGATCCTCACCCACAGCCTGCATAAGCAGGTGCCGGCCCTGAAAGATTTCCCGAAAGAGGACCGGCCCTATTCGCCCGCCGTGTTCTGGTCGTTCCGTATCATGGTTGGGATGGGCGTGTTGATGATCGCCTTAGGGATCTGCAGCGCCTGGCTGCGCTATCGGCGGCGGCTGTACCATTCGCGTCCCTTCCAGTGGTTTGCGCTCTGTATGGGGCCCGCCGGTCTTATTGCGCTGGTCGCCGGGTGGGTGACCACCGAGATGGGCCGTCAGCCGTGGGTGATCTACGGTTTGCTGCGCACCCGGGACGCGGTGTCGTTGCACAGTACGCTGCAAATGGCTATCAGCCTGCTGGTGTTTATCGTGGTCTACTGCGCGGTGTTTGGCGTGGGGTATTACTATATCTTCCGGCTTATCAAAAAAGGGCCGCAGCCGGTGACGGAGCTGACCTCGCAAACCGCAGGCACCCCGGCGCGTCCGCTCTCGGCGGCAGAGCCGGTGCGGGATGAGGAGAACGCATCATGAGCATCGATATCTCGGTGATTTGGTTTGTCATCATTGTCTTCGCCACGTTGATGTATATCGTGATGGATGGTTTCGATTTAGGCATCGGGATGCTGTTCAGCGTGGTGCATGACGCCGAAGAGCGCGATGTGATGGTTAACAGCGTGGCGCCCGTCTGGGATGGTAACGAAACCTGGCTGGTGCTCGGCGGGGCAGGGCTGTTCGGCGCGTTTCCGCTGGCTTACGCGGTGATCACCGATGCGCTGGTTATCCCGCTGACGGCGATGCTCATCGGCCTGATTTTCCGCGGCGTGGCGTTTGAGTTTCGTTTTAAAGCGGTTCCCTCGCATCGCACCTTCTGGGACTATGCCTTCGCCGGCGGCTCGCTGCTGGCGACCTTCAGCCAGGGGATTGTCGTCGGCGCCTTTATCAACGGCTTTGCGGTAGCCGACCGCCGCTTCGCCGGCTCGACGCTGGACTGGCTTACCCCCTTTAACCTGTTCTGCGGTCTGGGGCTGGTGGTGGCCTATCTGCTGTTGGGCACCACCTGGCTCATCATGAAAAGCGAAGGCGCGCTGCAGCAGCGGATGCGCGAGCTGACCCGCAAGGTGCTGCTGGCGCTGATGGCGGTGATCGCGGTGGTCAGCGTCTGGACGCCGTTGGGCTGGCGCTACGTGGCGGAACGATGGATTACGCTGCCCAATTTCTTCTGGTTCGTGCCGGTGCCGATCCTGGTGCTGACCCTGAGCCTGTGGATCTGGCGCCTGAGCGCGCGCCCCGCCAGCCACGCTCGTCCCTTTATCCTGACGCTGGGCCTGATATTCCTCGGCTTCAGCGGGCTGGGGATCAGCGTCTGGCCGAACATTATTCCGCCGCACATCTCCCTGTGGGATGCCGCCGCGCCGCCCTCCAGTCAGGTATTTATGCTGCCGGGGGCGCTGCTCATCATCCCGGTGATCCTGATGTATACCGCCTGGAGCTATTACGTCTTTCGCGGCAAAGTGTCCGGCAGCGAAGGCTATCACTGAGAGGACAGCAAGTCGGCTACGGATGATTGACCGGCGCGCCGCGCCGTCCGGTCAGGGATGACCGAAATGGTCGCGGACAGACCGGCGACCCGCTCCACCCCCGCGGGCAGGGTATCGATATGGATACGCACCGGCACACGCTGCGCCAGCCGCACCCAGCTGAACGTTGGCTCGACCTGCGGCAGGCCCAGGGCGCCGGTTTCATCATTGGTATCGCCGATCCCGTGCCCGATGCTCTCCACATGGCCGGTAATAACCGGGTCGTAGCCCATCAGCGTGATGTGCGCGGTATCGCCAATGTGGATGTGGCGCAGACGGGTCTCTTCAAAATACCCCACCACCCAGAAACTCTGACCATCGATAATGGCGACTGTCGTCACCCCGGCGGTGGCATAGTCGCCGGGGCGCAGCCGGAGATGGGTCACGTAGCCGGATACCGGCGCCCGCACGGTGGCATGCGCTACATTCAGCTGCGCCAGCGCCAGTGCCGCCAGCGCGCCCTGGTAGTTAGCGGCCGCGACGCTGGCCGCGCTGTTGGTCTGTTTCAGATCTTCGCTGGAGATGACGCCCTGGATCTGCGCCCGACGTCTGGCGGCATCCTGGCGCATCGCCATCTCCTGGCGTCGGGCTTCCACCTCCGCCTGAGCGCTGCTGACCGCCAGCTTCAGCCAGCGCGGATCGATGGTATAGAGTACCTCTCCCCGATTGACCCACTGGTTGTCTTTCACCGCCACGCTGGCCACCGGCCCCGAGACATTGGGGGCGATCTGCACCACGTCGGCCCGCATCCGGCCATCGCGGGTCCAGGGCGTCTGCGCCTCCTGTTTCCAGAAAATGAAAGCCAGTAGCGCGGCGGCGGCGACGGCGCCTAAAGTCAGGGCATAGCGGCCCACAAGTGTCAGATACAGTGTCATACGGATAACCCCAGCGAGTGAACGCCCTGCAGGAGCAGGAAGAAAAGCGCGATAAAAAGGGACAGCCCCCACAGCGGCCGGCACGGCAGGCGACCCGGGCCGCGGGCGGAGAAGATAAGCGGTTGCAGCAACAGTGTAGCGAGCAGGGCGATAAGGCCGACAATCAGCAGGCCGGGGAAAAATACCCCGCCCAGCGCGAGGTCACGCATGGTTCTGGCTCTCCTCAGGCAGGTGTAAGGCGCAATACAGCGCGATGAGCGCTTCCGCGCGTTCGCGCGAGGCGGCATCGGTCGCCGGTAAAGCCTGGGCCAGCAGCGCATTGACCGGTTGCTCCAGGGCCGTCATGTCCGGCTGCGGGTTCAGCGCGTCGAGGAGCGCTTGCACTGCGTCCGCCGACGCACTGTCCGCCTGCTGATAGCGACGGCGCAGATGGATCACGGCGAGACCGGTACGAATATCGCGCAGCATCTTGTCAAGCAACTGACCGGCTGCCGGTCCACTCTGCGGCAGGCGGGGCAGCAGTAATGCGGTTCGGTCGATCATCAGGTTGGTCCAGCGGTGGGCATTGTGCGCCAGCCGGCCGCGAGCGGCGCGGCGGATATCGCGCTGGCACAGCGTCAGCAGACGACGGATAGCGGTTTCCGCCTGCACGGTTTGCAGCAGGCGCATACCAAACGCCGCATAACCGACGGCGATAAACAGCGCGAGCGCGGTATTGATCGCCGTCGCGAAGTCGCCGCGGTAGCTGGCCCCCAGCTCGCACAATATCGGCAGCGTCAGGGTGATGCCCATCGCCATAAAGGTGGTGGCTGGCCGCGCCTGCAGCGAGCCGGCCAGCAGATAGACCGGGGCGAGCACCGCCGCCAGCAGCGCAAATTCGTTCACCTGCGGCAGCAGGACGAAGCTGTAGAGCAGGCTGAACAGCACGCCCCACACGCAGCCGATCAGGTATTTCACCAGATGCGCCGCCGGCGCGTCGAAGCTGGCGAACAGGCTACAGCAGACCCCGAGGATCGAGACCGCGGTGCCGCCATCGGGCCAGGCGGATTCTATCCAGATCAGGCAGCCGCTAAGGATGATGACGAAGGCGCCGAAGGAAGTCCGCAGGGCGCTGAGCGGATCGCGATGGAAAACATAACCCTTCGCCGCGCCGGCGTCGGGGGGCAGGGCAGGCGACCGCCGGCGATAAACCGCCTTCGCCAGCCGCTCGCTCTCCTGCAGGAGGCGGATGGCTTCCGCCAGATGGCGCGCCAGGCTGAGCCGCAGCGCCTCGTCCATGGTCTGCGCGTCAGTAGCGTACCGGGCGATGAGCCGCTCGCAGCGGAAGAGAAGTCCGTCTGCCGAGGGCGGCGTCCTGGCGGCTTGCGGGCCTGTCAGCCAGGCCTCTGCCTCCGCCAGCAGCGCCTGCAGGTCGTCAGGTGGCGGCCCGCTCCTCTGTAAACGGTCATACAATTCGCCATTGACGATCAACAGTCGCGCCAGCCGGTCGTGGATCGCTTTTCTCGCCTGGCGGTGAGGGACAGACAGGCCGTCATCCCAGGGCAGGTGGTGGTTGATGCCCTGGAGAAACTGCAGGCTCAGCGCCAGCCGCAGCGTTTCCGCCGCCACCGGCTTGCCTGCCAGCGTATCGGCGATCCGCTGGCGGGCGGTTGCCAGCGTCTGTGCCAGCGTGCTGTTAAACCGCCCGGCGATGCGCACCGGCAGCACGAAGCGATGGATCAGGCTGGCGCATAAGATACCGATGGCGATCTCTTCCACCCGGGTGACGGCGAGGTCAAAGATCGTTCCGGGCGCGGAGACGGCGGGAAAGCCAATCAGGCTCGCGGTGTAGCCCGCCAGCAGGAAGGCGTACCCGCGCGGCGTGCGTTCAAGCAGGGACAGGCAGAGGCTACCCGCGATCCACAGGGCCAGCATGACGCTGCACAGGATCGGCTGGTTAACGAAGGTGGGCACGATGATCACGGTGGCCGCCGCGCCGACGACGGTCCCGACCAGCCGATAGACGCTACGGCTCAACGAGGCGCCCGCCGAGGTCTGCGAGACGATATAGACGGTGATGATAGCCCAGGAAGGCCGCTGCAGACCGATGGAGAGCGCAAGATAATAAGCCAGCATCGCCGCGGCGAAACTCTTCGCGGCATAGATCACCGCCTGGCCATCGCTGCGCAGCGTGGCTGAGGGTGTTTGCGGCATGAAACGGCGCGCGACGGCGCCTGCGGCCCGCAGCCAGCGGGCCTGACGAAAGAGGATGATGTTCATGCCGCCGATTATTGCCGGCTTGCGCTTGCGGAGAAATACTCTATTCTGTCAAAAAATACCTGAATCTTGCCAACCGTATGCCATCACCCTTTGCCAATACGCTGTACGATCCGGACGCGTCTTCCTGCCCGGCCGTCGCGCGTCATCTTGATTTTGTCGAGTATGAAGCCGAAGTGCCGGTGCATAGCCATCGCAAAGGACAACTGATTATCGTGCTGTATGGCGCGGTGCGTTGTCGGGCGGAAAATAACCTGTGGATCGTGCCGCCTCGCTGCGCGGTATGGATCCCGGGCGGTATTGCCCACAGTGTGACCGCCACCTGGAACGCGCGCCTCAACTACCTGTTTATTGAACCCGGGGCGGCGGCGCTGCCCGACAGCTGCTGCGCGCTGGCGCTCTCTTCCCTGATCCATGAGCTGGTGGGGCGGCTCACCCGCGAAGGGGCGGACTACGCGGCGGATAGCCATGCCGGGAGACTGACCCGGGTGACCCTTGACGAGCTGGCGACCATGCCGGCGCAGCGCCTGAATCTGCCCGTCTCAGCGCACCCCAAAATACGCGCCATGGCCGACAGGCTGGTGAGTCATCCTGACGATCGCAGTACCCTGCCGGTGTGGGCGAAACGTCTGGCGCTGAGTGAACGCTCCCTGGCGCGCCTGATGCAGCGGGAGACCGGCCTCACCTTCGGACGCTGGCGCCAGCAGCTGCATCTGATTATTGCCCTGCAGGAGCTGGCCAGCGGCGTTTCGGTACAAAACGTGGCGGCTAAGCTGGGGTATGAGTCGGTGAATGCTTTCATTACCCTGTTTAAAAAAACGATGGGGACGACGCCGGCGCACTATTTTGCCGAACGGCAGACCGGCACTCGTTAAGAAAAAGGGACGGGCGATGACCGCTGGCCTGACGCCCGCCAGAGAGGGCGGGCAGGGGCTTAGGCTTTCGGCGACTTGATCTTAATAATAAATCGCTCATTCAGCCGGGTGATCCTCGCGCCAATGTCGCCAAACTCGGTGGCGATTTTAAAAAAATCGTCCGCGGCGACGTCGAAATCGAGTTCAATTTTCTGATGTTGTCCTGTCGCCAGTAATTCATAGAAATGGTCAAGGCTGCGGGCTTTTTCGCTGGGCATCGTATTTCTCCATGGTCAACCAATCAGCAGGGCGTTTATGACTTATCGCGCTTTCCGGATTATTCAGCAGAATGGCAATGGGGCCTGATATAAGATTATGCAATGACAGTAAGAGTGGGGTAGGGCGATATTATTCCGTGTTGTTAAACCGTACGGTCGCGCGTTTGCCGGCGATACCATGACGGCAGGAACAATCCTGTGGCGTCGGCTGATGATAGACATTGTTTGATGACAATTTGATGTCAGTAAAATGAACCTGCAAGGGCTCGGGATTTCATATCGCTAAATAATTTTTATTCTGTGGCTGTTAAGGTAGTTCTTAACTACTTTATGGTGATGGGGCTTTATTTTTTATGGCCAACGGCGAGGGAACAACGATGCAATTACTTGATTTATTCGCAGGCTTATTGTGGTTAAGCAGCGTTATTTTCCTGCTGTTTGTTCTTGATGTGGTCATCACCCGTTATCTTTATCGTAAATAACCGACAGCGGCGACGGCGCTCGGCGTAGGGTACAGCGCCGGAGGATGATAGTATAACGCCGGGACTGATTCAGGAAGGAATGCGCGGTGGCCGGGAGAGTTGATTACGATATTGAAAAATACCAGTTTACCGAAGCCGGCGAAACGTCGCGGCTGCGGGAGCAGTGGCGCGAAGTCTATCAGGAGTGCCGTCAGCTGCAGGCCGGGGCAGAGGAGCGCCTGCGCATTGCGTTACTGAACGTCGACTATGTCACCAGCTTCGAGCTGCCTTTTCGCCTGCTGCTGGTGCGCGCGCCGCAGCTGATCGCCGACGTCCGCGAGACGCTGCAGCTCAGCCGTAAAGCCGCCGTTTTCAACGGCAAACGTTACGGCTGCGTCTACAGTTTGAAGCAGGATTTACAGGCTGTACCGGAGAGCTTTCATTACCACCTGACAAACCGCATTCGTCGCGTCGAAGCGACGGGCCTGACGGCGGCGCCGTACCAGCAGATCGCCCGGGAGATTAAACCTGCCCGGGATCGACTCCGCCAGGCATTAATCGCCGGCCTGCCGGTTACCGCGCTTGATGCCCTGTTCTGGTTCGGCAGTCAGCGGGTGGCGGCGGACATTGCCCAGCTGCGCCGGTCCGGTATGGCTATTGTCACTGAGGAGGTGGAGGTCAGCGACAATCTGTTCAATACCACCCGGCGGGTACCGGTTTATCGTCTGACCAGCGCGTGAGCGGGTCTCGCTTCGCCCAGCCGCTGCCTCTGCAGGCAGTCGACCATTGCGCCATCAAACCAGACGCACAGCCCTCTGGCGGCATGCCGCGGAGCCGGTTCCCGCCACGCGCTGACGCTGAGCATGATCAGCATCAGCGCCAGCGGAACCACGTATATTCTTTTCACTTCCCTCTTCCCGCTTCGCCTTTTCTGCCAGTAAGGTAGCGGGAAAATATGACGTTTCGTTGACCCGGCTGCCTGATTTATCGCCCGCAGAAGGCATGGCCGGCGGGGCGTGCCGGGTGATGCGTTATTCATCTTCGGCATAACAATATGACAAAAACTGGCGGCTTGTTTTTTTCGTTTTTATTACATCATGCTTTTTATCCTGCAGGGAAAAAGCATGAAGTCGCCATGCCTGGCGGCGGGGTTATCTTGTAACTGGCTGGTTTGAAACGATATTTTAATTGTGATTTACGCGGGTCTGACAGCGGGGGCAAATTTATATTAATTCACTTTACCGATCAATAAATTATATCTTGATAGCTTTTAGCTATCGAATGTTTCTTATCGATCATTTTAAACTATTTTTGTTAGCGGGAAATATATGACATGCTTTAACCCTTTCTTATTTCTGGTATTTTTTAAATGGTTGAAGAAAACGTGAAAAATACCTCTTATCGCTTCGTTCTGGAGCCCGCTATTAGCGATGGCGGCGGCTACCACTCGTGGGAATTGCTCACTAAAGACATTATAGCACCCGCACAAAATAACACCTCAGCGCCCACATTTTCTTTCTCCACGCTCACCGAAAGCGATAAGCTTGCACTATTTACCCGACAAATCGAGTTGCTTTCCGTATTTGATTTTTCCCAGGTCGATAATAAGCCGATCTCTCTGAATATTGATGATTTATTAAGCCATTTTATTCTGACCGACCGCTATCTCTGTGATTTTCTGCGCTCCTGTAAATACATTGCTCTGGAAATAAATGAGAATTTTCATGAATTTATCGCCGGCCGTGAACTGACGGCGCTGAGCACGCTGGCGGCGCTTTGCCCGGTCTGGCTGGATGACTTTGGTCGCGGACGAACGACGTTCCGGCTGCTGGAGCGATTTCGCTTTGATTGCGTCAAAGTGGATAAAGACTATTTCTGGGACAAAGAAAACGATCCCGCTTTGCCCGGGCTGTTACAGGCCATTCATACCCTGACCGGGCATGTGATTGTGGAGGGGATCGAAACTGAAAAGCAAAAACGGCTCATCAATGCGGCCGGGGATATCATTGGTCAGGGCCGTTACTGGAAGGATGAATATATCTTTCTTTGCTGCTGAGCGCCCGCCGGGGCCAGGTTCGGTTACCTGCCATTCTTTTCTTATCCAGTTTTAAACGAATGCTTTGTTACAGATAGTCTTTATTCCCGCGATGATAATCCAGTCTCTTTTACTTGCCTGAAGGATAACTCATTGTGAATACACGCTTGCGTAACACCCTGATCGCCATTGCGCTGACCACCTGCTTCACCGCCGCCAGCCAGGCGTCGACCTCGGCTGACGTGCCGTCTGTCTCGCAGGACCCGGTCGTCCAGCACCTGAAGCTGAGTGAGGAGCAGGTCGCCAAAATCCAGGCGCTGCGTCAGGGCTTCGAAAACAGTGTGAGCCAGATTAAAATCAGCGGCTATCAGGACGGCGCCCTGGCCGACGTGATTCACTCCGGGAAATGGGATGAAGCCAAAGTCAAACAGCAGCTGGCTACCTTTAGCCAACTGGATCAGCAGGTGCGCTATTATCGCGTGAAATACTACTTCGACGTCAGCCAGGTGCTGACCGCCGAGCAGCGTGAGCAGGTGAAAAAAGACCTCGCCGCGGCGATCAACTAACCCGCCTTCGCCATCCGCTCCGGATGGCGCTGCATCGGGCGACAGACGCCGTGTGTTCGGCGCCTGTCGCCCCGCTTGACTGACTTACTGACCGTGGCCGTTTTCCAGACGGGCAAAATACTCCGGGGCAAACGGACGCGGGTCGACATCGGCAAACGGCGCACGCTCAAAGTGCGCTTTCAGCGCCCAGGGAACCGTGCAGTCAAAAATCGTCTTGCAGCTGATACCTTCCCCGCGGATCGACGGACTGTATTCCGGCGTCTGGGAAGGATCGAGCTGGTGACCGCGGATACCGGGGAGGGTGGTGATGCTGACATCCCCCTGCATGCGGGTGGTCATCGCCCACAGGATATCGTCGCTGTCAAAGATATCGACATCCTCATCAACCAGAATGATGTTTTTCAGTTCGGAATAGGTCGCCAGCGCCAGCAGCGCAGCCTGTCCCTGACGTCCTTCGTCGGCGGGCTGACGTTTTTTCACCTGCAGGATCCCCAGAAATTTACCGCCGCCCGCGGTGTGGGCGTAGACGTTTTGTAAAAAGCCCGGGATGGCGGCCTCGACGGCATTCCAGATACTGGCTTCGGTCGGCAGCCCGGCGAGGGTGGTATGTTCTTCCCCCGGTCCCACCAGCGTCTGCAGGATGGCATTGTGCCGCATGGTTACCGCTTTGACTTTGATCACCGGCAGCGACGGGTTGGCGCCGCCGCAGTAGCCGGGAAATTCCGGCATCGCGTGGCCGCTGTTGGTGTGTTGATCTTCCCTGACGCGCACGCCGGGCAGCAGTTCGCCTTCAATGACGATCTCGGCGCGGGCGATGGCTTTCTCCGGGACGCTGACGCCCTGCACCAGCTCCACCGGGCGCTGACGCAGCGCGCCGGCGACGCCCAGTTCGTTATAGCCAAACGGCGTGGTGGGGGCTTCGAAGCAGGCGCCAATATAGATGGCCGGATCGAGACCCATGTTGATGGTTATCGGCAGCGGTTTGCCGGCAGCCTCGGCTTTCTGGCGAAACACTTCGATATGGCGGCCGGCGGCAAGAAACATCGACAGCTCATCCCGGCCCTGCACGCACAAGCGGTGGATGGTGACGTCGGTGAGCGAGGCGTCGTCAGGATCGCTGGCCAGCGCCAGGCCGAGGCAGAAGAAGGGGCCGGCGTCGATCGGGGTGTTGGTGGGCGCCGGGAGCAGGGTGCGCAAATCAAAGTCCGGATCGTCGGCCAGAAAAACCTGCTCCTGACAGGGGGCGCTGCCGGCCGGAACCACCACCGGCGCGACCGGTGTTTTCACCGCTTTACCCACCTCCAGCGCCAGCTGCGAAGCTTCGCAGCCCAGCAGCAGCGCCGCCCGCTGGCGGCTGGCGTGCATGCCCACCAGAATACGCGAATGCGGATAGCCTTTAATATTGTTAAACATCATCGCCGGGCCAATGCGGGTGGGGCGCTTCACGGTGCCGCCGGCGCCGATATGACGATAGACGCCGGCCAGCTCGGCGTTAGGGTCCACCGGATGATTGGTTTCGAGGTATTGATTGTCATGCTGTTGCAGCAGCGCGATGGCGTCGCGCAGATCCTGAATCGGTGCGGTCATGATGTTCTCCTTAGCGTGTCGATGCGCACAGTATGCTTCGCAGGCTAATGGTTATCAATTGCATCATTCATGCGTTATTGATAAGATTTTTATTATCAATAAAACCCATGGAGTCCGGCCATGTCCTTGCGAGCGTTACGCCATTTTGTGGTCGTTGCCGAAGAGTTACATATGCACCGGGCGGCGGAGCGGTTACATATCGCCCAGCCCGCCCTCAGCCAGCAGATTAAACAGCTCGAGCAGCGTCTGGGGGTGGTGCTCTTCTCCCGCGCCAACCGCCGTCTGACCCTGACCGCCGCGGGCGAGGCCTTTTGGCAGAAGACGCGGCTGGCGCTGGAGATGGTCGACCAGGCGGCACTGGACGCCCAGCGCACCGCGCGGGGCGAGCAGGGAAGGCTGCATCTGGGGTATGTCTCCAGCGCGATGTACGACAGTAAACTGCCGGGGCTGCTGCGCGAGCTGCGCGCCGACTGGCCGGGGATTGAGCTGTCGCTGGTGCATGGCGATGTGCAAATGCTCTACGAAGCGCTGCTGGATCTGCGCCTGGATATCGCCATCATCCGCGCGCCGCTGGCCTCGCCGCCGGAGGCGCTGGTGGTCAGGCCGTTTGTGCGGGAAAAGCTCTGCCTGGCGCTCTATCAACAGCATCCGCTGGCGGGCGTGGGGGCGCTCAATCTGGCCTCATTGCGCGCGGATAACTGGATCTCGCTTGACGATCCGCAGGGCACCGGGCTGGAGCAGGTGTTTATTGACGCCTGCCGCGTTGCGGGCTTTACGCCGCAGGTGGCGCAGCGGATTAACGACGTCACCTCGATGATTAGCCTGGTCTCCGCCGGGGTCGGGGTGGCCCTGGTTCCGGTCTCGGCGCGGGCCTTACGCCTCGATAACGTGGTGTATATCGATCTTCAGGACCGGCTGGCGGAGAGTGAGCTGAGCATGGTTTACCACCGCCATATCCGTTCGGCGGTGGTGCGGAAAGTTATCTCGCTGCTCAATGCGACCGAGCAATCACCCGGTTAGCTGGTCTTCAGGCGGCCAAAGCTGACAATCCTTGAGCGGCCCAGCTCTTTCGCCCGGTACAGCGCGGCGTCCGCCGCGCGCAGCAGGCTGTCGCTTTGGGTGTGCTGCGGGTAGCTGGCGATGCCAATCGACACATCCACCTGGCCTATCTCGGTCAGACCATCGCGCAGCGTCATCGCATGCACCTGGGTATAGATCTCGCTGGCGCACTGGTGCGCCTCGGCTTCGTCAATGCCGGGGAGCAGCACCAGAAACTCTTCGCCGCCGTAGCGGAAAGCCGTGCCGATATCGCGCACCGCGCGCTGCACGATGGTGGCGACGCTCTTAATCACCAGATCGCCGGCCTCGTGGCCGTAGCGGTCATTGATGGCTTTAAAATGATCGATGTCGATCATCAGACAGCTCAGCGGGGTGTGGGTATGGACCGCCAGCGCCATCTGTGAATGCAGCGCTTCGTCAAGATGATGGCGATTACGCAGGCCGGTCAGGGAATCGAACAGCGCTTTTTCCAGCAGGGCGCTGCGTAAGCGCTGATTGGCCAGCGCCAGGCCCAGCGCTTCCGCCATCAGCTCAAGGTAGGCCCGGGAAGGGGCGTCACTGGCGGTAACGTTCTGAAAGGTCAGCAGCCCGATGGCTTCGCCCTGGGCGATGAGCGGTACGCAGAGCGACTGGCCGGCGTGCGCCTCCGGCAGATGATAGCAGGTGATATCGGGTTCGCCCTGCACCGGCGGATGGCTGAGTCCCCGACGTATCGCCCAACAGTCGTCGGGTGAAAAGGGCGTCGTCTCCCCGGTGGGCGCCAGCCACTGCGCCACGCAGCGCATCTGCCAGGGGTCGGTATCCAGAATATACAGTTTCCCGGGGATCGTCGGGGCGATATTCGGCGCAAACAGTTCCGCCACCTTAATCACATCCTCAATGGTTTCACAGCCCTGCAGACGCTGGGTCATGCGCGCCAGCAGTTCGCGGATCGCCCAGTCAGCGTCGCGCTGCTGCTCCAGCTGCTGGCGGGCCAGGCCATTCTCGCGAAAAATGCGGATGGCCTGGGCCATATCGCCAATCTCATCCACCTGAGTAAACTGCGGCGTCTCCACCGCATAGTCCTGGGAGGCGAGACGCTGCACCACGTCGCTCAGGCGAACCACCGGGTAGAGCACCCGCCGCTTGAGAATAAAGCCGAGGACGAACAAAAACATCAGCGCGGTCAGGCCGACCATGATTTCCGACAGGGTGCGCCAGATCCGCGAGCGTTCGGTGGCCTGGTCAATGGCGACGGCGGCGCGATTTTCGAGCATCTGGCGGAAGCGATCGATCTGCGTCTGCATGCGTTCCAGCTCGGTCTCGTATGCATTGCCGTACAGCACCGCGATGGCCGCTGGCGCATCGCCGTGGGCGACATGCGTCAGGGCGGCCTGTTGTTCATCCTGCAGTTCAGCGGCAATCTGCAGGCCATCGTGCAGCAGCGCCAGCTCCTCGCGGCTGGCGCCGTTATCTTTCAATCTGGCCAGCCGCAGCTCAATGCTTTTGTCGGTCCGCTGCAGCTGCTGGTACTGCTCCAGCGTCTCCGGCGAGGGCTTAATCACGTATAGCCGGGCGAGGTCAGACAGCGCCCAGGCGTCGTTTTCCACCTCGTCGGAGAGGGTATCAAAGACCTGGCGCTGCTGTACCGCCTGGCGTTCGACGCGGTCGGCGCTGGAGGCCATGAGCATGGCGCTCCCGGAGGCCAGCGTCAGGCCGACGGTGATCCCGTAGGCCCAGTTGGTGATGGTGGCGATTCTCACCCTGTGTTTCCTTGCATGCAGATGAAGCTGTTTTAATTATAGAACCCGTCCCCGTCACGACGGCGGTCCGCTTCAGGGACAGTGTTCGCTGCGGGGGTGTTCGAGGGTCTGAAGAATGATGGCGTGTAGCGTTTCCGCATGGTGGCGCAAAACGAGAAAGACATCGCGATCCAGAGCGCCATTTATAACATCCGTTTCCATAATCTGTAAGGCCTCCTGCCAGGCCATCCCTTTACGATAAGGGCGATCTTCGGTCAGGGCGGTGAAAATATCGGCGATGGAGATAATGCGGTCGGCGAGGGTCAGGTGATCCTTTTCGAGATGCAGAGGGTAGCCGCTGCCGTCCAGTTTTTCATGATGATTCGAGGCCCAGTTGATAATGTCGCCAAGCTCGCTGTAGTCGCTAAGGAGATCCCCGGTCATGTAGCTGTGCTCGCGTACCTGGCTCAGCTCGTCGTCATCCAGCTCCCCCTCTTTTTCCAGAATAGAAAGAGGGATATAAACCTTACCAATGTCGTGCAGATAGCCGGCAACCTGTATTTGCTGGCAGATGGGCTCCGGCAGCTGCATCCAATGGGCAAGCTGGCGGGCGATTTCCCCCACCATAATACTGTGGCTGGCGGTAAAGCTGCTGTAGGTGTCGACAATTTTGGCAATCAGCAGGCAGACATCTTTCAGACCGTCAATATCCAGATACAGCGTGTTGATGGGGGCAATAATTTCCAGCAGCCGTTGAATATGCCCGGGATGCAGGTGCTGCCAGAAGTTCGCATTTTCAGCGACCTCGCACAGGGTATCGCAGAGTAACGGATCGATCTCCCGGTGCAGGGTGACGAACTGCTCCACCACTGCCCGCGTGGGCCAGGCGGTCACGCGGCTATCCGCCGGCAGCAGCCGTTCAAAGGCATCGGCGAAATAGACAATATGCTGTTCGCGGCTGCCGCGGTGCTCCGGGCTAAAGTGGTGGTCGCGAATAAAGGGGACGATGGGCCGGAAGGTTGCTAACCCCTCGAGCATCGCCGCCCCCTGGCGCTGATGCGGATCGTGGATATTATCGATGGCATCCAGCGAATGAATGGTGCGTCTATCACCCAGTACGCCGATATCGTGCAGCAGCGCGGCGCAAAAGATGGTCTGCTGCCGCTCGGCAGGCAAGCCCAGCCTTTGCGCCAGCGTCAGGGCGATTAAGGCCGTTCGTTGCATATGCCGGTGCAGATCAGGGTTAATGATCTGAATGACGTTAGTGGTCAGCATCAGGGCCGACTTCAGGGCAATACGCATTTCTGTTCTCCGTTCGCGTCACCCGGCGGGCATAAATGACCTCGGGGGTGCCGGAAGTGTCGATAATCTGATCCCAATGCGTGTTGTGTGTTGCTGAAAGGGTAAAAACTCATAATGTATGGGTTCATGGCGCCTGCCCGGTTCAGATCCAGTCATGCACCAGATTTGGGCGATGTTGATGCGAGAACCTTATTATTGTCTGATAGTTAACCATTTACCCCCCGTAAAAGATATCAATTCTGGCAAGCCCTTTGCATTAAGCAAGCGTAAGTTTGATTAATGTCTATGAAGGGAGTGACTTGTATGAATTTTAGAGCATTACTTGCCATTGCGTTACTGACGATGAGCAGCCTAGCGTTTAGCGAGACGCGCTTACCGCATATTGTCATTTTAGCCACCGGCGGGACGATTGCCGGCTCGGCGGCCAGCAATACCCAGACGACGGGCTATAAGGCCGGGGCAATTGGCGTGCAGACGCTGATTAGCGCCGTGCCGGAAATAAGTAAAATCGCCCACGTCGAAGGTGAGCAGGTGGCGAATATCGGCAGTGAGAATATGACCAGCGATATTATTCTGCAGCTCTCGAAGCGGGTGAATGCGTTATTATCCCGGGATGATGTCGATGGCGTGGTGATCACTCATGGCACCGACACCCTCGATGAAACCCCTTATTTCCTCAATCTGACGGTGAAAAGCAATAAACCGGTGGTCTTTACCGCCGCGATGCGTCCGGCGACGGCGATCAGCGCCGACGGGCCGATGAACCTGCTGGAAGCCGTCACCGTCGCCGCCGACCCGGATGCCCGTGGGCGCGGGGTTATGGTGGTGCTTAACGACCGCATCGGCGCGGCGCGCTTCGTCACCAAAACCAATGCCACCTCGCTGGATACTTTCCGGGCGCCGGAGGAGGGTTATCTTGGCGTCGTGGTGGGGGGAAAACCCCAGTTTGAAACGCGGGTGGATAAAATTCATACCCTGCGCTCGGTCTTCGATGTGCGTCAGCTGAAGGCTCTGCCGAAAGTGGTGATCATCTATGGTTACCAGGACGACCCGGAGTATATGTACGATGCGGCGATCGCCCATCATGCCGACGGTATTATTTACGCCGGCACGGGGGCGGGTTCTGTATCGGTACGTAGCGCTGCTGGTATTAAAAAAGCGCAGCAGGCGGGCATTGTAGTGGTGCGCGCCTCCCGCACCGGCAGCGGCGTGGTGCCCCCGGACGACAGCCAGCCAGGGCTGGTGGCCGATTCCCTTAACCCGGCGAAAGCGCGTATTCTGCTGATGACGGCGCTGACGCAGACGAAAAATCCGCAGCTGATCCAGCAATACTTCCACACCTATTGATCCTCTACGTCCAGGGCGTGGTTCGCGCCCTGGACGCGTTGTTCTCTCAATGACCCGACGCGAGTGCAAACCGGCGGCGGATCATTGTCCGTCATTCACCCCGCCTGTTTTTATGCGCGAGGCGTAAAGAAATATTTTTTTAGCAGCCGGTGAGGGCGCCATTAAAATGCCTCCGCAGGGAAAGACGAGTATTTTTAAAGCAGGCTTAAATAAGCCTATTCTTAATTATTGTCTTAAGGCGAATTTAATCTTCCTTATGCTGATAGATTAAACATGATGCATTCCACGGCGCGCGCGCTTTAATTATCACGCCCACCGATGACGACGCGACGCGATGCGCCACACCGCTGGCCGCGCGGCTTAGCGGACGACATCTCCCCGCAGGCAGGGCGCCCCCGGCGAAGAATTCGGTTTTTTCTGCTAGTAACGCGGATGATTAGCGTGAAAATGATATACATGATGAATATATTAAAAGGGCCGCAAGATTTAAGTTTACATTTAGTAACATTTGTGCCGCAATTATGTTTTTTTGTCAGCACGCAGTTTTTTACTTGCCGGAAGGAATTTCGCCGGATTAGTATTGTCGAACTTGCTGTACGTACCGCCTAATGATGATAAATGGACTCTGTTTTCCTTAAGCGTTACCACATAATTAATGTTTACAGGAAAAATCATGGCCTGCGTATTTCATAAACAACTTTTACACCCGCGCAACTGGCTGACCTGGTTCGGGCTCGGCATTCTCTGGTTGATCGTGCAACTGCCTTATCCGCTGCTGCATTTTATCGGCACCAGCGCGGGTCGTCTTTCCCGACGCTTTCTCAAACGCCGCGAACATATCGCCCGGCGCAATATTGAGCTCTGCTTCCCGGAGATGTCGCCGGCGGCGCGCGAGACCCTGATCGATCAAAACTTTATGTCGCTGGGAATGGGGCTTATCGAAACCGGCATGGCCTGGTTCTGGAGCGACGAGCGGGTTAAAAAATGGTTTGATGTCGAGGGCTTTGCCAACCTTAATCATGCGCTTAGCGGCGGGAAAGGGGTGATGGTCGTCGGCGTACACTTTATGTCGCTGGAGCTGGGCGGGCGCGCCATGGGGCTGTGTCGTCCAATGATGGCCACCTATCGTCCGCACAACAGTCCGCTGATGGAGTGGGTGCAAACCCGCGGTCGCCTGCGCTCGAACAAAGCGATGATCGATCGCAACAACCTGACCGGCCTGGTACATGCCTTAAAATCAGGCGAAGCGGTATGGTTTGCTCCGGACCAGGATTACGGCCCCAAGGGCAGCGTGTTTGCGCCGTTTTTCTCCGTCCCGCAGGCGGCTACCACCAACGGCACCTATGTGCTTTCCCGTTTATCGGGGGCGAAAATGCTGAGCATCAGCATGGTGCGCAAGCTGGATCGCCAGGGCTACAGCCTGCACATTAGCGAAGTGATGAATGACTATCCGGGTGAGGATAAGCAGATTGCCGCCGGCTATATCAACAAGGTGATTGAGCGCGAGATCCTGCGCGCCCCCGAGCAGTATCTGTGGGTGCATCGCCGTTTTAAAACCCGCCCGCTGGGTGAACCCTCCGTCTATTAACCTTCCCGCACAGGCTGCGCTTTCAAAATCACGACAGTTGGGGTAACGTGAGCCGGATCATGTTTTAGTCGTGCGCGAAGGAGTGCAGAGTGTTCGCTGAGTTTGGTGTTCTGAATTATTTGACCTACCTGGTCGGGGCGGTGTTTATCATCCTCGTCCCTGGCCCTAATACGTTTTTTGTGCTGAAGACGGGCATTGCCCACGGCGTAAAGAAAGGCTATCTGGCGGCGGCGGGCGTCTTTATTGGTGACGCGGTGCTGATGTTTCTGGCCTTTGCCGGCGTGGCAACGTTGATTAAGACCACGCCGGTGCTGTTTAACGTCGTCCGTTACCTCGGGGCGATTTACCTGCTGTGGCTGGGGGGCAAAATGCTCTATGCGGTGCTGACCCAGCGTGACGGCCAGGCCGACGCCAGCGCAGAGCCGGCGAGCGCAATCCTTAAGCGCTCCCTGACCCTGAGTCTGACCAACCCGAAAGCGATTCTGTTTTATGTGTCGTTTTTCGTGCAGTTTATCGACGTCAACGCCAAAGCACCCGGGGTGGCGTTCTTTATTCTGGCGCTGACCCTCGAGGTGATAAGCTTCTGCTATATGAGCTTTTTGATCCTCTCCGGCTCGTTTGTCACCCGCTACGTCAAAACCCGCAAGAAGCTGGCCAAACTTGGCAACAGCCTGATTGGCCTGGTTTTCGTTGGATTCGCCGCGCGCCTGGCTACCCTGCAGTCCTGATCCCCACGGGCCGGTTACCCACAGACCGGCCCGCCGCCTCTTATTCTGCTCTGTAACAAAAACCCTTCATTTTTTATTGCATTGGTGTTACATATACAGCCGTTTATCGCTCAGCAAAAAGGAAGCCCGGATGATTCTGCAAAAACTCCTCAGCAATAAAAACTGCAAAAAATACTGTCTGTCGCTCGCGGCGGTGTTTGCTATCGCGCTGGCGGTGGTGGGACGGGCGACCTTTGGCGGCGTGGTGAGCGAGTACAATATGCCGTACTCGGAGTGGACGACGTCCATGTTCTTCCTGCAGGGGGCGATGGTGACGGTTTACAGCATCGTCTTTACCGCGCTCTTCGCTATTCCGCTCGGCTTTATTTTCCTCGGCGACGAGCGTCAGGATTAAGCGTCAATGGGCGAACCAAAGTTCGCCCTGTTTTATCGGCTCATCAACAGCGTGAAGCATTAATCATCGTCATGATAGTGATGATGGTGGTGATGGCGATGGTGGTGATAGCCATCGTCAACAATGCATCCCGATAACAGCGTGCACAGCGCAATAATCAACGGTAACACGATCGGTTTTTTCATCCTTACTTCTCCCGCTATTTTTCTTTCCCCGGGGCCGAGAATGCCGCGGCGGATAACGTGAGTGTAAAGCGTTAACTTATTGATGGGATAGGACAACTCCGCAATATCGCCGCGGCGATCACCACCAGCCGAACTGGGCGCCGGCCACCGCCACGATGGCGACAACCAGCATAATAATGGTGCTTTTTTTCATTATGCTCCGCCCGGCGCCGCATAGCCGCCGACAAAAAACCAGCCGAGAAAGACGACGGCGATGATAAAGATCGCCACCGGGAAAAGAATACCCAATTTCATGATAGTGTCCCTGTACCCACGAATGATGCCCAGCATGATACTGGATATCGCGTGACTTTAGTCAATATGAATAAAATTCTCCTGCCGGCGAGACTTCTTATCCTGATACATCGCCTCATCGGCAGCGCGTAAGGCCGCTTCAACATCGATACTCTGCGGATCGCAGATGACCACCCCGAAGCTGGCGCCCTCATAGTTGATACGCTGTTCGCCGAGGAAGTAGACGCCGCACAGGGCCTGGCGCAGGGTGGTGACATACGCCTGCTGCGCCGCGGGCGGCTGGGCGCTACCGACGATCAAAAACTCATCGCCGCCAAGGCGGCCAACGATATCTTCCCGGCGCGCGACGGCGGTGAGTCGTTCGCCGACCTGCACCAGAAAGCTGTCGCCGCACGGATGGCCGAACCGATCGTTAATGGCTTTGAAACCGTCGAGATCGATAAAAATGAGCGCGACCTGTTGCTGCTGAGCGCGGGCGGAGGCAAAGCGTAGCGCCAGCTGCTTAAACAGCGCGCGGCGATTAGGGAGCTGGGTGAGCTCATCGGTCGACGAGTGCAGCTCCAGCGCGACGTTTGCCGCCTGCAGCTGTTGCACCAGGGTGTCTTTTTCCACGTAGTGGGAAATGAGCTTCGCGAACAGGCCCATGACCTGTTCACCTTCAAGATTATAAGGCTGTTGTTGCCGGCTGGTGGCGCAGAGGGTGCCGAACAGAGAGCCGTCGGCCAGGCGCACAGGAATGCTTAAAAAGGTGGCGATCCCCAGCTCCTGGGCGGCGATGCAGGAGTGCCAGCGACGGGCGACGTCATTGCTAAACGTACACTGATCCTCAAGGGCGCGTTTGCACAGAGATTCATCCCAGGGGACGGAAAATCCTTCCGGGATCTGCATTTCGCTGCTGTTGTGGGCGAACATGATCTGCTGCCGCTGGGCGTTGATATCGATGCGGGTAAGGTAGGTGGACTCCATTCGCGTCACCGCCTCCAGCATCTCCAGCAGCTGGCGCACCAGGGTTTCCAGGGACTGTTCCGTAGCGAGGGTTTGCGACACCCGCGCAAGAATAAAATCTGACATGAATAATACAGCTCCAGCACGCCAAACGTCACCCCAGCATATTGGGCTGCAAACGGACATCAGCGTCGAGTAAACAGTGATATTTTTAAATTTATCACATCTGTCTGGGGAATACTTGTCGACACGGCGGGAAAAAAAGCCCCATCGGGGGCGTTAGCCACCCCAGATACTGCGGCTTTCAACGGTGCAATGCGGGGTTGCGCGGCACGCAAGACCATTGAAAGCCATATTTACCTACCTAAGTGTGGACATAATGTGGACATTTTACGCATCAGCACCACCTCTCAGCGGGTTAAGTGAGATTGCGTCCTGGAGGTATTCGGGCGCAAAGTGAGCGTAGGCCATAGTTTGCTCAATTCGCGCATGTCCTAGGATCCTCTGTAATGTAATGATGCTTCCCCCATTAATCATAAAGTGCGTCGCGAAACTGTGGCGTAGTGCATGCGTTGCCTGGCCGGTCGGAAGATCAGGTTTTACCTCCCTAAGTATCTGCCTGAAGTCAGAATACGACGCCTTACCAAATAACAACCCTCGCTTACCATCTGCTATGAGTTTTGCCACTTCCGCTGATACTGGAACAGTCCGCTGCTTGTTACTCTTGGTTTTAACGAACGTCACACGGTTCTGTATGATGTTTTCTGCCTTGAGTCGAGCCGCTTCACCCCAACGAGCACCTGTACTTAAACAGAGAACAGCTATCTTCTTGTTGTCGCCATCCAGTCTAAAGAGCAAGTGTTTGATTTCGTCTTGTGTCAGATAGCCTGTTTCGGGGACTTCTTCTTTCAACTTCTTCCGGCCTCTGATCGGATGTTCACCCGAGAACAACTCGGCCTCGATAAGTGCTGTGAACATGCCACTGATGCTGTTGAGGTCACGGTTAATAGTAGAAGCTTTAATGCCCTGACTTCTTCGCGCCGCGTAATACTGACTAATCAGCGCTTTCGTAATCTGAAAAGCACAAGGATCGTCGGTAATCCTGCAAAAAATATCTAACTTGTTGCGGTTTATCCGACCGTGCTCCTCATGCTTTCCTTTCAAATTCCACCAAAGCTGTATCAGTTCAGACAGATGCCGCTTATCCGTCGGTTTTGATAACCATTCTTTGGTGTGGTGGTTGAACTGGGTATGCTTCTCGAAAGCTACCGCTTCACTTTTCTTAGCAAACTTCCTGCGGATACGCTTTCCATTGCGACCAGCAGGCCTGATGTCCACTTCATATCGACCATCATCGAGTTTCTTAATAGTCATAAGAAAACCCTCCGATGGGTGCGTTTGCCTTTCGGCCTCAACGCGTTGCAATTATGTGATGAATACTTTTCGACCAATAATAGACATTTGAAATGTATGTAGGACTGGTTGATTGTTAACCAGTCTTTTGGTCTGAGTGCTGCGAGGTTGTTAAGTCTTGCCCAAAGTGTGCGAGGGCCGGTGCGATTTGACCGGCTTCAGGCGAAACCTGATCGGTCATAAACCACAGCGTGTATTTAGTAAATTGAGGTATTTGCAGAATCTTCATCATTACGTCGGTTGGTGGGGTTGAGCGTCCGCTTTCGTAATAACTTAAAGTCCCATAAGGAATTCCTGTTAGATCAGCGAGTTGCTGTCTACTTAGATACTCAGATTTTCTTATTAAGACGATTTTCTCGTTTAACGCGTTTGACATGGTGTTTAGATCTCAATAGTATTGTGTTTAGATGTAAACTGTTTAGTGTTTAGTATTGAACACTAAAGCCAACTATAAGCCATTAAGAGCAATCCATGAACCGAATAACGAGGAAATGTTAATGGTAAAGCAAATCACAAGCACGACCGATGCGGTTCCTTATCAGGAATTTGCCAGACTCATCGGGAAAACGCCGGCTGCGGTAAGAGGAATGATCGAGAAAGGGAAGCTTCCTGTAATCGAGATGACCGATCCCCAGTCTACTTCTGGTCGTGCCGGCGAATACTGGGTTTACCTTCCAGCTTGGAACAACGGCATGAAACTGGCCTACGAAAGTCGCCCAAAGGAGATCAGGGAAGGGTGGTTGATGTGGCTTGGTCTCGGTGAGCCAGGTCGATAGCCGTTTTCAGGAGAGGAAACATGAAGAACGGTAGCCGCGGATCAGTATCACAGCTCAATAGCAAAACCAGCCTCTACTGTGGTTTTACTATTCTGAAACTCCCACGCAAAAAACCGTACAGCCGCCAGCGCTATCAAATTACGCACACAGGCCATTATTACGGCATCGACTTTGCTTTATCAGAAGCATGTCGAACGATTGACAGAATCATGAGTAAAAAGCACTTCATTGCTTTTTAATCTCTGGGGGCGAAAATGAAACTCGAATATGCAGAAAAAATTAACTCGCTTTTACAATGCTTCCATTTCAATAAAGAGTTTCTGGAATGGAATCATGATTACTCTCTCCAGCTTTTACGCCACGGCGTATCCCACCTCTATCATTTCGCGATGCTTCAAGGCGAGAATGATGAATGCACTCTTGAAGTACTCCGCAACATCATTATTTCCGTCACTGATGGTGATATCCCTAAACCATACGACCTGCTATCTCTGGACGCTGAGCAACTGAAGAAGGCTATGAAGTTTGTTCAGCCGCAGGAGGTAACCGTAGAGGTTACACCGGAGATCCTGGAACACCTGAAACTGGGAGCTAGAGCCTCCTGGCGGCTGGAGCCCCCTCGCTTTAACTGATCATCGGAGTACGCCATGTTCACCGAAGAAAAAACATCCTTTGAACAGGAAATGCTGATTCGAGAAGCAGTGGAAAGTGCCGAGCAGGGGTTCACTGTACATCTAAAAAATGGTGCTCGTATCACCATTAGTTCAAAAAGCCCGTCTAAAGATTTAATAATTTACGGGCTCGAAAAAGCAATTCGCGGTAATCACGATCGCGCGCGAATGACCTTTATTGATTTCATGTATTACTGGCATGAAAGGATATTCAAGCAGATTAAAAGAAAATCGCGCTAAAACAATTGATTAACCCGCTTCAAAAATAACGGCATTTACTTTGCCGGGGATACGTTTTGCCTTTTTCAGGAGGTTGCATGTCGGTTACGTCAATAAAGCCGGAAGGCGGAATAAGCGATCCAGAGTTTATGGGAATCAGCACCAATGCGCGCAAAGGCGAGCGCGCCCACTTACTCGGATTGCTGCGCATCCGTATGGGCCTGCTGAAAGAGCAAGGCCTTACCCCCGAAGAGATTTATTCAGCACTTGAGCAGTGGATAGCCAACCACGAAACAATCACCAGCGAGGGCAGTAGACCATGAATCACGTAATGATCGATTTGATTAACGTTAGTAAGAAACCGTCATCACCTCTGTGTGCCATTGAAGCTGTGTTTTTTGAACCCTCAACAGGGCAGATCGGAAAGGTTTTTTATTCTTCGATAGACATTCGTAAATCTGAAAGCTTGAAGGGCCGTATCAGCATTAGTACGGCATTCGATTGGATGAAAAAAGACTCTCACTGGCGCGCCGAAGTAATGAGCGCAACCGAAGCTGAAGAAGATGCACTTTGCAGCCTTGCTGCTTTCATCGCCGACAATACCTGTCCCCGGAACGCGGCGTTATTCGTATGGTTCAAAGATGCCCCGGAAAAACTGGTTTCACTTCGTTATGCCGTGGATCGCTTAGAGGTGTCAGGCATTTTCCCTGAAGGCACAAAATACCGCTGCATTCGTTCACTTCTCGACCTTGCTGCTGCCACAGACTATGCACCTCATGCGAGAAGCGCCCTGGCACGTTACACGCTCACTGACGCGCGATATCAAGCGGAGCAAGTCTGCGAAATCTGGCAGCGCTTGACCTCTCCACACATTGGATCGCTATGAGGGCCGCCATGCATTCGCATCTGTCTGTTGTTTGTAACGCGCCGTTGCCGGTTTGTAAGAGGGCGCTTGCCGCCCTGAATTGCTTTGCTCGTGGACAGCGTAATTACACCCGCGTCAAGCCACACGCCTATCTCGTGATCCGCATTGGCCTCCGTTGGCGTTTGCTCAGCAAAAACGGTGGTAAGCAGTGGCGACTGATGACCCATGAAACCTATAACCAGGAATGCCGCAAATGATTAAGTCACCTCTTAAGTGGGCTGGCGGTAAAACCCGCGTGTTGCCGGAGCTGCTGAAGCACTTACCTAAAGCCGATTGCTTGATTGAGCCCTTTGTAGGTAGTGGCACAGTCTTTATGAATACGGAATACCGCCGCTATGTGCTTTGTGACAGCAATCGCGCATTGATCAATTTCTTCCGCGCGCTCAGGGAAGACCCTGAAAGATTGATACTGATCGCCAAAAATGTATTCAGAAATGGCAATAACGAAGATAGCTATTACGAAGAGCGCAAGTTGTTCAACCACCAGTCGTGGGATGACGAGTGTGCAGATGATTACGTTGTACGGTGGGCGGCATCATTTTTATACCTGAACCGCCACTGCTTTAACGGGCTTTATCGCACCAACAGGGATGGCGGTTTCAATGTTCCATTTGGCAGCTATAAGGCGCCTTATTTCCCAGAAGACGAAATGCGCTTGTTTGCCGAAAAGGCGCGGGATACTCACGCGCTCTTTCTTTGTAATGATTTTCGTACTTCCATTCCGTACGTCGCCAGGAATCGCCTGGACTCCGTGATTTACTGCGATCCACCGTACATCCCGACTAGCAAAACAGCCAATTTTACCGCTTACGGCAAGCCATTTACCCTGGATGATCACCGCGCTTTGGTTACGGCGTTGCTGGACGTTAATCGCCAGCATGGAACGCGATCGGCCATCTCGAATAGCGACACACTAGAAACACGCCAGATCTACTCCGCTTTCAATCTCCACGCCTTCAGAGTTCGACGTTCCGTTAGCGCCAAAACCCGCGATATGGCCGGTGAAGTGATTGGCGTTCTTCGCGTGTGTGGTGGTTGCGGTCGTTCTGGTGGTGGAGGTTGCCCGGACTGTGGGGCGGTGATGGGTGATGCGACATATGCCGAAATGTTTGGCGCACCGGCTTGTTAAAGCGTTGGCTTTGCAAAATAAGATTCGAAGGTGAGTTATGCCTGACTCCACATCCCTGGCATGGAGCTGGAATGCCAGAAAGCAGCCAGTAAACCCTTATGCTGTTGATGTGCCTGCACGGAAACCATCTGCGCTGGCCGTCTGGATTGCTCTTTATGAGCAGGATAAAAGCGATCAACGCGAGCAGGCTGAAGCAATGAGTCGTGCAGCAGAAGAGTACCTCTTTTCTGTGGCACATTGCGATCCCTGGCACTATGACGAATTGAATGATGCGCTGATTGAGAAAGCTAAGCGACATGCAGAACTCCATCGTGTTGATCCTCTTACCCTGATTCGTGATAACGTCGCCAGCTTTCCTGGTTTCCTGCGCAAGCCGCTGGAAACAAGGATTAAGTATTTGGAAAAATCAGAGGATCCGCGCCATTTGCCCACCTATCTGAATGAGGTCATTACTCCCTCATTAGTGAGGATTGACAAGGTCCGTGCTAACCAGGCGTCGCTGTCATTCCAGGCCATGGCTGGTAGGGATAGCCTTGATCAACTCCTTCGACTTGCTGAACTGAATCAGCGGGAGGTTAAGCGGCTTTCAACGCTGGTCGCAGCGCACATTGATATGATTTTTATCCAGCTTTGCGGTGAGATGCTGACCGATGAATTAGCTTCTCCCATCGTAATACTGGAGCTCTATCGTCGTGTGGCGGCCGAAGTGTCACGCCTCGATGTTATCCCGCCGGGTTATGAGGCGCTCCGCAGCAAACATAATCGCCGCAACCCGATTAACTACGAGCTGATACCGGGCGCGCTTGCCCGTATGCGTTGTGCTGACTGGTGGCAACGTAAGCTGTGGCAACTCCGCAACGAATGGCGGGAAGAGTTGCTCCGGGCAGCGTGCCTTGTTCATCGGCACGCATCACCTTATGTCAGCCATGACATTCTGTTGCAGAAGCGGGAACAACGCCGTAAGGCGATGGATTTTTTCCGCAACCATGATCTGATTAACGAAGATGGCGACACGCTCAGCATGGAGGATGTGGTGCTTGCAAGTGCCAGCAATCCAGCGCACCGTCGTAATGAGATGATGGCCTGTGTCAAAGGCCTGGAATTGATAGCTGAAATGCGTGGCGACTGCGCCATGTTCTATACCATCACCTGTCCTTCTAAGTACCACGCCACACTGATGAACGGGAAGCCAAACCCTACATGGGATCATTCGACAGTTAGGAAAAGCAGCGACTATCTGGTTGATACGTTTGCGGCATTCCGTAAGGCAATGCACAAAAAGGAGCTGCGCTGGTACGGCGTCCGCGTAGCCGAACCACATCACGATGGCACTGTGCACTGGCATTTATTGTGTTTTATGCGCAAAAAACATCGACGTGCAATCACAGAGCTGCTGCGTCGTTTCGCTATCCGAGAAGATCGCGCCGAACTTGGCAATAACACTGGCGCTCGTTTCAAGTCAAAGCTGATAGACCCGCGAAAGGGGACTCCGGCCAGTTATATTGCAAAGTACGTTAGTAAAAACATCGATGGGCGTGGGCTGGGTGACACCGTCAGCAAGGAGACGGGTAAATCACTACGTGATAGTGCCGAGCACGTCACTGCGTGGGCATCGTTGCACCGTGTTCAACAATTTCGTTTTTTTGGGATTCCAGGCCGCCAGGCGTACCGCGAGTTACGATTGTTCGCATCGCAGGCAACTCGTGCAATGAAAACCAGCAAACCGGGTGCTCCGGTACTTATGGATCCAAAACTGGACGCTGTGCTTGCTGCTGCTGATGTTGGCTGTTTTGCCACTTACATTATGAAGCAGGGCGGTGTACTTGTTCCCCGCAAAAATTACCTCATTCATACCGCCTACGAGCCGACAGTCGAACCAGGAACCTATGGCGATCACGGGATTCGTATTTATGGCATTTGGTCGCCAATCACCGGTAAAGAAAACAAAATATGCACGCATGTCCATACCTGGAAGATGGTGAAGAAGGCTTCCGCTAACCCAGGCGCTGAAAGCGCCGCCCAGGGCGACCCCGTCGCCCCTTGGACTCGTGGCAATAACTATCCCCAGCCCCCCAAAAAGGGAGGCAAAAGAGTATTGAATAATCCTCAACGATTGGAGTCGCAGGATCTAGAAGAAGAATCGGGACAGCTGGATATAAATAAATTATCGCTTAAAGAAAGAAAAGCCATTACTAGGCGTCTTCATGAAGCATGTAGAGCCAAGGGAATGCCATTGAGTCACTCAAAGCGGTTTGATAAATGACCTATGACGTGTTGATTAAGCGACCTTTACCTCCTTGGGAGATTAAGTTCAGATGAAACTGATGCTGAACATTTTTTGTACGCCGGAGGTCACTTTCTCAATCTCTACTGAGCTGTTATGACGGAAATTACGAACTACTTTCTATAACAGGTGAAAAAACATCGTTTCCATGCAACGTATTGAAATTCTTTGTTTTTTATTTGTTCTAAAAAGCTAATTAAAATTCTGGATTTTTGACCCTATTCATTGAAATTAATAGTTTCTCGAAAATGAGTAATTACACGATTTACATAATGCCATCAGTTTGATAACTTAATCTTGCACATAGGGGCAGATTTGTAGGTTGTGGTATCGCAGCCTGTGATCTAAATGTGAGAGGGACTCGCCTTCTGACATCCTTGTTTCATCGTTTCGTATAACTCTATGCTTTGCGTAAGAGTGCCCCTATGTGTAATTCTATCACAGCAGGGAATGTAAATATGGTTGCTCCAACTACTATTGAGCGGTTAAGGCTTATCACCACCCGGCAAGAATTAGCTGCTTTATTAAATTTAAAAGCTCATTTCTTAACCAACATCCTGTATAGAAATGGAGTTAACACACAATACAGCCAGTTTCGAATACCAAAAAAAGATGGAAGCTTTAGGCTAATATCATCTCCTTCATCTAAACTCAAAGATATTCAAAAGCGTTTAGCAGAACTTCTTTACGAATGTCAGGCGAATATACATTTTGAAAGGAAAATAAATCCTGTATTATCACATGGTTTTGAAAAAAATAAAACCATTGTTACAAATGCAACCAGACATCGAAATAAAAGGATATTGTTGAATATTGATTTGGAAAATTTTTTCGAGTCAATAAACTTTGGCCGAGTTCGTGGTTTTTTTATTGCGAACAATGATTTTAAATTATCACCATTAATTGCCACAACTATAGCGCAAATTGCATGTTTTAATAACAGCCTTCCACAAGGAAGCCCTTGCTCTCCAATAATCAGCAATTTGATATGCACTATTCTTGATATAAGATTAAGCAAGTTAGCTCAGAAAAATGGATGTCAATATTCTCGATATGCTGATGATATTACCTTTTCCACAAATAAAAAAGAGTTTCCCCAAGAACTGGTAATTGATAATGATGTTGTGAATGTCGGGGCTGTGTTACTTAAAGAAATTGAACGTGCAGGTTTTAGAATAAATCATAGAAAAACAAGGTTGCTTTATTCAACTTCCCGGCAAGAAGTTACTGGGCTAACTGTTAATAAAAAAGTTAATGTCGACAATAGATATTACAAAAAAGTAAGAGCTATGGCTCATACCTTATACAAGGATCAATCATTTGCTATTATAAAGGAAAATGCAAAACCGCAAAAAGGGACTTTAAACCAATTAGAAGGCATGATGTCCTTTATCGATAGCATAGATAAGTACAACAATAAATTAAAACTAGCTAACAAACAACCTCAAAAGTATCAATCTTTTAATTATGGTTTGAACTATGAAGGAAAACTTAATCGTAGAGAAAAAACACTGAGTAAGTTTTTATATTATAAATATTTTCATGGATTACATGTGCCTACCATACTTGTCGAAGGTAAAACAGATAGAGTCTATCTTAAATGTGCTTTAAGATCACTTTTTTTAACTTATCCTACATTAGTGAAAAAAAACAATGCTACAGGCAATATAAATTATTCGCTTAATTTTTTTAGGGAAAGTACAAGAACAAGTTATTTTCTCGATATATCAGGGGGGGCGGCTGAATTTGAGAAATTTATCACTCGTTATCCAGAACAATATAAGCGATTTAATCATACCCCTTTGTATCCAGTCATTATGATTTTGGATAACGACAGTGGAACTAGAACCATTGTTCGAAAAATAGCTAAATCCTTAGGTGTAACTGAGGACTCTATTAAAAAAAATAGCTTCACCCATATTATACATAATTTATATATTGTACTGACGCCGCTCCTTCCTGGAGATAGGGACTCATGTATGGAGGATCTTTTTGATAGTTCTGTATTAAGTACTGTTATTGATGGTCGGTCATTTGATAAGTCTAATAATTATAATAAAAGCACGCACTATGGAAAAAATGACTTCTCATTGAAGGTTATTAAAGTTAATGAAAAAAATATTAATTTTTCAGGTTTCTTACCAGTACTAAATGCTGTGCGAGATTGTTTAGTGCATTATAATAACATCTCTAAATGAAAGTAATACGCTAGCAGACTAATGCTAGCGTATGTATTGATAAATTTAAAATCACACGCAGGCATCTTAAAGCTAAACGTAACTTATTAGCTTTTAAAGAACAGCCATTCTATTACTCTGAAGTTAAGTACCTGGGAGTTCTGTCAATAACTGTACGGTGAGCGCAGAAATGAAAGAAAAAACATCGTCAGAAAGGACAGAACTTCCGCGGAATATCGAAGATTTAAGACGATATTCACGCGAGCAAAGGCAGGAGATCACCGACAGGTTGAGGAAAGCGCCCCGCGAAAGTTCAGATCAAGCATTTGCGTGCGCCGTTCGAGTGTTGCGCACGTCGATTTATGACAGCTCCGCGTTATCCTGGGGGCCAAAGGTCGCCGCTTGTAAAGACATGAGTATGACACAGGAAGAAGCAGATCAGCGCTGGCGTGAGCAGCTTCAGCTTGAAGCGAAACAGCGGGCTGAAAACTATGCCGCCGCAGTTGCTGAATATCAGAATAAAACGGTCAAGGTGGTATTGCGGCACGTACAGCAGAAAAAAGCGACAAATAAAGAAGGCATCACTGAAGAAGGCCTTGCCAGCATTGGTGCGCAGTTGTGTAGCTGCCGGTTCTTTGTTAGTGAATGCGTAGTGCGATCAATCGCTAGCGGTGCCCGCCTTCGTCATAGTGATGGTATGCTTGCTGTGGAAAATGGCATATTGAGAGAGGTGACCGTGTGGCGTGCAGGCGATAAAGACAAACCAACTAGTGAGTACGTAGCTGTATGGGGATTACTCAGTCATTGGCAGAATACGATAAAACGTAAAGGATGAGAGGGTAATTTAAGTGCATTTATCCATGTGTTATTGTTGACGTTTATTGGCAACCTTCTTAAAGTAATGTGATGAGAGATCAGTATTTCTATTTGCGTCTGGGGATATGGCATAATGGAAGTGAATAGTAAGAAAAAAATCACCTTTGCATGGTGGAACACAAGCCTTTCCCCACATTCAAAGGAAAATAAAGCTAGTGAGGAACACAAGGCTTATGTGTGCCTAACTTTAATCAAGTTGATTAATCAGCGATCTGTAGATGTAATTTGTTTATGTGAAGTGTCGCAGGGAGATATTGATTTCTTGACAAGTTTTTTTCCTGCTTCTGACTATTCCTTGTATGATGGAACCGTTCAGCAAGGTAAAAAGAAATTTGATCTTTGCATTATATATAAAACAAATGTATTGAAGTTTATAAGCTCAAATGTCATTAGTAAAAATCAAGTGTCAAAAACTTTATATGCCGGACAGGAAGTTAACTTTCTAATAAGTGATACCCTAGAGCCATTAACTTTATACTTGGTTCATTGGTCTAGTAGGCTTTATGAACATGCAGACTCTCCCCAAAAAATCCTGTTAGGATCATTATTGCGGGATGCTATTATGTCAAGTATTGAAGTTCGTGAGGTTAGTAATGTCATAGTACTAGGGGACTTCAATGATGAGCCATTCAATGAATGTTTGACCGATGCATTATTTGCATCAAGGGATATAAATCTTGTTAAGAAAACACCAGGTCTTCTATATAATCCATTTTGGAGACATATGATACATAGCTACCTACACCCTAATGCTTTGGATTACCAGGGATGTGGTACTTATTATTATAAAGGAGATCAGTCTAATAAATGGAAAACGGTTGATCAAATACTATTTTCATCCAGTTTTGTTAATGGAGGTGGCTGGTATTTAAATGAATCAATGACACAAGTTTTTTATGATGAAGAGTTTATTAGGTTTATTTATAGTTCTAAGTCAAAATTTGATCACTTACCAATTATTTCTATGATTGAAAGGGGGTAACATGAAAGATTATAAAGAATCAATACTATCAGGTATTGCAGCCGCTAAACAAGCAGCTATTAATAAAATGGAAATATCTTCAGTATTGGAAGCTTTAAGTAATCAAGTTCAGGAGATTAGCCAGAGTAAGGCAAGTTTTGGCATTGGGGATTTTCAAAAGGAACCTATCAATCTTATTGAACGAGCCACTATGTCAGTAGCTGAAATGATGATGGCCTCCCAAGGTAAGAAGGCAACCTATGAAGCATTGGCTATATTTAATCATAAAGGAAGAAACGGCATTGAAGTCGCTCAATGGGAAAAAGGTGCAAATGGATACCCATGCATAATTAAATATAACGGAAGTAAGTTTGTGTGCTCGAATAAATCTGAACTCGAGAATTCCCTTGCTGAGCTTATTAAGGAGATAAAAGTTGGCGAAGCGATTTTAGAACAGATGAAAATACATGATGAACAGTTAGATGAAGGTGAAGAGCCAGCATGAAACTATATTAGTCGGCTTAGGGTGTTATTGTGTGGCTGTTAGGTTTTCGGTTAAAGTTAAATCTAGTGATTTATGGCTGTATGGATTTTAAACGATGATTTGAAAATAAATAATATAATGAATCATCTTTAAATAGCAACAGCCAAATATAAACCTCACAGTATTTTCTGCGAGGTTTATAGCTTTATCTTCCAATATGAAAGTTTTCTATAATCTGATTCATATCAGCAAAAACATCTCTTTTCTTAGTTCCAAACCTGAACAGTTCAATGTCAGAGTATATTTTATTTACTCTTGCCTCCTCCAGTTCCTTATCTGAGGCGTAATGATAGTTCAGTAGGTGAATTATAGGGTATAAATTAAATGAGAATTTCTCGGCGTCTATATTTTTGGGGTTTAATGTCTTTAAGATATCCTCTTTAGACTTTCTTTTATGTGTGATATCAAGTAGTAAGTCAGGGTTTACAACTTTCAGAAATGCAATGAAGGCAATGAGAGAATGATAGGTGCTACTGCTGAAATTATTCAATGCCTCTTTGTTGTCAATGGCGCATAATAATGTATAGCATCTTTCTGCTTCTCTTAATGAATATTCATTTATGTCGATTAGAAATGACAGTGTATTTATGATTTCTCCATTGCGTGATAGAAATTTAATATTTTTGTCAAGATTTAATATGTGAGTCATTGTCGTTGAAGATAAGTATCCGGAGCCGACATCTCCAGATAGTGAGTTTATTTTTGGGAGGTTGAACCAATAGTTAACAAATTTGTTGAGATATGTTCTTGAATCGATGTTGCCATATCGTTGTACTATGCTTTTTTCAAACTGTTCTCTATTGACGGATAATACAAATACAAAACCTTCAACTGAGAATAGATGTTTTATTTTTTCAAGTAAATCCAATGAATAATCAGGTCGAGCTCTGTCGAGTTCATCTATAATAAATACTGTTTTCATATTGTTTTCATTGTAAATAGATTCTAATGTTTTTTTAAAGTTAATTATATCTGTTTTTTCTTTTTTACCTGATATTATTTTATCTTCAATATACTTCTCAATGGGATCATTGACTGCATTTGAAATGGCTTCCTTCGCAGGCTCAAGGATACTTCCATTTAACAATCCTCCAGTAAAAGAATTGATGGCATAATTCACTCCGCCCTTTAATAAGCTCGCGCCAACTTTTTTACCCGTTTCAACTAGAGAGTTTTGTATATTCTCAAGTTTGCTTTTTTTCTCATTCAGACTCTGATAAATCTCAGCTGTTAACGAAACGAAAGGGTCTGTGTGATAATCATTTTCAAATGCATCATAGTAAATCACATTAACATTATAATCATCGCAGTTTTTTATTTCAGAAGTCATCATTTTAAGGAATGATGTTTTTCCATTACCCCATTTATCATCTAGAGCTAAAACTAACCCCCTTTCAGGGGAGTTATTGATAAAATTCATAATTAAATCAAAAAGAGGCTTTCTTTTGAATATATCAGACTCCGGATGGAAACCATTTTCAAATTGTTCTTTAGTTTCTGCGTAATACATCTGACCCCCTAAGAGTTATTGGTTTTTTAAGGTGAAGATATTGTAAGTGTGCACAATTTTGCGCAATTTTGCACAATTTTATTAATGTACTTTTTCCCTTTAGAGCTAGATTTGCGAGTCCAATAGTTGACTTTATACATGCACGAAAAATGAGAGGATTGCTGCGCGCAGGTGACGGGGGGCAAGCCCCCGCAAATGGGTCAGGGCAGGGAAGGCGGCAGAATACGCAATTTCACGGTTTCTGCGTCACGGTGAGCGGTCGTTTTGGTTGGAGGCATGCCTTGTGCAGGGAAAAAGCAGCGACGCGCAGAGGGGCGCTGATGCGGGATTTTTTTCAGTAGAAAAGATGAGGCCAGCGAAAACACTGGCCTGTTATAAATGGCTGATATTGTTTAAAGAAACTGAATTTTCTGGCGGTTATTTCTCAGGGGTAAGCAACGCGTAAGGGTTAAAGCGGATCACTTCTTCTCCGATCCACTCGTTCACCACCTTCAGCGCCTCCATTACGGGCGTCAGCTCGTTGATAGCGTAGACCCGGGCGGCTTTCTCGATATCCCCAAATGATCCGTTTCCCTCTGGCATGGCGCCCATCAGCTGCGGCGGGATACGGTGCGCTGCGAGTATGTCGTCCCGGGTGGCGTTCTTAATGTTGATAAACTCATCTTTCGCCGTGATCTGCTGGAAGGGGAGGATTTGCACGCCGTCTTTGCCGCCGCCTGGCGCATGCAGCAGCAGGTTTTTAAATGCGCCTTTCCCACGCGCACCGGTCAACGTCTCTTTGACTGCCTTCATGCTTTTATCATCAACCTGTCCAGCGCCAATATAGACAATACATCCAGCATGCGATCCGTTGTCGTAGTACAACTTACGGAACATGTCAGCGGAGTGGGCCAGGCTGGCGGCCAGCAGTGCTGCCATATATTCCGGCATACCGTAGACCTCCTGATTAATATCAGGGTTCAGAACGTGACAAACCGTTCCTGATTTGAACGTGTGCTCTTCTTTCCAGCGCCGGATAAACCAGTACTGATCGAGATCTGTGCTCCCACGCCGGGTGTACTTCGCCAGAGAGTGTTTGAAGGGTAGCGGGCCGCCCAGGCGATTACGCGGCAATTCGAGATAGGCATTGCCAAACGTGAACCAGTCCAGCGCAAACGCGGAAAAGGTCTGGCGATTGAGCAGCTTGTGCGGGATAAAGCAGCCGGTGAGCACATTTCGTTTGAAATACAACGCCGACTCATGCCAGGCGCTCTGACGTGGAGCTTTAGCCAGCCCGTAAAAATCCACTGGCGTCTCATAGTATCGCCCGTTGTCCAGGCAATAGAGATTGTCCAGCAAATCGGCCATATCACGCACGGGATAAGGGCCATCAAAGCTGAACGCTGTCAACGCGGGATCGGCCTTCAGTGACTCCGCAATGTCAGAACCGGCTGTGCTGGCTATCGGCTTTTTACCGTATTTCTTTTTCACAGTTACCATCCCATTGCGAAACCACCGCCGCCACTTTCCTGGCCCAACGGTTCATTGATAATCGAAAGCATGGTTGCCCACGCCATATCGCCATGGCTTACGCCGCGCGATCGGTCAGTTTCGTAAGTGATGAAACCGCCGGGCGTAACAACTTTGCGAACAGCGTTGAAGGCTCTGACCAGACCCTGCTCGCTGCGGTCATATTCCCAGCGGCCGGCGCGTATAACCTGCAACATTTTGAGGACTAGGGCGCGCTTGGAAGAGAGGCTCATCTGGTAGCAAATAGCCGCCGGGAACCAGTTTTTAACAATCTGCCAGACCGCCTCCCCGACGCCTTGCCCGTCAATGGCGATGTGAGTGACGTTGTAGCGCTCGGCTGCCTCTTTGATGACCGCCGCCTGCTGCTCAAACTCAAGTCCTCGCAGTTGCTTCAATTCAACCGTGCGAAACCGGCCGCCGGCCACAAGGGGAGGGACCGTCACGGATAGAGCACCGGCATCACCATTGCCGCTGCCGCCGTTGGCGTCGTAGCCCAGCCACACCTCACGTTGCCCCATAGGGCGACTGGCGAACGGTTTCCAGTCGGGCCAATCGTCATACCCGTCAGCGCCGCACCCCAGTAACTGGCTAAGATTGAACGCGCTTTCGCCGTCTTTGACGAACTCGCACATGTACAGGTTTTCAAATTCATCAGGGCTGTTTTCGTCCCGGATTTCATCAATGTCGGTGTAGTCCCAGCCATTGTTGATAGCGTCCTGAATAGTGACGATCTGCCGCCACGTTTTGTCCGGGTAAAGCACGCCGCTACGCGTTTTCTTCCAGGACACATCGAAATCAACGCGCTGCGCTTTAGGCCGTTTCGCATTCCACCGATCGCCGGTCCAGAACTGATAGGCTTCATGGCTTTCGCTGGATGGCGTGGAGAAGTACGTACGCGTTAAGCCTTTGAGCGTTGCCATAGCGCCGGCAACCTTACGCAGATTGATAAAGTTACCGGTCCAGAAAAACTCATCAAATCGCAGGTGCCCCGTGTAGGACTGCGCGGTCGCAGCTGATGTCCCGAGAAAATGCAGCTCCGCGCCGTTTGACAGCGTGATTTGCTCGCCGCCTTTAAGTTCGACGTCCACCTCTTCAGCCGCTTTGCGGATGAAGTTGCGGAACTGTAGCGCTTGCTTTCGTGATGCTGACAGAAAGATTTGGTTGCGCTGGTAGTCGTGCTTAACGTCCGTTCTCAGTGCGCCCAGCAACGCCTCGCGTGCAAAGTACCAGGTAGCGCCAATCTGCCGCGATTTGAGGATCATCCGGTTACGCTGATCGCGCTGTTCGTACCAGCCGCGCTGGTGCCATGCGAGAGAGTCGAGAATTTTTAAGCGCAACGCCTCGATCTGCTCCTCGGAGAAGTGATTTTTCTTCTTGCGTCGACTGGTTTTTTTAGCGCCTGTGGTAGTGGAGGCCTGCCCGGTATCCAGCTTTTTCAACTGCCGGGTTAACAGATCAATCTCTTTGAAATCGCCACTGGTTTTATTGTCTTTCGCGCTCAGCTGGCAGAGACGGGTATCAATGGATTGCGTCACCCGTTTGATGGGCGTTGTGTCATCCCATGCGTCGCGCTTTTTCCACGAATAAACCGTGTTTGAGTTGATGCCCATGAGTCGCGAAATTTCGGCGGGCGGGTAACCCTGCCAGTAGAGCTGTTTTGCCCTTAATCGAATAAACGCATCCTGAATCATCACTTCCCCCTTTTGAGCAGGGAGATTACCTGCGCGCGATCCCCGCGGCTCGGGCTTTCAGGTCTGGCCGTTCTCCGACAACAAAACCGCGTGGCGCCGGGCTTTCAGGCTCTGCGATGATGCAGCGACTGACATAAATCAACAGGATAAAACGACATGGCCAGCACGACTAAACCCGCCCGCAAAAAGTTTCGCGTTGCGGTTTCCGGCGCCACCGTTGACGGGCGCGAGATCCAGCCGCAGCACCTCCGCGATGCGGCGGCGAGCTACAACCCGGCCGTTTACGGCGCCCGCGTGAACGTGGAGCACTATCTCTCCATGCTTCCTGACAGCAATTTTGGCGCCATGGGTGATGTTGTTGCTTTAAGCGCGGAGGATATCACCGAAGGGCCGCTGGCCGGTCGTACGGCGCTCTATGCCGAGATCGACGCTTCGGCACGAATGAAGCAGCTCACCGATGAAGGAAAAAAAATCTATTCCAGTATTGAGCTGCATCCGCAGTTTGCCCTTAACGGTAAGGCGTATGTGGTCGGCCTGGCGATGACGGACACCCCGGCAAGTCTGGGGACTGAGCGCCTTAAATTTGCCGCGCAGCAGCGCGCGCAGGTGATGGCCTTCAATAACCAGCAGATCGAGGCGCCGCTGTTCTCTGATGCGCTTGAAGCTGAAGTGATCGAACTGGCCGCTCATCGCAGCGAGGAGGGCGTCAACTGGTTCAACCGCGTGATGGGCATCCTTGGTAAAGGCCAGAAAACCGACGATCAGCGGTTCAGTCAGTTGCATCAGGTTGTTGAAGCCGTTGCTCAATCTCAGGCAGACCAGATTGACCGGTTCAGTGTCCTGGAACAGGACCGCCAACAGGATAAAGCCACCATTCAGCAACTGACCAGCGAACTTAACGAGCTGCGCGGTCAGCTTCAGCTCCAGCCCGCAGAAAATTACAGCGCACGACCGGCGGCAACTGGCAACAGCAGCGCGCAGCTTGCAGACTTCTAAGAGGTAACTATGGAAAACCAGACCCGCGAACTATTTGATAAGTACATTGTGCGCCAGGCACATCTGAACGGTGTCTCACCCTCAGCCGTTGCCAATCGTTTCAGCGTCGATCCGACTATCCAGCAAAAACTGGAACAGGCCGCCATGGAGTCGGATGACTTCATGAAGCTGGTTAACCACTTTGGGGTTAAAGAGCAGGAAGGGCAGAAAGTAAAAATTGGCAGTAAGGGACCGATGGCGAGCACCAATAACAGCTCGGACGGCACCAACCGCCGTAACCCTGCACCGAACCATAACAAAGAGCCGCAGAACTACCACTGCCGCAAAACCAACTATGACTATGCGCTTTCGTATGCGGAGCTGGACGCGTGGGCCGGTCACCCTGAATTTCAGTCATTAATCAGTAATGCGATGGCCCGTCAGCTGGGGCTGGATCGCCAGATGATTGGCTTTAATGGCACGCATTACTCTGAAAACTCCGACCGCACGACCTATCCGTTATTGCAGGATTGCGGCGTTGGCTGGCTGCAAAAGATCCGCAATGAGGCGCCGCAGCGCATTATGCCAGGTATCACGCTGACTTCCCGTGATGAGAATAACGCGGTAATTGCGTCAGGCACCTACGGCAATATTGATGCCGCCGTGCTCGATGCACGCCACAGCCTTATGGATCCCTGGTTCCGCCGCGCTCCCGGTCTGGTGACTGTGCTCTCGTCCGATCTGCTGCTGAAAGTGAACCTGCCGAAAGTGAACGCGCTCAGCCAGACCAATCCGAATACCGAACTACTGGCCGCGCAGCTCATTGTCAGCCAGGAAAAGATCGGCGGCCTGCCGACGGTCTTTGTCCCGGGCATTCCTGAAGATGTCGTGCTCATCACCAACCTGAAAAACCTCTCTGTGTACTACCAGAAAGGCTCCCTGCGTCGCTCTATCCGGGAAGAGCCGCAATACAACCGCGTGGCGACTTACCAGTCCAGCAATGATGACTATGTCATTGAAGAGTACGGCATGATTGCCATGATCGACGGCGTGACATTCGCCTGATAATCCCCATCACATGGCGGGCAGCAAGCCCGCCCAGGAGAATGAACCCATGCTGACACCGGCACAAAGACACTTTCAGAAGGTCATGGCAGAGAGGCGGGGCATCAGTGATGAGCGTGACGCGGAGACGCGCACCGCGCATGAGCAGATCCTCTTTCGCCTGCATATGCATAAATCTTCGCTAAGCCAAATCCAGTCCCGCCAGGCGAAGGCCGCTGTAAAGGCCAGCATCCTTCCTGAGTTTCAGGGATGGATTGACGGCACGATCGAGGGCGACAGCGGGCGCGCGGATCCGGTCATCACCACGCTGATGGTGTGGGCGGTGGACTGCTCCGACTATGCGCTGGCGCTGCGTATCGGGCGCTATGTCGTTAAGCATGGCCTGAGCATGCCGGATGACAACTATCGCCGCCCGGCACCCACGGTACTGGCCGAGGAAATCTGCAATCCCATTCTGAACCTCGCCACCACGGACGCCGGAGCCGATTTGTCAGGCTATATCCCCATGCTGGACGAGCTGGCCGAAATTGTGGCTGACAGTGATATGCCGGATGAGGTCCGCGCGAAGCTGTGCAAGGTGAGGGCGTTTTGCCGTCGCGACACGGAAGACGCGGAAACCAAAGGCGAAGCGCTGAAACTCTTCCGGGAAGCCATGAGCCTGAACCCGGGTGCCGGTGTGAAACGGGAGATCGCTTCTCTGGTCAGCGCTTTGAAAAAGGCGCCGCAGACCAGCGCGGCAAGTGGTGATGCGGAAGATGAGACTTCATCCAGCGATACAGCAGCAACCGAAACACCCGCAACAGAAAAAGCAACACGAACGCGCAAGCAGACGAAAACGGCGGCCGGCACTCAAAAAGCCACCCGCAAAACGGCGGCAAAAAAGACAACGAAAACCGCCACAAAGTAAACGCCTGAGCGTAATGAACTGGCCCCGCGCCACAGGCGGCGCGCCCGGCGATCTGCCCGTAATGCGGTCTTTTTACCGGACGCCCACCGCCTGACCTACCGGAGAAACGACGATGAGTTTTATCGCACAGCGCCCCGTCAGACCTGCTGAAAGTGATGTGACAGACGTGGACGACGGCGGCGCACAGATTGCCATCGGCACTTTCTGGCCGACGGTAAAACTCCACGATCTGCGCCTGGCTGCCCGCATCGCCGGTGACATTACAACATCCCGATTAATGCATATGGCAACGGAGGCCGCGCTGCATGTCGCGGATCAATTGAAGGACTGGCGCAAGCAAAGGGAAGCGGAAGGTGCGGAATCTCTGGCCTCTGTGCTGCTGACTTCTGTCGGTGAACCTGTCGAGCAGATTAACGGCGAAAGCGCAAAAGTTTACCGCTTCCGGCGTGCGGTCTACTCCTTCACGCGCGCCAGTGTTCTGGAGGGTTACAGGGATGTTGGCACCACGCCAAAAGGTGACAAAGACGCCGAAGCCCTGGACAGGCAAATAGATGATCTCTGGCGGGACGGACGCTGGAGTATCGCTGACATTCGGGAAGAAGCCCGTATCTATGCGGAGCTGTTCTGATGAAAGTCAGGGCGTTGCAAAACGACACGGTTGATCAGCTCTGCTGGCGTCATTACGGCAAAACCGCAGGTGTCACGGAGAAGGTGCTCGAAGCCAATCCGGGACTGAGCAACCAGATATTTTTGAATGCCGGGCAGGAGATCGAAATGCCCGTGATAACCAGCGAGGTGGAACGGGTAACCGTCCAGTTATGGGAATGACTCTGGATCGTATTAACGAATATTTTGCGTTTGCAACATCCGCCCTGGTGACCGGCGTGGGCGTGATGACCGTCAGCGAAAAGCTGGCGCTGGCTGGACTTCTTCTGGGGATTGTTTCCGCCGTCCGGCTGGCGATTCACCGCCGCCGCATTGAGCAGGCCAGCCAGCGCCGTAACGATTTGATCGAGCTGATTCTCCGCCAGGCGGAAACTCGCAATCTGTCGGACCGCGAGCGGCAGTTGCTGGAGCAACTGCACGGAGACAAACCTGCATGAAGAACATCATCAAAAAATGTTCGATTGCGGTGATTGTGGCTCTGGGCATTTCGCTGGCGCCCGGGAGCGTCAGAACGTCGAAAGAAGGGCAGCAGAAAATTGCAGGTTGGGAAGACTGCCGCAGCACGCCTTATTACTGCACGGCGGGTGCTCTGACCATTGGTATCGGCTCCACGGGCGGCGTGGAAAACCGCGAATACAGCAACCAGGAAATAGCGCGACGCTGGATCAATGATCTGCAACGGGCAGAAAACTGTATTAATAACAATTTTCACGGCGCCGACATGCCTCAGCTCACCTTTGAGGCCATGACTGATGCCGCCCTGAATCTGGGCTGCACCGGGCTGATGTGGTTCACCGATAAAAACGGACGCAAGCAGAGGACCACGATCTGGAAGCATGCCCAGGCCAGACAATGGCCGCAGATGTGCAACAGGCTGACTGATTTCGTCAATGTGGGCGGTAAGCGCTCCGCCGGCCTGGTTAACCGGCGCAATGATTTTAAAGCCTGGTGCCTGCTGGGCCTGAGTACGCCGTCATGAGGGCGGGCAGTGTGATTGTGATGCTTGTCCTTCTGGCTGCTGTCTGGTGGCAGACCGACCAGCTGAGCGAGGCCAGGACCCGCAACAAGTTGCTGACCGAAACGGCGACCGGTTACGACCAGGTTATTCAGGAAGTGAAGGCGACCGCCATACAAACCCATAAGTTACTGGCAGAGGTAAAAGTCCGTGAGCAACAGCGTAATGCAGAAGGGGAGCGACGACGTGAAGCAATGCAGACCGCGTTCAATGGTGACACGTGCGCTGTTACTCCTGTGCCTGACGCTGTTAGCCGCAGCCTGCAAAAACGCACCGCCCGCGCCGATCATTCAACTGGTCCGTGAACCCGTCCCGGAGAGCCTGACCGAAGAGACGCCACGCCCGGCGCTGGATAAGCCAGTGACTTGGGGCGCGGTGGCGATATTCAGCGACAGGCTGATGGATGCGCTTGATGCCTGCAATGCTGACAAAGCGGCGATCCGCCAGTGGGACAGTCTGCGCCAGAACACCCGAAAGGAGCCATAAATGCTGAAGATAAACACACTCCGCGCCGCCATAGAGAAAGCAAATACCTGGTGCCGGGCGAACCCGGAAGCCTGGACGGTGTTTGTTGAAGAGGGTGGCATTGAAACTACCGGTGAAACGCCGTCGTTCATGTATCGCTATTCTCTGGTGCTGTTCGTCATGAACTACGCAGGGAGCATTGACGACTTCACTCTGCCGCTGATGGCCTGGCTCTGGTTTAATCAGCCCGATCTGCTGCTGAACCCCGATAAAAACCAGCAGATTAAATTCACCACACTGATTAACAACGATGACACCGCCGATCTGATGTTTGAGTTGCCGGTGCGTCAGCGGGTACTGGTACAACTGGATGAAAACGGTGTGCCGTATGCCGAGCATTTGCCAGAGCCGCGCCCGCGCGTGCTGGCACCCCACGCCGCAGGCTGGGGGCTGGTATTTGAAGGCATGCTTCAGGAGGCCGGAACGTGAGCGATCGCATGTTCAGAGAGCTGGATCAGGTCTTTCAGGACATTCTCGACGGCGTCAGCCCGGCGGGACGCACCCGTACCGCGCGCAAAATTGGCCTGGCAGTGCGCCGTAGTCAGCAGCGTCGCATCGCGTCACAGAAAAACCCGGACGGCAGCGGCTATGCCGTGCGCCGCCGTAAGGTTTACCGCACCCAGCAGGGGATCAAGTTCTTCTGGAATAACGAGGTGCGGGCGCTGAAAAACTGGCGCGGCGGGCGCGGTAAATATGGCCGGACAATCACGGGTTTTGACGAGAAGCGCCGGGATATCCGCACCTTCTACCGGGCCGATATCGAGCGGTATCTGGAAATCAAAACGCAATCAGCTACGCATTCAGAGACAAAAAAAGCACCGATGTTTACCCGCCTGCGCACCCTGCGTTTTATGAAGCTCAGGCCGGACGCGGGCGGCGTCACCGTAGGATTTGACGGCATCGCTGCGCGCATTGCCCGTATTCACCAGTACGGCCTCAAAGACGAGGTTGGTCCGGGCGCTTACGCGCAGTACCCGGCGCGTGAACTACTGGGCATAACTCCGGCAGACCTGAGCGCTACGGAAAACGCCGTTATCAGCAGTCTGGGCGGTGCGTCATGAATGCTGAGCTGATGCGCCTGCTGGAAAACATTCTGCGCCTGGGCGTCGTGGAACAAATCAGCGCCGACAAGAAAGCGGTGCGCGTTCGCTCCGGCAGGTTGCTGACCACCTGGATCCGCTGGAACGTCACCCGCGCAGGGGCATTCAGCATCTGGCTGCCGCCCTCGATAGGGGAGCAAGTCTGGATCGGTTGTCCGGGCGGCAACCCTGAAAACGCGTTTGTGATTGGCTCTGCATACAGCGCAGATAATCCGCCAACGGGCAGCAACCTGCTGGAAATCAGCATCACCGCACCGGATGGCGCGCGCCTGCATTACGACGCCGCCGATGCTGGAGCACTGTCCGTGACCGGTATTAAAACCGCGCATATCAAGGCAGAGACCCGCGTCACGCTGGACACACCGGAGGTGGAATGCACAAACCACCTCAAAACACGCACTTTCGAACTGACCCACGGCGGCACGATGGCCGGTGATGTGACTCACAGCAACGGTGCGTTAACGTCCAACGGTGTCCAGGTTGACAGCCACGGTCATGGCAGGGTTCAGACCGGCGGAAGCTGGACGGAGGGCACGCGATGACAGCCAGTTACACCGGGATGAACCCGGAAGGCACCGGCGCGCTGACCGATCACGATCAGCTCTGGCAGTCCGTGACAAAAATCCTCACCACGCCAACAGGCTCGCGTGTGATGCGCCGGGAGTTTGGCAGCGCGATCCCTGATTTGCTCGATGCGCCGCAGAACGCCGTCACCCGCATGCAGCTGATGGGCGCCGCCGCTATCGCGCTGGCGCAGTGGGAGCCGCGGATCAGCCTGACCACCGTCAACGTGGTGTTTTCAGAAACAGGCGAAGTGACCGCCGAGCTGAGCGGGACCATCACGGAAACCATGACAGAAACCAGCAACACCATCAGGTTAAGGAGCTAGTGTGCAAACGTCCGTCGATTTATCTCAGATCCCGCAGCCTGATATCGTCGAGGTGCCCGATTTTGAAACGGTGCTGGCTGATATCCGGGCGCTTATCGTGGCGGCCATGCCTGCGGAACTTCAGGCTTCTGTGTCTGCTGCGCTGTTGCTGGAATCTGAACCGATGGCGGCACTGGCTCAGGCCTTCACCTATCGCGAGATCCATCTGCTGCAACGCATCAATGAAGCCGTGCGCGCAGTGCTGCTTTCCAGCGCCTTGGGGGCGGATCTCGATCAGGTCTCGGGTAATTTTGACACTGAACGTCTGCTGATTACTGAAGCCACCGACGAGGCGGACGCCGTATACGAAAGCGACGAAGAGCTGCGCGCCCGCACGCTGCTCTCATGGGCGCGCCTGAGCACGGCGGGCGCCCGTAATGCCTATCACTATTTTGCGCGAGGCGCAGATGCGGATGTGCTCGACGTGCGCGCCTATGGTCCTGAAACTCATAATCAGGAAGGCCGCGTTTTCCTCTACGTGCTGTCACGCACCGGGGATGGATCCGCCCAGCAGGCGCTGCTCGATAAAGTCCTAGCGGCGGTAAACCCGGAAGACGTGCGCCCGATTACGGATTATGTGGCTGATTACGTCCGTTCCGCTGTGATAGTGAATTATCAGGTGGTTGCTGACATTTACGTCCCTTACGGCGTGGACACCGCCACGGTGCTGGAAAAAGCCACCGCAGCACTGAACGAATACACCGCCTCAGTGCATCTTATCAACGCCACCGCTGCACGGTCGGGCATAGACGGGGCTTTGCATCAGGACGGCGTTGTCACCGTCGATTTGCATTCACCGGCCGCCGACGTCGTTGCGACGATGGGCGAAGCGCCTCATTGCACCTCTGTGAAAATCAATCTTGTGGTGATGGACTATGACCGCTAATTATCCCGCCAGCATTCTGCCACCCAACGCAACCGCCGTGGAGCGGGCCATCGACAGGGCCAGCGCCGCCGCACTGGAGAGGTTGCCGGTATATCTGATCCGTTGGGTGAAGGATCCTGACAGCTGCCCGCTGGCGCTTCTGCCGTGGTTGGCGTGGGAATACCAGGTTGATACCTGGAATATTAACTGGTCAGAACAAAAGAAACGCGATGCGATTAAGCGCGCCCACTATATCCACCGCCATCGCGGGACGGTCGCCGCCGTCCGTCATGCCCTGGTGGACAGTCCTTTTGGGACGGATATTGTTGAATGGTTCAATCAGAATCCGAAAGGGGATCCGTATACCTTTCGCCTGAACGTTTATCAGAACGATTTGCCGGTGACGGAATACGACCAGCAGGATCTGAAACTGGCGGTGCTGCGCGCCAGGAACCTGCGCAGCTGGTTTTCCGTTCATGTATTTGGCCGACTTCAGGGAACCTCATATGCGGCCGGTTACATGTACGCCACGGAGAAAATCACGCCACGCTTTGTCCCGTTGCAGGTGATTTTATCCCGCTACGAGCTGAATCTGGCCCCTGGTGACGCGGAAACGGTCACGGTGACAATTCTCCCCGAATACGCGGAAGATAAAACCTTTACGGTAACTACATCGGATCAAACAATCGCGACCGCCCGGATAGTAAACGGCGATATTCTGGTTACGGGCATGAAGCGAGGTACCTGTTCGGTCACCGTTACGACGACTAATGGCGTCAGTGCGGTGATAAGCATAAAAGTGGTCGCGGTAATGAAGTTCATTACCCGCATCGACAGTGCAACCAGGCCAATATTCTTTGCTCATATGGACGAGGGTTTCACGGTTGACTATGGCGACGGCATTGACAGCCGGGATTACCGTTTCGATCCCGCCAGTGAAGCTTCAGGTTGGGTTATTCCTACACGTGAATTAGTACAGGGAAAGGAATACACCATCACGGTTAAGAACACGGAAACTGCCTGTCTGCGCAGCCGTTTATCTAACTATTCTTCGAAACTGAACCCTGTTGTGGAATTGATTAGTGTTACAGGGGAAAGAGGTCATCTTTCAGGGTTCGCTTTGGATACCACCGGATTAATGGCTATTCGTCCCGGAGCATTTGACGATTTGCCAAACGTGAATAACTGCAAAAATATTTTTACCAACTGCTCGTCGCTTACAGGTATTCCGGCATCGTTGTTTTCTCGCATGAAGATAGAGGATTTTTCAGACGCATTCAGAGGGTGTACATCGCTTACTGAGGTTCCATCGGGGCTATTTGCAAACCAGCCCGATGTGATCGACTTCTCATCGGTATTTGCAGGCTGCACCGGCCTGATCAGTATCGGCAATAATCTGTTCCACAGCTGTGTATCTGCGGTGAATTTCAGTTACGCGTTTGATGGTTGCTCAATGCTTGCAAATATCGGCACGGGAATATTTACAGGATGCGGTTCAGCAGGGACATTCTCTTATAGCTTCAGGGCGTGTAAAAATCTTCTTGTCTTGCCTGCTGATATGTTTGCGGATGTTCCGGGCGGCGCATTCACCGGCGTATTCCAGAATTGCACGGCACTGACGGCAATTCCCGCCAACCTGTTTAAAACATGTTCTGAAGCGAATCATTTTGGCGGTGCATTCACTGGCTGTTCGCAGCTTCTTTCTGTTCCTGCCGGTCTGTTTGCTGGTCTGTCGAAAGTGACCTATTTCGGCACGGTCTTTTCTGATTGCAGTTCGCTGAAAACGGTCGGCGCGGGTTTATTTGCCGGGTGCAGCCAGGCGCAGACATTCGCCTCTGCATTTTACAGCTGCCGCTCTCTTGAAACTGTAGCGAAAGATATTTTCAGCGGCTGCGTAGAGGTGACGACCTTTGCCAGTACGTTTTATGGGTGCAGTAGCCTGACGGCGCTCCCGTCTTTTACTGACTGCGCGAAAGTCACCACTTTCTCATACGCTTTTGCTAACTGTGGATCGCTCACGAAAATTGATGCTGATGCTTTTGCTGAGAAAGCGCTGGTAACGACATTCACATACGCTTTTGTAAACTGTACTTCGCTGGTATCTGTGGGGGACGGCGCATTTCGGGGATGTAGCGCGTTAACCAGCCTGGGCTATACGTTTTCAGGTTGCCGCTCTCTGGTTTCTCTCGCGGGAGATATGTTTGCCGGTTGCGCCAAAGTGACAGCCGTCGATTTCTTGTTCGAAAAGTGCTCCGCGCTGGCTGGACTGCCAAAACAACTATTCAGCGACATGGTGTCCCTGAAAGGCATGGGATCGACATTCCGGGATTGCACTGCACTGATCGCGCTACCATCCGGCCTGCTTGATGGTTGCATCAATCTCACTTCGTTAACGCTGACATTCTCGGGTTGTACCTCACTGGCGGTATTGCCCGGCGATTTGCTGAAAAACAACATTCTGCTGTCCGGTGCCGGATCGACGTTCTACGGTTGCACCTCACTGGTAAATATTCCGCCGACGCTGTTCGCGTCCTGCTCGCTTATTACCTCGTTTGGCGCCACGTTCCAGAATACCGGCGTGGAGGAAATACCGGAAAACCTGTTCAGCGGCAACCCGCTGGTGACCTCTTACGGCCAGACTTTCAGGGGCTGTAAAAACCTGCGCTCAGTGCCAGCCGGTCTTTTTGCCGCCAGCATAAGTGCCACGGTATTCACGAATGTCTTTTCGGAATGTAGTGCGCTGGAAGTCGTCGGGGCGGGATTACTCAACACCACGGCGGTAACGACGGTGGGTTATCTGTTTGACGGCTGCGCGTCATTACGCAGCGACGTTAACACGATATTTAATCTTGCGAGTTACCCGCAGATTGTCACCACTACGGCAATATTCAGAAGCTGCGCATTACTGGCCGGCAAAGGCCTGGTATTTATGGGCAAGGTGCCGAACGTCACCGCGCACTATTACGCGTTTTATGCCTGTGCAGGTCTGGACGATTACGACGATTTACCCGGCAACTGGATAACGAATAAATTATGAAAACATTTAATCAATTAAAAAGCCTGATCGACTTTTGCCAGACAGATGCGTTTTTCCTTGAGCACCTGAACCGGCTTCAGAGCGCTGGCGTGATTTATCTTGATGAAGGCGATATCGATGCTGACCGCAAGACCGTGAGTGATGATTTTTATGATCGCCTTGCCAGTGTGTACGGCATTGAGCCAGAAACAAAAAATGAGGAGGCATAATGGCCACGGGACTGACACTAACAACGGCGGGCGCCGCCGAAATCGAGGCCGCGTATCAGGCGGGGGAGGTTGTGCATATTACCTCCGCGCTGATCGGCGATGGTGGCGGCGTGACATTGCCGACTGATCCCGATGAGCTGGCGGCGGTCACGGCGCTTTTTGGTCAGTTTGGCCGTGAAACCTTTGATTCTGATTCAAGCTATGAAGGGTTTATCAGCGGTCAGATCGTTATCAACTGCCAGGATTATCCGGGTAAAACGCTCAGAGAAGCGGGGCTGGTCAGTGCTAAGGGTACACTCATTGCTTACGGCACATACCCGGCGACATACCTCCCGGCGCAATCGGATTCCATTATCAAAGAGATCATTCTGACGCTGGTGTTGACGCTGACGCACAGCTCAAACGTGCAGCTTGTTATCGATCCGGCGCTTGCCACACTCACGCAGGAAACGGGCGATAAACGTTATCTGCAGCGAGCACAAAATCTTGCTGATTTAAACGATACCGGAGAGGCCCGGGATAATCTGGAGCTGGGAAACTCAGCCACGCGGAACGTGGGCACCACGGCGGAAACGGTGGCTGCGGGGGATGACTTACGCATCACCGGCGCACTTCAGAAAGAAAATAATCTTTCCGATCTGAGCGATACATCCGAAGCCCTGAAGGCGCTGGGACTCAACAGCGACGGAGCGGCCTATAGGGCTATTGTTAACGCCATTTTTTATGTCGGAATCGTTGTCGCAGGTGAGAAAAGCCCAGCGGAGCGCTTCCCATGGCAGAAATGGGCTGATTTAAGCGAAACCTTTGCTGACAGGGTGGTGCGGATTGGTTCGCAGTTTGGTGCGACCGGCGGCAGTAACAAGGTGAAGCTTGAAGCTGATAATTTGCCTCCGCACTGGCACCGCTCTGGCGACCGCTCGCCGGGGGCTACGTGGGATCCTACCACAACGCATGGCACAGATAATCAAAAAAGTGGGCCGCTGGCGCTTACTGAGGGAACCTATATTGATGCGTTAGGCCAGGAGGAGTCCGCAAACAAAGAGATAGATGTGACTAACGAATATGTCTCGCTGTGCATGTGGAAACGCACGATATAGAAAAATTATCTATGTTTAAAATGTCAAATTTAAGAGGGAATTTTAGAATCTAACTATGTCGATTTTGTTAAAAGGTGTAGATAGTATTTAAATGCAATACTCGGAGGTTGAATATTGCATTTAAAGTGAAGGGTTTATTTTAGGATGCAATTAACTTTATTTGATTAGAATGGATGGAACTACAGGTAGTCCACACCATTCGGCTAATTTATTATACCGGCTTGCTAAATCGGAAAATATTTCCCATCCTTTATCAGCTTTTTCGATTGCTTGGTTGAGATTGCTTCCAGCTTCAGTTACTTTATCGATTAATCTTCTGAACTTGCTCATGGCTGGAGATCTTCGTACAGATTCTTGATCGTTATTAGTCTCGATTGTTATTAATGATCCTTCAAGCTCTTTTAGCACAAAATATGCTTCATTGGATTCTGGTATTTCTTCGATCAACTCATTGACACTCCCTAATGCTTCGGCAACGATTTGATTAATGCTGATATTATTTGAGACAGTAACTGTAGGTTTAAAATCAACCATTACATTGTTCTTTTGCGATATGCTTTTTCCAATGAGAGAGAAAAGTTGTTCGATCCTATGATTCTGAATGCCAATCATGTCTTGTTGAGATTCTATACGGAATTTAGCTATGCGGAGTTCATTTCTTAATTCAAGGACTAGTTTGTCGTTTTTAGAGAATTTTTCAGGCGGTTCAGCTCCTGTAATGATTAATTCATATTCATGTAATGCTTTCTCAATTACTTCGGATTTTCCATCTGATGTTTCAATTATTAATCTTACATTTAGTCCTTTTTGCTCAATTTTTACGGAAGCATTTTCATCAGGATATTGTTCTCTAAGATACGTGCCGAAATAGTTAAGGATATCTAAACCTGCTTGATGGTATTCTGGGGGGAATTCAATACATCTATCAATAACTGGTTTATCATCCTTGACATAAGAGTCGTGTAATAGTTCAATTATTTCCGGTCCATTTTTAGGCTTCTTATTAGAATATCCGATTATTAAAAATGGGTGTGGGTGGCTCAGTGGTGTTAACATTTCGAGTTGAGCTAAATTGGTTTCAAAAGTTTCCCTGCGTAACCACATAATATCTGCCTGTCTTGAAAATTCACGAATAGGGATTATCATTACTGGGATTTCAATAAGGCCATATTTTATTGCGACAGTACTTTGCTGGAAAAGCCATCTACTGAAAGTGTCGAAGACCCCAAAAGGATTTGTAACACTAACACCATTTTTTATTGGGCCGAGTCTGTTAATGTTTATTCGTGTTCCTTCTGGAGAGTAAACAACATTAGATGATAATTGCCAGTCTTTTGCATACATTATTCCATCCCATACTTCCCTTGGGGTTATCCTATCTGGCATATTTGGTGATGGAGTATTTTTAGGGAATAGATCATTTAGCCCGGTTAGAATTTCGTTTAATTCTGGGGTGTATTTTTCATTTATTCTTTCCCAAGCATTTTTATAGCTCATTACTTTGGCTATATACATGTTTATAATCCTCTCTTGCGTGTGTTTTGATTATCTAGTGTCGCTTTATTAAGCTAACATTTAATTGTTTAGCGATAAAAATTGTTTTAGTTTAATATGTTTTCTACTTGCCTGTCTAGTAAGGATGGTTGATTGTACAAATTTTTGGTAGGTAAAGGCACTGGGCTTGTAATAATCCAATATGCTGTATGTGATGTGGTTCTAGTCATCAGTGCAATGAAATTAGAACTAACTGAATTTACACTCTAAAAGCAAGTGTTATCTAACAAGGTTTAAGATTTAAAACCACTAATATTAACTTGAACTGCATTCAATGCAGCTTCTGTTCTATTCTTTAGCGTTGCCATGAGTTTACTTACAGAGACGCTTTGCAGCTGCTCACGGATATCTTCATCAACTCTCTGTAATGAAAGCGTAAACTCAATCTTTTTCGCTTTTCCATAGCGATCGAACTCCTGATGCGTTTCCTGCAACCCCGTGATGACGTACATCCCATAAATGGACCCGACACCGTCGATCAGCGGCCAGGCTAGCCCGGCGTAGGCCATCGTCGAGACGGCACCCAGCGACAGGTTGCCGCCGGTAATTTCAGGGTACAGCAACCCACCCAGCGTCAGTTGGTTCTCGCCTGCACCAACGTACTGCCATTTTGCACTACGGCCCACACGATCATTTTTAACGTGCCGCCAGTTACGGGACAGCTGCAATTGCTGATAGGGCAGTGTCCTGAGTTCAAATACAAAGAGCCCGAATACCATCATCATAGCTATAACTCCTGTTAATCATGGTCCCGGAACGAACCCCGGGCAGCGCGTTGCTGTTTGTCAATTTCTGCGCGTATCGCTTCGCCAACAAGTCGCGCCAGTTCGCGCGGATTGCTGTTCTGAATGCCGTGCAGATGGATGTGAATATCACCGGAAAAACTATTACCTTGAGCCGCAGCCGCCGTGTGGGTGCTTTGATTTCGGCGTACCGGTTGCCATGCCTGCGTCTGTTTTATCAATGGTTCGCCAGCGGCAATAACCGGGCGAGCGCTGACAGACTGGCGGACAAGCTTCGACTCCTGCCATTCACCACGCACCGCAAAGGCTGGAGGGAGATTTTTAAATACAATGTCACCCGGCCCGATACGTTTGCGCTTTTCCTCATCTAAAAGGCCTTTGGTGTTATCCGCGATTTGGCCCAGCCGCCGCTCTGTTCCAGAGTTGCCCCCGAGCACATTGGGCGGCGGGGCGCTGCCTTTGCTTGCAGGCTTTTCAGATGACCATTGCCACTCCCTTTTAACCATGCGCCCGGATTTTTCATCCCATTCCCACATAACCGGAATAGCCCTGAGTCTGGCCGCTTCCAGCCTGGCTCTTTCAATGCCATCGGGGATGAGATCGAGCTTCTCCAGTAACCAGCCGACGCCTTCCATTAACTTCTGAAGCGGCCAAAGCAGAACGCTAAGTGCGGTCCCCAGGACTTCGCCAAAAGTCTGCCCGGCGCTGGCGCATTTGTTTAGCGCTTCACGACTCTCCTCAACGGGGGTTAATACTTTTTTAAACCAGTCCCAGACGTTTTTGACGCTATCCCCAATGGCACCGAAAACGGGCGCCAGCCGGGAAAATGCGTTATGAACTGGTGGCAGTCTCTGGATTACGCCTGTAAAAAAACCGCTAAAGTAGGCCTTAATTGGTCCCCAGTATTTCCAGATCAGTACCCCAGCCGCTACAAACGCAGCACCCACTAAGCCGATTGGGCTCAAGAGCATTGATAATCCGCCGCCCAGTGCCGTAATACCGCCTTTTACAATGCCGAAGAGAGCCGGGATCCCGGTTAGCCGCAGTGCCAGCCCGCCAATGCTTTTTGACAGGGCGCTGATAGCCGTCCCCGGAGAGGCAAAGGCGCCAAGTAACGCACCGCGCAGGGGTACCATCATTCTGGTTAATACGCCGATGCGTCCGGCCAGGCCGCTGAGTAAAGCACCCCATCCGCTAATTTTTGCCAGTGAGCTGCTGCCCACAGCACTCAACATGCGGAACGCTGATACCGTACCTCCGATTCCGCTCCCGCCGGACAGAAGCGCAAACCCCAGTCTGAGCTTCGCCAGCGGACCTATCAGCAGGCCAGCAGCTAATGACAGACCGCCAACTACTGCGGTCAGTGCCAGTACAGTCCCGCCGGCGAGTAACAACGTTTGTGAAAGTCTGGGGTTTTCTTCTACCCAGCTTTGAACAGTGCCAATAACCCGGCTAAGCCCCTGTGTCAGTCTGCGTAATGGGCCGTCTACTGTCTCAGCCACAGAAATGCGGAACGCCTCCCACGCGCTGTCAAGCTCCTTCAAATCACCGCCAAGGTTGTCTTTCTTCTTGTTAGCGACAGCGAACGCCTCCTGATTTTTATGCGCTTCAGCGATTTGTTCATAGAGTGACTGGAGGTAGCCATCACCTGCGCCGTTGACCAAAGACTGGAGGCTCGTAAAACCCTCTTCTCCGGCGATATCTTTGAAAAATGAAACCTGATCCACCTCGCCAAAGCGGGAAACGCGTTTTTGTAGATCGAGAAGAATATCGAACGGACGTCGCATTTTTCCGCTCGCGTCGGCAGTTTCCACTCCCAGCTCTTTGAGTGCCTTTTTGGCTGCCGTAGTAGGGGAGGCCAGGCGGGAGAGTGAGCGACGCATTGCCGTACCGGCCTCACTACCGCGAATACCCACGCGCGCCAGCGTGCCGGTCATGGCTGCGGCTTCTTCCAGGCTAATCCCAAGTCCCGCTGCTACCGGCCCGACAACTTTCATTGTCTCGCCTAGGCTGCTTAGCGTGGTGTTGGTACGGGTAAATGTACCTGTCAGCACATCGCTGACTCGGTCCATTTCTCCGGCGTCGAGGGCGAACTGTGAAAGAATATTTGAGCCGATGTCTGCCGTTTCACCCAGTTCCATACTGCCTGCCAGCGCCATATTGAGCACGCCGGGCAGTGCGGCACGGATAGCATCTGGGGTAAAGCCCGCCATTGCCAGAAAGGCCTGGCCGCTGGCGGCGTCACGTGTGGTAAAGGCGGTTTCAGCACCGAGTTTTTTTGCCTGAGTACGCAGGGCGGCCAGCTGCGAATCGCTTTTATCGAGCCGCGTCAACGCCTGGACGTTTGACATTTCCTCATCAAAACCAACCGCAGGCGACAGGAAGCGTCCGGCGCCGTACCCGGCAGCGGTTGCTGTACCTAATGCTATGGCACCGCCAGAGCGCAACTTCCCGGCTATCTGCTGCGCACCCTCGTAACGTTTACGAGCTTGAGTGACCGCAGCAAGTTGCCGTTTTTCCCGTTCAAGGGATTGGTTGTATTGTTCTGTGCGGCGTATCGCGTTACCGATGGTGGCACTACTACCGGAAAGCATGACGCCATGCTGGCGCAGGGCTGATGCACTCTCACGAAGGCGGGCCACTTCAGTCACACGTTTTGCGGTCAACCGATCAAGCCGCTCACCCAGTCGCGACATCAGTATTTGCTGTTTTTCCGTCAGCGTCCCGTTTTTACGTTGCGCTTCTGACAAGCCATCAAAGCGGGCGCGGGCACGTGAGATGGAACGATTGGTTTTGCCGACGGCCGCGGTCATTCGCTGAAAAGTGGCACTGCTCTTATCGAGCCCTTTCAGGGTGGATTGTGTTTTTCTGAGGGAGTCGGAAAGGCCACCCGCACTCTGGCGGGCAGCATTAACGGGGCGGGTAAATCTGTCGATAGCGCTGAAAGCAACGCGTATATCAAGACTCTTCATCACTGGCACCACTTCGAAGCGCCGCCCGCTTGCGCCAGGCTATCACCTCGCCAAGAGCCATGCCGAAAACTTCAGAGGGCGGCCAGTTAAAAATAACGGCAATATCAGCAACCAGATCATCGATCTGGTCAAACGCAACGGTGATTACTCGCTCTCCGTCTCCGCCACGTTCGACGCTCCAGGCTCCGGCGGATTCAAGAAAGGGACCAGAAGCTCTGCCAGGCCGATAAAGTCCAGAGTGTGCATTTCGTTGACTTCTTTTTGTGTCAGCGCAGGTGCGGTGACTCGCGTCAACAGCGTGGCAATTGAGTCTGCATCCATATTGGCAACGCGGATAAGATTCAGGCCGCGCAACGATCCGGCCTGACTGATGGCGCCGGTGATTTCCACCTGACCGATCTCACTGTCTTTACGAACTACCGGCTGCATCAGTGTGAACAGGTTTTTAGTTTTTTTAGCCATGTTTAAAATCTCCGGGCGGCATCTTTGCCACCCTATGAAAGGTTATCAATTGCCCATACCAAGGGCGGAGGTGATGCGGTCCGGGAACATGTTCTGACCGTTCTTTTTGTAGATGAAATTCAGCAGATCGATTTCGATAATGGGCTGATCATCAATGGAAAATTTGTAATAGGTGGATTTAAAGGTGTAGCTTTCCTCCGTGTCTTCCCCCTGTTTTGAGTCTCCACCGTCGAGTTCAGTAAATCGCCCGCGCAGCTCCACCTCGACAAGCTGGCTTTCGCCATCAGTGAAATATTCACCAGCAAAGCGCAGCCGCGTGCCGTCAATTTCTGCTCCGTATTCGAGAAACAGAGCCTTAATGACGCCGCCAAAAACAACGGTGGAATCCAGCGCGCCAGCCTCAAGGCCGAGATCAACCCCGACCGCACCCAGCATGCCACCGCCTTGATAGTCCTCTACCTTTCGTGACAGTTTGGGGCGAGTGAAAGAGGTCACTTTTCCCAGATAGTTGTCGCCGTTAACAAAGCAGCTAAAAAGCCGCAGTTTGTGAGGAATAGCCATTATTCACCCCCGAGCGACGCGAACGCCGGTTCGTAAAAATCATCAGTAAAGGTCTGGTATAGCGTCAGATCTTCAAGCGGCGGGACCGGGCTGTAGCTATAGCGCACAATCAGTTTTCCCTGGCGCAAATCCGTGGTGCCGTTGTCCAGCGTGTCATACCAGCAGTCAGCGCCGATAAGCTGACCGGCAGTGACTTTTTTGCTGAGAGCAGAGCGGATGCCGCTTACCACATCTTTCACGTTGGCCGGAGTGAGCGGGCTGTCAACAGAGGTAAATTGTGCCTCCGCGATACTGTCCGCCAGGATCTGTGCGGTACGGGTGAACACCTCGAAAGTGTAGGTTTCGGTGTCCGTGGTGCGGTTACCCCAGAAGCGGAAACCGTCACGCTTGATAAGCGTTGTGATTTCGTTGTTGTTAAGCTCGTTCGCGTCGCTGTCTTCTGCCTGTAATGCCCAGAAAACATCCTTCGAAATACCGAGAACGTTATTCACCACAACATTCGACAGCGATTTGTGCCAGCCCTGGCTGTTATCGATAGCGGCGCGCAGGCCGCAGGCGTAAGCCGGGGCAGGAAACGTTTCGTTATTATCCGTCAGGGGGTTGTAAGCGATAAAGTCCGGCCAGATCAGCATAAGCTCGCGGTAAGCGAAGGTTTTGCGATAAGCGATAGCCTCCGCCATGGTCGCGCAGCCGTTGCAACCGGCATAAACAAAAGCCCGCAGATTCTGGGCAATCACGCAAAGCTGTGACGTTACCTCCTCGGTGTCGTAGTCCGGCACCGCCAGGATGCGCGGGCGATAGCCGGTTTTGGCCTCCGCCGTCAGCAGGGCATACATTCCCGTGTAGCTGTCGCCATCTGTTCCGCCAATAACGGCCTGAGATTGACTGGCGCCGTTATCGGAAGCCTCTTCCACCCGGACAATCACAACACGCGGGCTGCACTGATCGGAAATGGCTTTGAGAGCTTTGTAAAGTGACCCGGTTTTACCTGCCTTGCCGAGGACGTTACGCACCCGAGTCAGCAGAACCGGCGTATTGAGCGGGAAGGTTTCCGGATCGGCGTCATCAGCAACCGCGACAATACCGATCACGCTGGAATCAATGTCATTGATTGCCTGCTGTAGGTCGGTATTTTCGCGAGAGCGGACGCCGTGAAAACGAGTTTCAGACATAAGTTCACCATCATGTTGCTCTTTGAGTTCAGGGCCATATTCAACGTTAAGTCTGCTGGCGTCGCCTGGTTGCCGGTCTGCCCGTTCGCTGACAACAAAAAGGGATTCAGCCCCGCGCGCGGGCATGGAATCATCAGCAAAAAACGGGGGAGTTATGTCGATAGCAGACACGCTAACAACAGCAGCCGAAGGGTATTTAGAAAAATTAAGTGAGGTCGTAAAGACACCGGATTTTAGTATCACGTTGGGTGGGGTCGCCCTGACTGAACTGGCCGACCGCATCACCTCGCTATCTGTTACAGATAACAACGGTTTTGATGCTGATCAGCTAACTCTGTCAGTAGATGACTCTGACGGAGTAACGGATTTACCCCCACGCGGTGCGGAGCTGGCGGTGTCCATCGGCTGGCTGGGTGAGGCGTTGATCTACAAAGGTCTCTACACCGTTGACGAGGTGGGGCATAGCGGGCCGCCGGATGTAATCGACATCACCGCGCACAGCGCTGATTTTCGCGAAGAGATGAACGTCAGGCGGGAGGTGTCCTGGCATGATGTGACGGTAGAGCGGGTGGTATCGGCCATAGCCCGGCGTTATGACCTGAAGCCGATGATTAGCGAGGCCCTGATCGACATTGAGATCGACCATGCGGATCAGACCGAAGAGAGCGACATGTCGTTTTTAACGCGCATGGCGGAGATGTTGGGGGCCATTGCCACCGTGAAAAATGGCTGTCTGCTGTTTATCCTGCCTGGGGGGCGGCGTCAGTGCATCCGGTAGGGCGCTACCATCGGCTGAGATAACCCGTGCCAGCGGAGATCGTCACAGGTTCCGCATTGCCGATCGTGATGCTTACACTGGTGTGCGGGCGTACTGGCTGGATCTTAATTTCGGCAAGAAAAAACCGATCAAGGTCACTAAGCGCAAAACAAATACTGCCAGAAAAAAGGCTGAGGAGAAAAGCAGCCGGCCGGAGGGGGATTACATGGAAGGCGCTGAAGGTAACGTGTATGTTTTGCGTAAAACCTATCAGAACGAAACGGCGGCCAGGCGCGCAGCTGCGGCAAAATGGATACAACTCCAGAAAGGCGCAGCACAGTTTTCGATAACCCTGGCGCGCGGCCGCGCCGATTTATACCCGGGTATGCATCTGACCGTGTCGGGCTTTAAGCCTGAAATCGATACTCAGGATTGGATCATTGCCAGAGCGGTACATGTAATCGGTGATAACGGATTTACCACGAAAATGGAGCTTGAAGCGAAAATAAGCGACTGGATTGCAGAAACTGAACAGTAGCGGCCATAATAGCCGTGAGTTCAACTCCCTATGGGAGATCATCATGTTTGTTTGTCCCTACTGCGGCGCAAACGCCCGCACCCGCACCAGCCGCCGGTTAAGCGAGTTCACCATCCGGCAATACCATCAATGCCAGAATCTTGAATGCAGCGAGTCATTCACGACACTTAACACCGTAGAGCGCAGAGTAACAAAGCGCTCAACCAGCGCAGATCCTTTACCGCCAGGATTTATCCCCGGCGACGCTTTCCCTGCTTCTCATTACGGGAACAGTCAACTTAGTCTTGCGGTATAAAAATAGCCCCCTGGAAAGGGGGCTATTCTTGTCAATGTGGTCGATATGTGGACACTTTTGAAATAAATCCTTTTATTTCAATTTATTAAATTCCAAAAAAAAGCCCCGTCGGGGGCGACGGGGAAAAACTCATTGATTATGGAATGATCTGTTCTCTGGTCAGTTCGAGAACAAGGGTTAATCTACGGGGGAAAAGTGCAGGCAAGATGGAGAAAACGTGGAGATTCAGGCTAAAATCCCCGGGAATTGAAGAAAGGAGAAAAGATGAAAAAGTTACTGGCTATTTTGCCCCTGGCGCTGGCCGGCTGCGCCCAGCCGCAGCCCACCGCGCCGACGAAAACCATCGGCATGGCCAATCCCGCGTCGGTCTACTGCCAGCAATCCGGCGGCACCCGGGTGCCGGTGCAAACGCCACAGGGCGTCAGCACCCAGTGCAAGCTGCCCAGCGGCGAAACCCTCGATGAGTGGGCGCTATGGCGCCGGGACCATCCGGCTAAATCGTAACCGGCAGGGCCGCCAGCCAGGCGGCCAGCACCCGGGCATGATTCTGCTCGGTGTTCTTCGCGGCGTACAGCAGCGTCAGCGGCTGGCGCTGCGCCAGCGCCGCCAGCCGCAGGCCCGTTTCGCGATGGGCGTCGAGCTCCTGACGATAGCGCTGGCTGAAGTGGTCGAAATCGATCGCCTCGCCGTGAAAGGCTTTCCGCAGCTCAGCGGACGGCGTTAACTCTTTACACCACTCATCGCAGGCCAGCGCCTCTTTTTTAATCCCCCGCGGCCAGAGACGGTCGACCAGCACCCGATAGCCGTCGCTGCTTTCCTGTGGATCGTACACCCGTTTACATTGAATCATCATCCTGCTCCCTCTGTGCCATCCAGGCGAGCAACTGCGGGATCTGCCCGTCGGAAAATACCGTGATGCCGTGAGCGCGCAGCAGGTCGGTGGCCACGCCGGCGCCCGCTTTGCGCCGCCCGCGAAAGGAACCGTCATAGATAAACTGACTGCCGCAGGTGGGGCTGCCGTCGGTGAGTAATGCCGCCTGACATCCCGCTTCCCGGGCGGCGCTGAGGGCCAGCCAGGCGGCCAGCTGATAATGTCCCGTGACGTCGCGGCCGTCGCTTTCCACGATCCGCGCCCGTCCGGCAAGCACATCGCCGCCGGCGCCGCCGAGGATTTCCGCCGGCAGGCGGGGCGTCGGCAGACCGGCCGCCAGCTCCGGGCAGTGGATCACCAGACGATCCGCCTGCTGCCAGCGGGACAGGGTCGCCGCCAGCTGCGCTTTCTCGCTACCGTTATATCGCACCTGGAATCCCATCAGGCAGGCGCTGACCAAAAGCTTACTTTTCATCCTCTCTCCCTTTTGCGCTTGCTCCAGTATACCTCACCCACCGGCCACGGCGGTGGGGTGAAAATAAGGATTGTGTTCCGCGGAGGGGATCGCTATCCTGACGTGCCTTGTGCTGCTCGTCTCGTCCAGACATAAGGAACCTGCTATGAAAACCCCTTTACGCCTCGCCCTCGTCGGCGATTATCACCCCGATATTGTTGCCCATCAGGCCATTCCCCTGGCGATAGACGATGCTGCCGCCGTGCTGGAGCAGCCGGTGAAATATGACTGGCTCGCCACCCCGTCGATCGCCTCCGGCGACGCGCTGGCGGAGTACGATGCCGTCTGGGTCGTTCCCGGCAGCCCGTATCATCACCCGGAAGGCGCGTTTGCCGCTATCCGCTATGCCCGTGAAAACAGCATTCCTTTCCTCGGCACCTGCGGCGGCTTTCAGCATGCGGTGATTGAATACGCCCGTAACGTGCTCGGCTGGCAGGACGCGGGTCATGCGGAAACCGACAGCGAAGGGCGGATGGTGATCGCTCCCCTCAGCTGCTCGCTGGTGGAGACTTCTGCCGTCGTCGAGCTGCGGGCGAATACGCTGATTGCCCGCGCCTATGGTCGGGAGAGCATTGAAGAGGGCTACCACTGCCGCTACGGGGTGGATAGCGCGTTTGCCGCGGAGCTGGAGCAGGGCGATCTGCGCGTCACCGGCTGGGATGAAGAGGGCGAGATCCGCGCCGTCGAGCTGGTGACGCACCCGTTTTTTGTCGCCACCTTGTTTCAACATGAACGTCATGCGCTGGACGGGCGTCCTGCGCCGCTGGTGCAGGCGTTGCTGCGCGCCGCGGCACAATAACCCTACCGGCAGCGGGCGCTGCCGGTCATTTTCAGGGATGAATCTCCCGGTCGCGCCCGGCGAGGGCGCCGCAGACCGCCATCACCAGCGAAATCAGCGCCACCGCCAGCAGCGGAATATGCCAGTCGCCATTGGCATCGTGGATCCTACCCATCAGCGGCGGTCCGCAGGCGGCCAGCAGATAGCCGACGCTCTGCGCCATCCCCGACAGCGCCGCGGCCTGGTGCGCCGAGCTGGCGCGCAGGCCGATAAACGTCAGGCCGAGGATCATCGTGGCCCCGGAGCCAAAGCCGAACAGCAGCGTCCAGCCGATGGCCAGCCCTGGCAGCAGCCACAGCCCGGCGGCGCTGATGGCGCACATCAGGGCGACCAGCACCGCGATCCCACGCTGGTCGCGCAGCCGATGCAGGATCAACGGTATCGCCAAACCGGGCGCGGCGGTCGCCAGCTGCAGCAGGCCATGCAGCGAGCCGGCCTGCGCTTCGCTATAGCCCATACTCTGCAGAATCGACGGCAGCCAGCCGATAATCACGTAATAGACCAGCGAGTTGATGCCGAGGAACAGCGTCACCTGCCAGGCCAGCGCCGACCGCCAGATCCCCCGGTTATGCATGGCGCCTGAGCCGGTCAGCGGCGCCTCCGCTTGACGCCGGGACTGCGGCAGCCAGCTGACGAGCGCCAGCAGCGGGAAGATCATCAGCAGCAGCAGCGCCCCGCGCCAGCCGAATCCGGCCATCGCCACGGGGACCACCAGCGCCGAGCCAAGCGCCGCCGCGCCGCCCATCGTCAGGGAATAGGCGCCGGTCATCCGGGCGACATGCTGCGAGAAATCCCGTTTAATCAGCCCGGGCAGCAGCACGTTACCCAGCGCAATGCCGCAGCCGATCACCGCCGTGCCGATAAACAGCCATGCAGCGGAGGGCAGGGAGCGCAGGGCAATGCCGGCGCAGATCAGCAGCATCGCCAGCAGCAGGCTGCGCTCCATGCCGAACCGGCGGGCAACCCCAGCCGCCAGCGGCGAGACAAGGCCAAAGGCCAGCAGCGGCAGGGTGGTGAGCAGCCCGGTCTGCGCGGTGGTCAGGCCATAGTCGCTACGAATCGCGTCCAGCAGCGGCGCCGCGCCGGTAAAGACCACGCGCAGGGTGGTGGCGATGAGCAGGATACCGGCAATCAGCAGCGCGGGGCGGCGGCCGGTGGAGGAGATCACAGAAGACATATCATTCTCAAGGTAACTAACGAGGGGGTTACGATAGCGACTTTGTCCCCTGTTTAAATCAAGCTAAAATGACAGATTATCGCTAATATCGGACAACATGATGATCGGACTGGGTCTGGATGGTTATGAACCGGACAGTGGCCACGAATCGGCTATTGCCTTTCGTATTCGGGTGGTGGAGGCGGAGCAGTATATTCCGGCGCATTCCCACCGTAAGGGGCAACTGATCCTCGCCCTGCACGGCGCCTTGACCTGCGAGGTGGAGAACGCGATGTGGATGGTGCCGCCGCAGTATGCGGTGTGGGTCCCGGGGCAGCTTTCCCACAGTAACCGCGCCACCCCCGGCGCCCAGGTGTGCTTCCTGTTCATCGAGCCGGGCGCCGCGCCGATGCCGGACCGCTGCTGTACGTTAAAGATTTCCCCACTGGTGCGTGAGCTGATCCTCACCCTTGCGGAACGCGGCGGCGAGTCGCTGGCCGCCCCCGCTATGGCCCGGCTGGTGCAGGTGCTGTTTGATGAGCTTCCCCGGCAGCCGCAGGAGCACCTGCAGCTGCCGGTATCGAACCACCCGAAAATTCGCCAGATGGTGACGATGATGGCCGAGGATCCGGCGCGCTGGCAGACCCTGAGCCAGTGGGCGGCGGAGTTCGCGATGAGCGAGCGCAATCTGGCGCGGCTGGTGGTGCGTGAAACGGGGCTGAGCTTTCGCCGCTGGCGCCATCAGCTGCAGCTGATCCTTGCGCTGCAGCAGCTGATCCGCGGGCAGACGGTGCAGCAGACGGCCCAGGCGCTGGGCTACGATTCCACCACCGCCTTCATCACCATGTTTAAGAAAGGGCTCGGACAGACGCCGGGCCGCTATCACGGCAGCCTGGCTACGACTTCCCAATAAACAACGAGATGATCCCGGCGGCAATCAGCGGCCCGACCGGGACGCCGCGAAACAGGGCGACGCCGAGCACCGTACCGACCAGCAGTCCGGCCACCAGATGCGGCTGCGAGCCCATCAGCGAGACGCCGCGCCCGCCGAGCCACGAAACAAACACCCCGACCGCAATCGCCAGCAGTGATTTCCAGTTCATAAAGGAGTGGATCAGGGTCGACGGCGGCAGCGTGCCGCTGGCGATGGGCGCCATCACGCCGATAGTCAGAATGATGATCCCGACGGTCAGTCCCTGTTTCTCAATCCAGGGAAAGAAGGCGTTCAGCGGCGTGACGCGCACGATAATCAGCACGAGGATGGAGATCGCTACGGTGGTGTTATGGCTGATAAAGCCGAGCGCCGCCAGACCCAGCAGGATCAACAGGGTGGTATCAAACATGTACAGAGGTCCTTGCCAAAAAAAGAATGCCAAAAAATATCCCGCTTACTCTACGCATCGTGGCGTGAATAAACAGGATTTTTGCGCCATACGGCGGAAATCAGGGCCGATGCCCGGTTAGCTAAGACGGCGAAAGGTCGCGATCTCCGGTCGGGCGATATGTAAATAGTCTTCGGTATCGAGAATGATCGACCGGTCCAGGCGCCCGGCGTTAAAGGCGATTTGTGGAAAGCGCTCAAACAGCAGCGGGTCGGCCACCAGGCGCAGCGCCGGATGGAAGCTGAAGGGGGGAATGGCGCCGAACACGCAGGCGGTGAGCGCCTCCACTTCCGCCGGGCTGGCCAGCGAGGCTTTGCTGCCGCCGATATGCCGGGCCAGGCTGGCCAGATCGGCCTGCTGATCGGCGGCGAGGATCGCCAGCACATGCTGGTTGACGCCGTTTCCTTTTACTTTACAGACTAACGCTTTCGCGCCCTGGCCAAGCGCGGTGCCGCGGATCGCCGAGACGGCTTCGCACTGGCCGACCGCGTCGTGTGCCATCACCCGGTAGCGCGCCTGGTGTTCGTCGAGCAGCGCGCGCAGCCGCTGGTGGATATTACCTTCTACTGCTTCAAGCATAGCGTCCTCCTGACATCATCAAGCAGCCAGCTTAGCGCTGTTGCGCCGGCCTGCCAACGGTGGGCCGGGAAATTCACTATTCACTCATTATTGCTTCACAGTGCTGTGTTGCAATCCCGCAGGGCTGGATGAGTTTTGTAAATAAAAAAAAGAATGATTTTCATTTTCAATCGAACTTTTTTTATTTCGCTCAGTCTTTATCGGACGACACAGAATATTAATGATTGCCGTAATGAGGTTAGGATGATGCACGATGCAACCATGCAGGGTTCCCCACGCAAGAAGTTTAATAAAATAAGGGAGCTCAACAGACGGCGGAATTACTTTACTAAGAAAGTACGTAATGCCCTGCGGGTGGGAGTGGCGAAAGCGCTCTGGGATCGCCGACGCCGTCAGCCGGTGGATTTGTCGTCCGCGAAAACCGTCTTACTGATGCGTAATGAGGGGGCGGTCGGCGATGTGGTAGTGGATTCCGCGCTGGTGAAATGCCTGCATCAGTCAGGCTATATCGTTGATTTCCTGCTGACGACCTCTAATAGCCAGGTGATGCGTTATAACCCGCGGATCCGCCATATTTATGAAGCTGACCCGGTCACGTCCGCCAATTTTTTGCGAAAATTTAATCATAACGTTCCCCGCGACGTTATTACTGAACTGGCTAATAATAAGTACGATATTATTATTGACCCTTCGCTGTTCGATATTCCCGTGCATCGTCTACGGCTTTTCCGACAAATAAAAGCGAAATCGGTGCTCGGGTTTAATAAATGGCCGTCGATTAAGCACTACTCCCACTCTTTTGATTTTGACTGCCAGCGCTGGCACGTGACGAAAACGTTCGAGTTGATCGCCGATTATCTCAAACTGGACACCTGCGGGCTGGATGCTTACGACCTGGCGATCCCCGGGCCGATTATGCAGGAGGTGGCGCAGTATCTGGCGTCGCTGAGCGGAAAAGCGGTAGTGATTAATATTTTTGCCGGCCATGCCGACCGCAGTCTCTCGCAGACGCAGCTGGCCGAACTCCTCGACAAGCTGCTGGCTCGCCATCCGGGGATCGCGGTGATTCTGCTCGATCACCGGCGCGAGATCCGCATCCCGCTGCCGCCGGAGGTGGTGGTTAATCCATTTAACACGTTGCACCATGCGATGGCGCTGATTGCCCAGGCGGAGCTGATTATCTCCCCGGACACCTCGGTGGTGCACATGGCGGCGGCGTGGAACAAACCGCTGATCGCGGTCTACAAGGACGTTCTGCTCAACAACCGTCTGTGGGCGCCGGGCTATGACAACGCCAGGCAGGTTATCGTTAAATGCGGGAAGGTGCATCAGCATCGCGAGCTGGTGGATCGGATAATGGCGGCGCTGCCGGAGACGCTGTGAGGCGATGAGGGGAGGCTCACCTGCTGGCCGTATGCAAGAGCCAGCAGGTGAGCGAAGGTTGCATTGCCAGTCTGCAACCGCCGCTATTGTACTGTTGCCCGTGGCTCTGCCACATCCGGGAAAGCTCTTAAAGAGGGGGGGCCGCGAGGGACGGGCGGGATTACTCTTCAGTGAGCCACATGTCCGCCTCTTCAAACATCTCCTGCACCGTGCGGCTGATCAGCTCTTTTTCATGCTTGCTGGCGTCGGTGTTGATCGCCGGGAGCGTCATCATCGGCTTCACGCGCACTTCCGCCTCCGGAAAAATGCGCTGCATGCGTTTGGTCAGCTCGTTAAGAATGGTCTCTCTGGCGCCCGGCAGTCCGGCAAAATTGCGCTTGTCATAAATCAGTTCCACAAACATCTTCTGTCCTCTGTATGCTGATCGCGGGCGATAGTTTTACTGTATTAATGTACAGTGTCAAGCGATTGCCGCGGCGCTGCGTATCCGCCACCTCGCGCGGCGGGCGGGCTGCGCGCAAAAGCAGCAAACGGTTCGCCACCGACGACGGTGACCTTCAGTGACATCAAGGAGTTATTTCAGTGCTGGCGATTGATAGCTGGAGCCGATATTGACCGGCAAAACCGGCAAAACTACTGTATATATATTCAGTATTATATGGTGGGTTGAAAAATGAACTTTTACACGCCGGTTGAGCTACGTCAGATTGTCTCCTTTCCCTTTTTTGCCGATCTGGTGCAGTGCGGCTTTCCCAGCCCGGCTCAGGACTATGTCGAGAAGCGAATCGACCTCAACGAGCTGCTGGTGCAGCATCCCAGCGCGACCTATTTTGTCAAAGCCGCTGGCGACAGCATGATCGACGCCGGCATTGACGAAGGCGATCTGCTGGTGGTGGACAGCGCGCGCAAAGCGGAGCATGGCGATATCGTGATTGCCGCCGTCGGCGGCGAGTTTACCGTAAAAAAGCTGCAGCTTTTGCCGCGGGTGCAGCTTAACCCGATGAACCCGGCCTATTCGCCCATCGTGGTCGGCCGCGAGGAGACGCTCGATATTTTCGGCGTGGTGACCTACATCATCAAGGCGGCGGGCTGATCATGTTCGCGCACTGTGATGTGAACGCCTTCTATGCGAGCTGCCAGACCGCCTTCCGGCCAGACCTGAAGGGGCGGCCGGTGGTGGTGCTGTCGAACAACGATGGCTGCGTGATCGCCCGCTCGGCGGAGGCGAAGCCGTTTGTGAAAATGGGCGAACCCTACTTTAAGCAGAAGGCGGCGTTTCTTCGCCACGGCGTCGTGGCGTTCAGCAGCAACTATGAGCTGTACGCCGACATGTCCAGCCGGGTGATGTCCACCCTGGAAGAGCTCGCCCCGCGCTGCGAAATTTACAGTATCGATGAAGCCTTTTGCGATGTCAGCGGCGTGCGCCACTGCAGAGATCTGACTGACTTTGGCCGGGAAATCCGCGCCACGGTGCAGCAGCGCACCCATCTGACGCTGGGCGTCGGGATCGCCCCGACCAAAACCCTGGCGAAGCTGGCCAACCACGCGGCGAAGCAGTGGCAGCGGCAGACGGGCGGGGTAGTGGATTTATCTTGCCCGCAGCGGCAGCGAAAGCTGATGGCGCTGCTGCCGGTGAGTGAGGTCTGGGGCATCGGGCGGCGGATCGGCAAAAAGCTCGAGGCGATGGGGATCGGCACGGTACTCCAGCTGGCGGAGAGCGATATCCGCTTTATCCGCAAGCACTTCACGGTGGTGCTCGAGCGAACGGTACGGGAGCTGCGCGGCGAGCCTTGCCTGGCGCTGGAGGAGTTTGCCCCCGCGAAGCAGGAAATTATCTGCAGCCGCTCGTTCGGGGATCGCATTACGGCCTATGAGGATATGCGCCAGGCGATCTGCAGCTATGCCGCGCGGGCAGCAGAAAAGCTGCGCGGTGAGCATCAGTACTGCCGGTTTGTCTCCACCTTTGTCAAAACCAGCCCCTTCGCGCTGAATGAACCCTATTACGGCAACAGCGCCTCGCTGAAGCTGCTGACGCCGACGCAGGATTCCCGGGATATTATCGTCGCGGCGACAAGCTGCCTGGACGCCATCTGGAAAGCGGGGCACCGCTATCAGAAGGCCGGGGTGATGCTCGGCGATTTCTACAGCCAGGGCGTCGCCCAGCTGAACCTGTTCGACGAGCTTGCCCCGCGGCAGAACAGCGCCAGGCTGATGCAGGTGCTCGACCAGCTGAATGCGAAAAACGGCAGGGGGGCGCTCTATTTTGCCGGCCAGGGGATCCAGCAGCAGTGGCAGATGAAGCGAGAGATGCTATCGCCGCGCTACACCACGCGATACGACGACCTGCTCCGCGTCAGATAACGCGCGCTATCCCTGCACCGCGTCCGGAAAAACCGCCGCCAGCCAGTCAATAAAGACGCGGAGCCGGGGCGGGACGTGCCGGTGCCGGGCATAGACGACGTGAAAGGGATAGGGGGCCGGGCGCCAGGCGCTGAGGATCTCCACCAGTTTGCCGCTTGCCAGCGCCGGTCTTAGCGAATAGGTAAAGGTCTGCACAATGCCTAAGCCCGCCTCGACGGCGGCAATATGCGCGTTGCTCTCATTGATGCCGAGATGGGGCTCTGTCTTGAGCTCGGTACTGACGCCGTGACGCGTAAAGCGAAACGGAAACGCTCTGCCGCTGGCCGGCGACAGGTAGCTGATGAGCCGGTGGCCATGGTTCAGTTCATCCGGCGAGGCGGGCGTACCGTAGCGCTGAAGATAGCCCGGGGTGGCGCAGGTGACCAGCGTCGCCTCGCCGATTTTACGGGCGATCAGCGTCGAGTCTTCCATCGGCCCGCCGCGGATGGCGCAGTCAATATTGCCGCTGATGAGGTCCGCGGGTTTATCGGCCACCTGCAAATCAATATGGATATCCGGCCAGGAGGTCATAAAGTCCGCCAGCAGCGGGATCAGCACATCGCGCGCGGTCGACCCGCCGATGGCGATCCGCAGATGGCCCTTCGGCTTATTGTGGGCGGTATTGAAGGAGGCGTCGATCTCTTCCAGGTCTTCCAGCAGGCAGCGAGCTTTTTCATAGTACTCCCGTCCTTCCGGCGTTACGGTAATACGCCGGGTGGTGCGCTGCAGGAGGGAAACCCCCAGGTGCGCTTCCAACTGCTTGATGGTTTTGCTGAGCGTGGCGTTGGGCATATCCAGCGAGTCCGCGGCGCGGGTAAAGCTGCCGGCTTCGACAACGCGGATGAAGGCTTTGAGGGCTGAAAACCGGTCCATTATGGGCGTGATCCTGGTTATTGGACGTCATTATCCACGGAGGGGAAAAGTGTTTTTCAGATTAGGCCATTTTTCCGCCTCTCTGAGGCGATTACAGTGCTTTCCATACCCGGCGGGGCGCTTTCGCGAGCCTGGCCTGTTTATACTCTAACCAAGGAAATGCACCATGAGCAAAAAACTTGCGGATAAAGTGGCGTTAGTGACCGGCGGCAGCACCGGGATTGGCCTGGCGTCGGCGAAAGCGCTGGCGGAGCAGGGCGCGAAGGTGTATATCACCGGCCGCCGACAGGAGGAGCTGGATGCGGCGGTAAGATTCATCGGGCCCGCCGCCCGCGGGATCCGCGCCGACGCCGCCGTGTTAAGCGACCTTGACGCGGTATTTGCGACCATTGCCGACGATTCCGGCCGCCTGGATGTGCTGTTCGCCAATGCTGGCGGCGGGGATATGCTGCCGCTCAGCGCCATCACCGAAGCGCACGTCGAGCGGATTTTCGCCACCAACGTGCGCGGGGTGGTGTTCACCGTGCAGAAAGCGCTGCCGCTGCTCACCGACGGCGCCTCGGTGATTTTGACCGGCTCTACGGCGGCGGTCAAAGGGACGGCTAACTTCAGCATCTATAGCGCCAGTAAAGCTGCGGTACGCAGCCTGGCGCGCTCCTGGGCGCTGGAGGTGAACGATCGCGGGATCCGCATCAATGTCGTCAGCCCGGGGCCGGTACGTACCCCGGGTCTGGGCGGGCTGGTGGCGGAGGCGGACCGTCAGGGCCTGTTCGATGCTCTGGCCGCCAGCGTACCGCTCGGACGGCTGGGCGAGCCGGAGGAGATTGGTCGGACGGTGGTGTTTTTAGCGTCGGATGAGTCGAGCTTTATTAACGCCGCAGAGATCTATGTCGACGGTGGAATGGCGCAAATCTAAGCACAGTCTGTCGCCAGGCGAGCCGCCCCGGCGGAGACCGGGGCGGCTCGTGGTTTTGCCGATCGCTTACTCATCATCCGGGTGGGCAGCTTATTGCGCGCCCAGCTGTTTCATCAGCGTCAGGTTATCTTCAATATGCCAGTTGGCGGCAATTTTACCGCCGCTGATCTGATAGATATCGGTGGCGATAAAATCGATATTTTGTCCTTTACCCTGCCGGGTGCCGAAGGTCCCGGTAAAGTGGCCATGAAAATGTAAGTGTGAGACCACCCGGTCACCGGCCACGATCATTTGTTCGACATCACAGCGTAAATCCGGCACCGCCTGGCGAAACGCTCTGGAGGCGAGGATCGCTCCTTCCGGCCCCTGTTGGCGCCCTTCCGGGGGCGTTTTATCGATAAAGTTCTCCGCCAGTGCCGCCCGGGCCAGCGCGTCATCGCCGGTATTCCAGAACGTGGCGTATTGCCTGGCGACATATTCATTGGCTGCGCGTGTGGCAGCGGGAAGGCTGCCGTCAGCGATGAGTTGTGCCGGCTTCAGCAGATCCTGTTGGGCTGCGTACGCGGAGCCGGACATTCCGGCAAGCAGCAGCGCGGTGGCGCAGCGACGGCGCGTGAGGCCGCGCCTGGCCAGCGTGCGGGCAACAGCGACACCACGCCCGGCAGGTAACATGATGTGGGTCATTTTCACTCTTTATGCTCCGTATAGAAGGGATAGTCGGTATAGCCCGCCGCCGTTCCGCCAAACAGCGTGCCGGGATCGCTGACGGTCGCCAGCGGCCAGCGGTGCTGAAGCCGCTGCGGCAGGTCGGGATTGGCAATAAACGGCCGGCCAAAAGCCACCAGGTCGGCGAGACCGGCGCCAAGAATGCGCTCCGCCTTCTGCTGATCGTAATTCCCGGCCACGATCAGCGTGCCGCTGAAGGTTGCGCGCAGCGTGTCGCGGAAGTGCCGGGGAACGGCTGGCGCATCGTCCCAGTCCGCCTCCGCCAGGTGGATAAAGGCGATACCCTGCTGTTCGCACCAGGCCGCCAGGGCAAGGATGGCGTCGATCACCTGCGGATCGTTCATCCCGCGCTGGGTAATGAAGGGGGAAAGGCGGATGCCCGTCCGCTCGCGGCCGATAGCGTCGCCGATGGCGATCAGCACCTCCTGGGCAAAACGGATCCGGTTGTTCAGGCTACCGCCGTACTCATCGGTGCGCTGGTTGGCGGTACGCCGCAGGAACTGGTCGATCAGATAGCCATTGCCGCCGTGCACCTCCACGCCGTCAAACCCCGCCGCGATCGCATTGCGCGCCGCCTGGCGGTAATCGGCGACAATTCGCTGGATATCCGACCGGGAGAGCGCCCGCGGCGGTGGACAGTCCACCATCTGGCCCCGGCCCTGCTCATCCACCACCCAGACCTGGGCGTCCGGCGCCAGCGCCGAGGGGGCCACGGGTTGACCATCCGCATGAAAACGGGCGTGCGACATGCGTCCCACGTGCCAGAGCTGAGAAAAAATAACGCCGCCGGCCTGGTGTACGGCCCGGGTCGTCAGCTGCCAGCCGGCAATCTGGTCTGCGGAATGCAGGCCGGGCGTCCAGGAGTACCCCTGTCCCTCGGGAGAGATTTGCGTCGCTTCCGTGACGATCAACCCCGCGCTGGCGCGCTGGTGGTAATACTCCGCCATCAGCGCGGAGGGGATATTTCCCGGCTGCAGGGCGCGCGCCCGGGTCATGGGGGCCATGACGATGCGGTTTTTCAGCGGCAGCGTACCGATGCGATGACGATCAAAAAGTGAGAGCGTGTTCATAAGGGTGTCCCTTGCGAGTGGAATGGAAATCACTTTACAGTCGGGATCTGATTTTGATAATTAGACGAAAAATAGATTCACTTTTCGGGAAATACGAAAAATGGGCAAACTGGAAGATATGGCGCTGCTGGTGGCCGTCGCCGAGGCGGGGGGGCTCTCCGCCGCCGGCAGACGGTTGTCGCTCTCGCCGGCCACCATGACGGCCCGCCTGAAGGCGATGGAAGAGCGTTATCAGACCCGCCTGTTCCATCGTTCCACGCGGGCTATCACTCTGACCAACGCGGGGGAAGATTTTTATCATGCCGCGCGGCGCGTGCTGGAGGAGGCGCGCCACGCCGAGTCGTTGCTGACGCAAAAAGAGGGGGTCCTGAGCGGCGATATTCGTCTTTCCGCCCCCTCCGACTTTGGCCGACAATACCTTAGCCCGGCCATCGTCGACTTTACCCGCCGTCACCCGGAAGTGACCTTTTCCGTCTACTTAGGCGAGCGCGTGGAGGATCTGGTCGCCAACCGGCTGGATATGAGCATCCGCGTCGGTAACCTGCCGGACAGCAGCCTGGCCATCCGCCACATTCGTCCTAACCACCGAGTGCTGGTGGCCTCGACGGCTTACCTTGCCGCCCGTGGAACGCCTGCTTCGCCCGAGGCGCTGCATCATCATCGCTGCCTGGCGCTGGAGCGGCACGGCGTGGTGATGAACGAGTGGCGCTTTGAGGACGCGGGAAAAGAGCAGGTCATCCGGGTGACGCCGGCGATGGTCTGCGACGATGGGGCACTGCTGCGGCAGTGGGCGCTCAGCGGGGCGGGGATCGCCGGTAAATCATGGTGGGATGTGAAGAGGGATGTCGAGGAGGGGCGGCTTCAGGTGCTGTTTGCCGACCGCTTCACCGGTTTCAGCCGGTTAGACCGCAAGGAGGTTGGGCTGCAGTTTGTCTTTCCCCAGCGAAAGCTGCAGCCCCCTCAGGTATCGGCGTTTATGGCGTTTTTTATCGACTGGCTGGAGAGGTGACGGGCACGGCGGTTAGTCATGCTCAGAACCGCAAAGGATGGCCCCCGGGTGTTATGCCAGCCTATAGAGTCTTGATCTCAAATATGATTAGATAGCTTTCACTTAAAACCAGTCAGTGGCTGCCATGAATCTCAGGGAAAAAATTATTAATGAATTCGGCGGGTTGTCGCCCGAGCTGCAACGCGCCGCCGAGTTCTCACTGCAAAATGCCAGTCAGCTGGTGGTGTTATCCATGCGCGCCTTCGCGGCGGAAGCCGGGGTAAAACCGGCGACGCTGCTGCGTCTGGCGCAGCGGCTGGGCTACCGCGGCTGGAGCGAGCTAAAAAGCGATTTCATTGACGACCTGGGGCTGCGCAATGATACATACGTATCAAAAGCGGAAAAAATGATGGCCCGCGGCACGCAAACGCAGCTGTATAAAGAGGTATTTCAGGCGCATCAGGCGAACCTGACCTTTACGCAAAACGAAAATGCCCAGCAGATGGAGCAGGCGGTGACCTTGCTCGATAGCGCGGAGAATGTCTATATCTGCGGATTCCGCGCCAGCTTTCCGATCGCGTGGTCGCTGTTCTATGTCTATCGACTGTTCAACCGCCAGGTGTCATTGATCGATGGCCTGGCCAGCAATATCGAAGTTTTCACCCGCGAACTGACCGCCCGGGACTGCGTCTTACTCACCAGCTTTGCGCCCTATTCACGCGAATCACTGGATGTTTTACGGGCAGCCCGGCAGGCTGGGGCGAAGATCCTCGCCATTACCGACTCGCCGGTTTCCCCCTTAGCGCAGGCGGCAGACTGCACGCTGCTGTTCTCCATCGACAGTCCGTCATTTTTTCCTTCCGTGGTCTCCGGCATGGGGCTGGCGGAGTGTCTGCTGGCGATGCTGGTGGTGCGCCACGGCCGGGAGGCGGTGAGTAAAATTGAAAGTGCCGAACGCTATCTCATTGAGTCTGGCGCCTACGTGATCCCCGGTAAGTCCTGATAAATGATTCAAATGTATCAGTTATAAGTATAATGGATGCATTTATATCTTTAATTCGTTGACGTGATCCAAATGGATCCTGCAAGATACGCTCAATTAATGTAGCGGATTCAGGAGCAGAACCCAGTATGAGTCATGTCATTCACCGCAGCCTGCGTAGCACGCCGATGGTGGCCTCACGTGCGCAAGGGGCCTATATCTTTGATGCCCAGGGAAAACCGTATCTTGATGCCTGTGGCGGGGCGGCGGTTTCCTGCCTCGGACACGCGCATCCTGATGTGCTGGCGGCGATGCACCGCCAGATCGATCGGCTGGCCTATGCGCATACCAGCTTTTTCACCAGCGATGCCGTCGAGCAGCTTGCCGAACATCTCACCCGCACGGCGCCCGGCGAGCTTAACTACGCCTACTTTGTCTCGGGCGGTTCTGAGGCGGTAGAGACGGCGCTGAAGATGGCGCGGCAGTACTTTGTGGAGATCGGCCAGCCATCACGCACCCGCTTTATCGCCCGTAAACAGAGCTATCATGGCAATACGCTGGGCGCGCTGGCGGTGGGCGGTAACGAATGGCGCCGTCGCCAGTTTGCCCCCTTATTAATGGATGTTATCCGCGTCTCCGCCTGCAATGAGTACCGCGATCGCCGGGCTGACGAGACCCAGCAACAGTATACCGAACGTTTGCTCAATGAGCTGGAGCAAGCCATCCTTGAGGCCGGCCCGGAAACGATCATCGGTTTCTGTGCGGAAACGGTGGTGGGAGCGACGACGGGAGCCACGCCGCCGACGCCGGGCTATCTGCAAGGGGTCCGCCGCCTGTGCGACAAATACGGCATCCTGTACATCGCGGATGAGGTGATGTGCGGTATGGGGCGGACCGGGACGCTGCATGCGTTTGAACAGGACGACGTGGTGCCCGATTTAGTGACCATCGCCAAGGGGCTCGGCGGAGGCTATCAGCCGATTGGGGCGGTGCTGGCGAGTGAGACCATCGTCTCCGCGCTGAAGGCGGGCAGCGGGTTGTTCCAGCACGGTCACACTTACATTTGTCATGCCACCGCCGCGTCGGCAGCCCTGGCGGTGCAGCAGGTGATCGCGCGCGATAATTTACTGGACGCCGTCAAACAGCAGGGCGCCTATCTGCACAAGGCGCTGCGCGAGGTGCTGGGGGAGTTACCGCATGTCGGTGATACGCGCGGACGCGGCCTGTTTGCGGGGGTCGAACTGGTGCGCGATAAAGACGCCAAAACGCCATTCGATCCTGCCCTGAAGCTGCACGCTGCGATCAAAGCAAACTGTATGGCGCGTGGACTGATGGTCTATCCCATGGGCGGCACGATCGATGGCCAGTCTGGCGACCACATCCTGATTGCACCGCCGTTTATCATCACCCCGGCGCAGCTCGATTTTGTGGTCGATACCCTGGACTGTGTGATCCGCGAAGAGACGGGGAGATTATGATCAATCGTTTACCGCCCCTGGCGGAACAGGAATGGGACGATCGGCAGCGTCAGTTAGCGGAAGAGATCATCAACGGACCGCGCGGCGCCTTACTGCCGCCTTTTGAGCCGCTGCTGCGTAGTCCCGAGCTGATGGCCCATGCCCAGCGTATGGGGGAGTACCTGCGCTATCGCAGCGCGCTGGGCCAGCGTCTTTCTGAACTGGCGATTTTGCTGACCGCGCGGCACTGGTCGCAGCCGGTAGAGTGGGCGATCCATGCGCCGATAGCCCGCGAGAAAGGGATCTCTGCCGCGGCGGTGCAGGCGATTAAGGAAAGGCGCCGGCCCGCGGATCTGCGGCCCGATGAGCAGGCGATCTATGACTTCTGTCAGCAGCTGCATCAACAGCAAAAGGTCAGCGATGAGACCTGGCAACAAGCCATTGAGTTATGGGGCGAGAAGGGCGTGGTGGATCTGATTGGAATAAACGGTTATTACAGTTTTCTCTCCATGGTGATGAACAGCGCGCAAACGCCAGTACCGGATACCTCTGACTCTCTGTTTTCTGAATAAGTTATCGATTTTATTCGGGCGCATAAAACTGCGCCCGGCATATCAGCTCTTATTATTAATTCTTCCGGCGAGATATTTCGCAGAATGACGTTCGTTGTAGGCTATTTCACTGACGCTGAGGGTAATTATGAGTGGATTATTTAAGAAATTAAAGCTGACGCTGGCATTAGTTATTTGTTCAGTCAGTTTTGTGACAGCAGCAGAAGATAAAATAACGGTGGGTGTCGATACTGCCTTTGTTCCATTTGAATTTAAACAAGGCGATAAATATGTCGGCTTTGATATCGATCTGTGGGACGCGATTGCGAAGAAAATGCATATCAGCTACGAATTAAGGCCGATGGATTTCGGCGGCCTGATCCCCGGTCTGCAGTCGCGTAATCTGGATGTGGCGATGGCGGGAATAACGATTACCGATGCGCGCAAGCAGGTCGTAGACTTCAGCGAAGGATATTATAATGCCGACCTGCTCATGGCCGTGAAAAGTACCGACAACTCCATTGTTAAATTCAGCGATTTGACCGGGAAAAAAGTCGGCCTTAAGCAGGGGACGGCGGCAGCCAGCTTTATGAAAAGCAAATATAAAGCGAATTATATCGAGTTCCCGAATATCGATAACACCTACCTTGACCTGCAGGCCGGTAATCTCGATGCCGTGGTTCATGATTCACCGAATGTCCTTTACTACGTGAAGACGGCGGGTAACGGCAAGGTCAAATCCACCGGTGAGACGGACAGCATTCTGCCACAGCAGTATGGCTTTGCGATGCAGAAAAACAGCAGCCTGACGCCAAAAGTCAACCAGGCCCTGCAGGCCCTGCGCGCCGATGGCACCTACGACAAGATTTACGTAAAGTGGTTTGCTAAACAGCCGAAATAACCCTGCCAGGTCGGAGCGATCCGACCTTATATTTTCTTTACGGGTAGAAGCATGAATTTTGACAGTCGCTATATTTGGGATGCATTACCGCTGCTGATGCAAGGTTTGCAGCTGACGCTGATTATTTCGTTATCAGGTTTATTAGGTGGATTAATCATTGGCTTGCTGGCCGGGACCTGCCGCGCATTAGGCGGAACAATATCCAAAACGGTATCGCTGGTGTTTGTGGAAGTCATCCGCGGGACGCCAATTATGGTGCAGGTGATGTTTATCTACTTCGCCCTGCCGATGGTGTTGCCAGTGCGTATTGACCCGGTTCCCGCCGCCATTATCACCATTGTGATTAACTCCGGGGCTTATATAGCGGAGATCACCCGGGGCGCGATTCTGTCGATTAATAAAGGATTTAAAGAAGCCAGCCTGGCGATGGGATTATCGCCGCGCAGCACCCTGTGGCATGTCATTATGCCGCTGGCTTTTCGGCGGATGATCCCGGCATTAGGCAATCAGTGGATTATCAGTATAAAAGATACCTCGCTGTTTATTGTCATTGGCGTGGCAGAATTAACCCGTCAGGGACAAGAGATTATTGCCGGCAATTTTCGGGCGCTGGAGGTGTGGACGGCGGTGGCGATGATTTATCTGTTTTTGACATTGTGCCTGAGCTTCCTGCTGAAACAACTTGAGAAAAGGATCCATATTTTATGAGCATGGTTGAATTTAGCGCGGTGGCGAAAAACTTCGGCGCCACTCAGGTGCTGCACGATATCAATTTAAAGATTGAAGCGGGCGAGGTGGTGGTGATCATTGGCCCGTCCGGCTCGGGAAAATCGACCCTGCTGCGCTGTATCAACAAGCTGGAGGCGATCTCTTCGGGAACGCTGCTGGTGGCGGGCATGCACATTACGGATCCGCATGCGAATGAGTGTGATATTCGCCGCGAAGCCGGTATGGTGTTTCAACAGTTTCATTTGTTTCCGCATCTGACCGCCCTGGAGAATGTCATGTTTGGTCCGCTTCGCGTGCGCAAGCAGAGCAAGGCCGCGGCGCGGGAGCAGGCGCTGGCGTTGCTGGACCGCGTGGGGCTGCGTGAACGCGCCAACCACTATCCGGCAGAGCTCTCGGGCGGTCAGCAGCAGCGCGTGGCGATAGCGCGCGCCCTGGCGGTGAAACCCAAAATGATGTTATTTGATGAGCCAACATCCGCCCTCGATCCTGAACTGCGGCATGAGGTGTTAAAGGTCATGCGATCCCTGGCCGAAGAGGGCATGACGATGGTGATTGTGACCCATGAGATTGGCTTTGCCAGAGAGGTGGCTTCCCGGTTGATCTTTATTGATGGCGGCACTATCGCCGAAGATGGTTCACCTGAGGCGCTGCTCACGGCCAGCAGCAATCCGCGACTGCAAGAGTTTTTGCAACACGTATCCTGAACATAAGTGAATGATGACAATATGAAAACAATCGCAATCCGTGGTTCCGCCTATGCGGTCGGTCAGCAGCTTGGCGCGTTTGGTCGTGAGGCCTGGCATACTAAAATCAGGCAAACGGCGCTGTGGCAAACCGTAACCGCCCTGAAAACGGCGGAACAGACCCAGCGCATGCGTGCAGCCGTGCAGGCGCAGTTCCCGCTGATTTGGCAGGAGCTGGAGGGCATGGCGGAGGGGCTGCAGGCGCCGGTGGATGAGGTGTTCGCCTGGAACTGTCGCGGCGATCTGGTACGTTCGACGTCAGATGGCTGCACCACCCTGGCGGGGAGAAGCCCGGAGGGCGCGTTGATCATTGCGCACAATGAAGACGGCTTCCCGCAGCTGCGTGAAGAGTGCGCCATCGTCAGCGTAACCCCGGAGGTGGGCCTCGCCTTCACCAGCTTTGCCTATCCCGGCTCCCTGTGCGGGCACACCTTCGCGGTGAATGAGAAGGGGATAGTCAATACGGTCAACAATATTCGCGCCGTGCATCGTCCGGACGGCATGCCGCGCCAGATTGTGGCCCGCGCATCGCTGAACGCCGCCACCTTAGAGGAAGCCGTCACTTTGCTGAGCGCCACGCTGCGCGCGGGCGCATTTCACCACACCCTGGGCCAGATGGGTGATAGCCGTCTGTTTAGCGTGGAAGCCACCGGCTCCGGCAGCTCGGTGCTCGAGTTGTCCACCACCGGCGGGCATGCCAACCATCTGATCCATCCCCAGCTTGCGGCCATTGAACAGATCGTGACCGGGAGCTCCGCTTCGCGCCAGCGGCGCCTGGACGCGTGGCTGGCGACGAACCCGCCGCTGGATGGCGTGACAGCGAAAGCGATGCTCTCCGACCAGCAGGATCCGCTGTTACCGATTTACCGGCTGTCTCCCGACGATCCGGATGAGGAAAATACGCTGGCGACGGCCATTTTTACCTTGAGCGCGACCCGCGTCGTGTGGCAGATCTTCACTCTGGACCGTGAAAACGCGGTTTTACAGGGCAGCGTTTAGCGGGCCGAGGGCGCTTTCAGCAGGGCGATCAGCAGCGTACTGCCCACCATGATCCCCGCCGCCAGCCACACCATTCCCGACAGGCCAGCTGAGGCGATCAGCTGGCCGCCGACAAGCGCCCCGGTGCCGATGGCGGCATTAAAAATGGCCACGTAAATGGCTGACGCCGGCTGGGCGACCGCGCCCGCGCTGCGCAGCAGCCAGGTCTGTAAGCCGACGAACACAATCGCGATGCCGGCGCCCCACAGGGCTAACAGTAGCCCGCTAAAACAGAACGGCAGTGGCGCAAGACGGGCGGCGCCAAGGATCGCCAGCGCGCCCCCGCTCAGCAGCAGCGCAGCGAAAATCAGCCCCTTCAGATGACGATCGATAAGCTTACCGGCGATAACGTTACCCAGCAGCCCGGAAACCCCTGACAGCAGCAGCAGGCCGGAGAGGGCGGTCGCCGGGACTCCCTGCAGATTTATCAGCAGCGGTTCAATGTAGGTGAAGGCGGCAAAGTGTGCGGTAATGATGCAGGCCGTGGCGCCATACAGGCCACCGAGCAGCGGATTGCGGAAAATATCGCGATAAACACGCAGCCTGACGGAGGCAGGGGCGGCCAGCGGGGGCAGCGTTGAGCACAGCGCCGCAGCGGCGGCCAGTGACAGCAAGGCCATCGCCATAAACGCGTGTCGCCAGCCCGCCAGGGTGGCGATAAAGCTCGCCAGGGGTACCCCCACTACGCTTGCCGCCGACACGCCGCCAAAAATGATCGCCGTGGCCAGCCCCAGCCGGTGCGGCGGTACCAGCTGCGCGGCGACGATGCCAATTAAGGCCCAGAAGGCGCCATGCGCCAGGGCGCCAATCATGCGGGCGCTCATCAGGGCGAACATCGAATAAGACCGGGTTGCGGCGAGGCAGGAAAGCGCCAGGATCAGCATCAGCCCGACCAGCAGCGCCTTGCGGGAAATACGCGCCGGCATCGCGCCGGAAAGCAGAGCCGCCAGGGCGCCCACCCAGCCATAGGCGGTGACGGCGAGGCCCATGCCGGATTCCGTCTGGTGAAAATCCGCCGCCAGGGCGCTGAGCATGCCCACCGGCGCCAGTTCGTTGGTGACGATCGAAAAGGCGCAGAGCCCGAGCGCAACGACGGCTATCCAGACGCGCGCCGGCGCCGGGTGGAGGGGTAAAGCAATCTCTTTCATATCAGGCGTATCCTTAGGAAAGGAGCGTTCCGCGCGGTGCGCGGACGTTCAGGTGAGGAGAGCGCAGGCGACCGGATGGCCTGGTTGTCTCCGCGAGTGGTGTGCAGTATCATCCCTGCAAAACTGATAAAAAAGAGCGGAAAACGGAGAGTTGTTTTCCGTAAATGGAAAATAGATGACCGCAGAATTTAACTGGGATGATGCGCGCATATTCCTCGCCATCGCCCGGGCGGGAACGCTGAGCGGCGCCGCCGACAAGATGAACATGGGGATTGCCACGGTCTCCCGCCGGCTGGATCGGCTGGAGCAGGCGTTGAACGTTCCGCTCTTCAGCCGCCATCAGAGCGGCTATCGCCTGACCGACGATGGCGAATCCCTGCTCGCGCGGGCTGAGGCGCTGGAATACGCAGGCCTGGCGTTCGGCGAAGCGGCGCAACTGCAGGGGCATGTCGCCGGGGTTGTCCGCCTGGCCACCGCGGACAACCTGGCCACGCATTTTATTCTGCCCTCCCTGAAAGGGCTCCTGGACCAATATCCCGAGCTGCGGGTGGAGGTGCTGAGCGGCGTGCAGCCGGTGAACCTGCACCGTCGGGATGCCGATCTGGCGATCCGCATGGTCAAGCCTGAGGCCGGGCATCTGACGTTAAAGCGTCTGGGGACGGTGGGGTTTGGCGTCTATGGCGCCGCCGGCTATCTGGCCGGCGCGGACAGCCTGTCGCTGAGCGAGGCGGACTTAGTGGGGTGGCCGGAAACTCACCAGCACCTGCCGGCCGCCCAATGGATCACGCGCACCCTGCGCGGCCGGCCGTGTAAAGTCGAAGCCAATACGCTCGTGGCCCAGGTTTCCGCGGTATCCGCGGGCCTCGGCCTGGGCGTCCTGCCGCACTTTATGGCGCGGGCCAGCGGCCTGCAATGCCTGCAGCCGGAGATCGGCGCGGATCAGACCCTCTGGCTGGTGATGCATTCCGACCTGGCCGGGTCAAGACGCGTGCGGGTTCTCGCCGACCATCTCATCGCTCTCTTTGCGGATCATCAAGAGCGGCTGGCGATGCCCTGAAGGGACGCGGCTTGGGCGTGTATCGATAAGACCCCCCGGGGCTGACGAGCCACGATTTTTTCCGCGCCCGCTAACAGTCATACTCACCGCGCAATATTCGGCCCAATGCTGCGCCGCAGTCGAAAATACTGCAGAGTGAGGGGATATCCCTGTCCGGCAAAATAATTTTGTGTTGTTGCCAGCGCCGCCTTGTTGCGCTCCCCCAAAAATGCCTGTCGATGTTAGGGTGAGAGGTTGATTACCACAGGAGAACGCAAATGATTGTCAGGACCTGGCACGGCTGTGTGCCATTGCAACATGCCGAGGGGTTTGCAAAGCACCTTGAGCGGACCGGCGTGGAACACGCCCGGGGTATCTCCGGCAACAGGGGCGCGCTGGTGCGCCGGGAAAACCAGGGCGAATGGGCGCATTTCTTTCTCGCCACCTACTGGCAGGATCTCGCGGCGGTCAAAGCCTTCGCAGGCGAAGACTATCACGTCGCGGTCACCTATCCGGACGACGAAGTATTCGAACTGCTCTCCGACCCCTACGTGTTTCAGCATGAGGTTGAGGCCGTGTCGCCGCTGTAGGCTGCGTGTCGGGCAGGCGGAAGTTAGGCCAACCACAGACGGTTGCTGGCCGCGTGAGATCGACCTCTACCTTGCATGGGCAGCCAGCCACCGTTGGGTGAGCGTGGAATGACAGGAACACTTAGCGTTTGAGTGCGGCAACAATGGCGGCTTCCATTTTCTCCGGCGTCGTGAACGGCGCAAAACGCGTGAGGGGAGTGCCGTCGCGACCGATGAGGAACTTGGTGAAATTCCACTTGATCCGTTTGCCGAGCACGCCGGGCAACGCTTGTTTCAAATAACGAAACAGCGGGTGCGCGGCGGGGCCGTTAACGTCCACTTTCTCAAACATCGGGAAGCTCACGCCGTAGTTAACGTGACAGGTCTGCTCGATTTCATCCGCACCGCCGGGTTCCTGCTTGCCAAACTGGTTGCAGGGGAACCCAAGCACAACCAGCCCCTGAGCCGCGTACTTTTTGTAGAGCGCTTCAAGGCCAGCATATTGCGGCGTGAAGCCACAATGGCTGGCCGTATTCACCACCAGAACCACCTTGCCAGCATAGTCAACCATGGAGAGGGGCTGTCCGCGCAGGCGGTTAGCCGTCAATTGATAAAAAGGGGTCATAGCAGGCTCCTGAGAGTAGAAACAGTTCAACGCTGACGATCGCGCGAATGTTTGAAGCAGATTAGGCAGTTATGATACACAGGGTTAGGGATTTGTACCTGGAGTGTTAAAAAAACGCCAGATGTCATAGAAAAAATCGCGAACAGGAACGGCTGAAAATGGTGAAATATATCTTATCGCTGGTCGTAGTGGCGATGCTCGCAGGCTGTACCAGCGCGCCAAACTTGCCGCCTCGGGATACCATTGTGGCGATGAAACCCACAGAGTCCGGTATTGTCGCCAGCTCAGCGAAATACAGTTACCGCTTTGTCCGTGACGGTGTGCCTGAGGAATATCAGCGTTATAAGACCTTTTATGAGCGCTTTCACCAACAGGCTTCCGGCGTGCGGGTTAACTTTGTCGTGGAACAACATGAGGTAACGGCGGAATATCTGGTGGTGATGGATCAGCGCAAACTGGATGCCGGGCAGCATAGCGAGCTGGAAAATCAGTATCATGCGGTGCAGATTGATAACGATCGCCTCGGGGTGTTGTTTAAAGCGACAGGGTTTTGGACGGCATCGGACGCGTCAGATCTGGCCGCCGCCTACCAGTTAGCGCACCCCGTTGTGGTATCAATCAATGATAAGACCAAAACGATTAGCTCGCTTGGCGCCGTCGCCATGGCCCCGTTGTTTCCGTTTTACATGATGTATGGCTGTGCCATCGGGCCTTGTGTCTGAGGAAAATAGCCAGCAAGTCACCCGACTCACTGGCTGAGTATTTCACTACGCTTCACTTTTAGACGATTGTTTGTGAAACAGTTCGCGGAATACCGGGTAGATATCCTCCTGGTCGCGGATATGCTGCATGGCGAAATTATCAAAGGTCGCCTGCAGGTGTTCATACTCGCGCCACAGGGTCTGATGCGCCCGGCGGGTAATTTCGATATAGCTGTAATAACGCACCACCGGCAGAATTTTCTTCGCCAGCAGTTCGTGGCACAGCGGGGAGTCGTCGGCCCAGTTGTCGCCATCCGACGCCTGGGCGGCGTAGATGTTCCACTGCGCCGGGTCATAACGCGCCTGCACCACTTCATCCATCAGCTTCAGGGCGCTGGAGACGATGGTGCCGCCGGTCTCCTGAGAGTAGAAGAACTCGTGTTCATCCACCTCTTTCGCCTGAGTATGGTGGCGGATGTAGACCACATCGACGTTTTTATAGGTCCGGCTGAGGAACAAATACAGCAGGATATAAAAGCGCTTGGCCATGTCTTTGGTGGCCTGGTCCATCGAGCCTGAGACGTCCATCAGGCAGAACATTACCGCCTGGCTGGAGGGCTCCGGCCGTTTTTCGTAATTTTTGTAGCGCAAGTCAAAGGTGTCGATAAACGGCACCCGTTCAATTTTAGCCCGCAGTTCGGCAATCTCTTTGCGCAGGCGCTCCTCCTCCAGCAGCTGCACCGGTTCGCTGCGGCTGATGGTCTCCAGATCCTCCTCCAGGGCGCGCAGTTCACGGCGCTTGCCGGCGGTCATCGCCGTCCGGCGGGCCAACGAGTTCTGCAGCGAACGCACCACGCTGATGTTGGCCGGCACCCCATTAGAGGTAAAGCCCGCGCGATGGGTTTTAAACTCGTTCAGCTGCCGGTGCTGATTTTTCTTCAGGTTCGGCAGGGCGAGATCTTCAAACAGCAGGTCCAGGTACTCATCTTTCGAAATCTGGAAGACAAATTCATCCTTCCCTTCGCCATCGGCGCTGGCTTGCCCCTGACCGCCGCCCCCGCCGCCGCCGCCCCCTTGCGGGCGTTCGATGCGGTCGTTTTGCACGAAATGGTCGTTGCCCGGGTGGACGCGGTTGCGCAGCCCGCCGCGACCCTGATGAAACATCGGCTCGTTGATATCGTCCGTCGGGATCGAGACGGATTCTCCGCTCTCAATATCGGTCACCGAGCGCTTGTTGATGGCCTCGGAGATCGACTGTTTAATTTGCGCCTTATAACGGCGCAAAAAGCGCTGACGATTGACGGCGCTTTTGTTTTTCCCGTTCAGGCGTCGGTCTATGAACCAGGTCATATGCCCTCCTGTACTGCATTAGCCAACTTTACTTATCATCATTCAGCTGCAGTTGGCCCGGCGGCGCACCGCCGGGCTGGACGCATCAGGACGATTTACGAACCCGCAGGTACCACTCGCACAGCAGGCGAACCTGTTTGCGGGTGTAGCCTTTCTCCATCATGCGGTCGACAAAGTCGTCGTGTTTTTTCTGCTCATCGGTTGAGGTTTTGGCGTTAAACGAAATGACCGGCAACAGCTCTTCGGTATTGGAGAACATTTTCTTCTCAATAACCGTGCGCAGTTTCTCATAGCTGGTCCAGTTCGGATTACGTCCGCTGTTGTTGGCTCTGGCGCGCAGCACAAAGTTGACGATTTCATTACGGAAGTCTTTCGGGTTGCTGATCCCGGCCGGCTTCTCAATTTTCTCCAGCTCGGCATTCAACGATTCACGGTCAAACAGCTGCCCGGTGTCCGGATCGCGATATTCCTGATCCTGGATCCAGAAGTCAGCGTAGGTGACATAGCGATCGAAAATGTTCTGCCCATACTCGGAGTAGGATTCCAGATAAGCGGTCTGGATCTCTTTGCCGATAAACTCGGCGTATTTCGGGATCAGATAGCCTTTGAGGAACTCCAGATAGCGCTCGGCCTGCTCCTGCGGGAACTGTTCGCGCTCAATCTGCTGCTCCAGCACATAGAACAGATGCACCGGGTTGGCCGCCACTTCAACATGGTCGAAGTTAAACACCCTTGAGAGGATCTTAAAGGCAAAGCGGGTGGAGAGCCCGTTCATCCCTTCATCCACCCCGGCATAGTCGCGATACTCCTGATAGGATTTCGCTTTCGGGTCGGTATCTTTCAGGCTCTCGCCGTCATAGACCCGCATTTTCGAGTAGATGCTCGAGTTTTCCGGCTCTTTCAGGCGCGACAGAATCGAGAAGCGCGCCAGCGTTTCCAGCGTGCCCGGGGCGCATGGCGCATGCGTCAGTTCGCTGCTGTTGAGCAGTTTTTCATAGATACGGATCTCTTCGGAGATCCGCAGGCAATAAGGCACTTTGACGATATAGACGCGGTCGAGGAAGGCCTCATTGTTTTTGTTATTACGGAAGGTCACCCATTCCGATTCGTTGGAGTGGGCAAGGATGATCCCGTTAAACGGCAGGGCGGAGATCCCTTCGGTCCCGTTATAGTTACCCTCTTGGGTCGCGGTCAGCAGCGGATGCAGCACCTTGATCGGCGCTTTAAACATCTCGACGAACTCCATGATCCCCTGGTTGGCGCGGCACAACGCACCGGAGTAGCCGTAGGCGTCCGGGTCGTTCTGCGCATAGTGCTCCAGCTTACGGATATCCACTTTACCCACCAGCGCCGAAATATCCTGGTTGTTCTCATCGCCCGGTTCGGTTTTGGCGATGGCGACCTGCTCGAGAATCGATGGCCAGACTTTGACCACGCGGAATTTCGTGATATCGCCGCCAAACTCATGCAGGCGTTTGGCCGCCCACGGCGACATAATGGTGCCGAGATAGCGGGTAGGGACGCCATACTCTTTCTGAAGGATCTGCGCATCCTCCTGCGGATTGAACAGGCACAGCGGGTGATCGTTAACCGGGCTGCGCTCGCCGTTGGCGCTCAGCACATAGATAGGCACGCGCTGCATCAGGGCTTTCAGCCGTTCAGCCAGCGATGATTTACCACCGCCCACCGGTCCCAGCAAATAGAGGATCTGTTTCTTCTCTTCCAGCCCCTGGGCGGCATGCTTGAGGTAGGAAACGATCTGCTCAATGGCGTCTTCCATACCGTAAAACTCTTCAAACGCCGGATAGCGTGCGATGACCCGGTTTGAAAAGAGACGGGATAGCCGCGGCTCGAGAGCCGTATCAACCATGACGGGTTCACCAATGGCCATCAACAGACGTTCTGCCGCATTGGCATAGGCACTGCGATCTTGCCGGCAGATGGTAAGAAACTCCTGCAGTGTGAACTCTTCGTCCTTGGCAGCTTCATAGCGCTGGCGATAGTGATCGAATATATTCATGGCATGCCGTCCTTTCGTTTTTTAGCACAGGTTGAGAGCCGTTCATATGAATAGTGGGGGCCCCCGGAAGACATAAGCTGAACATCGCTCTCCTGGTATCCAGCAACCCTTATGCCAGGTTGCGGGTGGGGTAGCGTGAATGTGCCCTGCAATTACACCTTCTAAATTTAAGCGTAGATGCATTTAGAAATCTTGCATGCCGCAGAAAATCAATTTCAATGACATATCAATAACTCATCCTGAAAAAGACGCTTTTTGATTCGCCGGGACGTGAAGCTGTCATCGGGCTGTCACCAGATGGTAAGAGAAGGGTGGGAAAGTGAACGATTTGTGTCATATCGGGTAAAGAATTTGAGGCATGAGACCTACGACGGTAAACTGCACGGGCTGATTATTTGACAACGGGAATATGGATTGTGACTAAAATCAAACTTCTGGCACTCGGCGTGCTGATTGCGACCTCCGCCAGCGCGGCGCATGCCGATGGGAAGTTCACGCTTGGGGCTGGCGTCGGCATCGTTGAGCATCCGTACAAGCAGTATGATGCGGATGTTTATCCGGTGCCGGTCATTAGTTATGAGAGCGATAACTTCTGGTTCCACGGTCTGGGCGGGGGTTACTACCTGTGGAATGACACCAACGATAAGCTGTCGATAACGGCCTACTGGTCGCCGATGTACTTCAAGCCGGGCGACAGCGATAGCGAACAAATGCGTCGCCTGGATAAGCGTAAATCGACCGTGATGGCCGGTCTTTCTTATGTCCACAACACGCCCTATGGCTTCCTGCGCACGACGATTGCCGGCGATACGCTGGATAACAGCAACGGCATCAACTGGGATCTCGCCTGGCTGTACCGCTACACCAACGGGAACCTGACGCTGACGCCGGGCATTGGCGTCGAGTGGAACAGCGACAATCAGAACGAATACTACTATGGCGTCTCGCAGCATGAGTCCCGTCGCAGCGGGATGCGCAGCTACGATCCGGACAGCAGCTGGAACCCGTATCTGGAGCTGGCGGCCAACTATCGCTTCCTCGGCGACTGGAGCGTATACGGTATTGCGCGCTACACGCGTCTGTCGGATGAAATCACCGATAGCCCGATGGTGGACAAATCCTGGAGCGGTCTGATCTCAACCGGGATCACCTACACCTTCTGATTGTGCATTATTACAGTGCGCTTTATGCATCAAAACAGGGCTTCGTGCCCTGTTTTGCTTTATGGTGGTGCAGGGCGCGAAGAAGGAGACGATGGTGAAAAAAACAGTATGCTTTGGCGAGCAGGCGGCAGTTCCGGCCATCGGGCTGGGAACCTGGTATATGGGCGAGAACGCGGCGCTGCGTCAGCAGGAGGTGGCTGCACTGCGCGCGGGCATCGACCATGGCCTGACGGTAATCGATACCGCGGAGATGTATGCCGACGGCGGGGCGGAGGAGGTAGTGGGCCAGGCGATCCGCGGCCTGCGCGACCGGGTGACGCTGGTCTCTAAAGTCTATCCCTGGCACGCCGGCGGAGCGGCGATCCGCCGCGCCTGTGAAAACAGTCTGCGCCGGCTGCAGACCGACTATCTGGATATGTATCTCCTGCACTGGCGGGGCGATATCCCCCTGCAGGAGACGGTCGAGGCGATGGAAAGGCTGGTGGCCGAGGGCAAAATCCGCCGTTGGGGCGTCTCCAATCTGGACACCGACGATATGCAGGCGCTGTGGCGCACGGCGGGCGGCGAACGCTGCGCCACCAACCAGGTGCTCTATCATCTCGCGTCGCGGGGCATTGAATACGATCTTCTGCCCTGGTGTCAGCAGCACACCCTGCCGGTGATGGCCTATTGCCCGCTGGCGCAGGCGGGGCGCTTACGCGATGGACTTTTTCAGCATACCGATATCATCAATATGGCTAACGCGCGGGGCGTGACGGTGGCGCAGCTGCTGCTGGCCTGGGTGATTCGTCATCCGGGAATGCTGGCGATCCCGAAAGCGGCGACTATCGAGCATGTGGTGCAGAATGCCGCCGCGCTTGATATCGTTCTCAGCCCGCAAGAGCTTGCGCAGCTGGATCGCCTCTATCCGCCGCCGCCGCGGAAAACCCGGTTGGATATGGTTTAACCCACAGCGCATCCAGGTGGAGAAGAGAAAAAGCCCCGTGATAAACGGGGCTTTTTGCGGTTAGCGTTTTTTCACGCTGATGGTTTGCGCCAGGCGAGACGGGGTCTCTTCACTGGCTTTCTGCGGCTGGGTCACGCAGCAGGTTTCGACGCAAACGAAGGTTTTATAGCCATCGTCCGGCATGTCGCCCATGCTGACGGACAGCGCCGGGCCCGGGTTCCAGGCCACCACGTTGTGCTGATGATGATGCACCACGTCGATCGTGCGGCTGAGCGCGTCGTCGTGGATCACGCTGCAGCCTTCGGCGTCGAGATAGACGCGGTCGGTACGATCCGGGAAGGTCTGCACGCCGTTGTTCAGAACGCCTTCTTCGGCGTTCTTCACTTTATCGATATAGCGCTCGCCAAGACCGCTCACTTTCACCGCCGCGATATCGCCAACGTTGAAGTAGCTGTGCAGGGCAGAGGTGGTCTCGAATTCGCCGTGGGCTTCCAGCTCGATTTCGCAGGTCTTACCCAGCTTGAAGCGGGCATAGAGGGTGAACTCATGCGGCCACAGCTTCATGGTTTCAGCGCTGTTCTGCAGCGCAAAGGTCAACATCACGCCGCTGTCGTCTTCATCATGCCCTTCCAGGGTCCACGGCAGGTTGCGGGCAAAGCCGTGCGACGGCAGGCCCTGCTGCGCCGATGGGCCAAACCACGGCCAGCAAATCGGCACGCCGCCGCGCAGGGCGACGCCCTGTTTAAATGGGGTGTTGTTGCTCAGCCACAGGACTTCTACTTCACCGGCGGGTTTCCAGGAGAGCAGGTGCGCCCCTTGCAGCGCCACAGAGGCTTTCACCTGCGGATGGTCGATGACAATCAGCTCCAGGTCGTCCAGCTGGCGACGGGAGATAACGGGTGAAATGGTTTCATTCACCGGGAGAGCAAAAATTTTATTTATCATTGTGCAATCCTATCTCTGCAGACAAAAAAAAGAGCGACCGAAGTCGCTCTTACAGATTACTTTTTCATCTCAACTTATTTGGAGATGTGGGCAATCAGGTCCAGAACTTTGTTGGAGTAGCCAGTTTCGTTGTCGTACCAGGAAACCAGTTTAACGAAGTTGTCGTTCAGTGCGATACCTGCTTTAGCATCGAACACGGAAGTGCAAACTTCGCCGTTGAAGTCGGTAGAAACAACGTCGTCTTCGGTGTAACCCAGAACGCCTTTCATTGCGCCTTCAGAAGCGGCTTTGATAGCTTTCTTGATTTCTTCGTAGGACGCTGCTTTTTCCAGACGAACGGTCAGGTCAACAACGGATACGTTCGGAGTCGGAACGCGGAACGCCATACCGGTCAGTTTGCCGTTCAGTTCTGGCAGTACTTTACCTACAGCTTTAGCAGCGCCGGTAGAGGACGGGATGATGTTCTGAGCTGCGCCGCGGCCGCCGCGCCAGTCTTTGTGAGACGGGCCATCAACGGTTTTCTGAGTAGCGGTGGTTGCGTGGACGGTGGTCATCAGGCCTTCAACGATACCGAAGTTGTCGTTGATGACTTTAGCCAGCGGTGCCAGGCAGTTGGTGGTGCAGGATGCGTTGGAAACGATGTCCTGGCCAGCGTAAGTGTCGAAGTTAGCGCCGCGAACGAACATCGGGGTGTTGTCTTTGGACGGGCCAGTCAGAACGACTTTTTTCGCGCCAGCGGTGATGTGTTTACGAGCGGTTTCGTCGGTCAGGAAGATACCGGTTGCTTCAGCAACAACGTCAACACCAACTTCGTCCCACTTCAGGTTAGCCGGGTCACGTTCAGCGGTAACACGGATTTTTTTACCGTTAACGACCAGATGACCGTCTTTCACTTCAACGGTGCCGTCGAAACGACCGTGAGTGGAGTCATACTTCAGCATGTAAGCCATGTACTCTGCGTCTAACAGGTCGTTGATTGCAACGATCTCGATGTCAGAACGTTTCTGAGCAGCACGGAAAACAATGCGACCGATACGGCCAAAACCGTTGATACCTACTTTGATAGTCATATATTCCACCAGCTATTTGTTAGTGAATAAAAGGTTGCCTGTAAAATTACAAAAACCTTACGCAGCGTCAAGCGGAATCGTGTCAATCATTGCGACAAATCAATCCTGAGCACACCTTGCGCGATTGATTTGCCTCACTCTCCCTTTGAGCCCAATTCCATATGGGGGCTGCGCGCGGAATTTTAAAGGGCGTTTAAGATAAAAACGTGATTTAAGTCACAATTATCTGGCTGCCTGTGGGCACCGGATAAGTTTAGAACAAAAGTGTACGCTTCATTGTTAATGTTTTGTTAGAATTGGGGCGAAAGTTGTCCATTGCAAAGCGAGATGTAAGCCCATGGCGAATAAACCCTCCCCGGAAGAGCTGAAAAACGGCTTGAGCGAAATGCAGTTTTACGTGACCCAACATCATGGCACCGAACCGCCTTTCACCGGACGGCTGCTGCACAACAAGAAAAATGGCGTGTATCACTGCCTGGTGTGCGATGCGCCGCTGTTCAACTCCCAGACCAAATACGACTCCGGCTGCGGCTGGCCGAGCTTCTACGAGCCGGTAAGCGAAGAGGCCATTCGCTATCTGGACGACAGCTCCCACGGCATGCAGCGCATTGAGATCCGCTGCGGAAATTGTGATGCCCATCTCGGTCACGTGTTTCCGGATGGCCCGCAGCCGACCGGCGAGCGCTATTGTGTCAATTCGGCGTCGCTCAGCTTCACCGATGAGCAGAACGGCGAGCAGATTAAGGGCTGAAGAAACGATTCAGCAAATTATTCCAGGTGGAGGTGAGCGGAAGATGGATATTGAGCAAATTATCGACAGCATGACCCCGGAAGTGTATCAGCGTCTGGCGACGGCGGTAGAGCTGGGAAAATGGCCGGATGGCGTGGCGCTGACGCCGGAGCAGAAGGAAAATAGCCTGCAGCTGGTGATGCTGTGGCAGGCCCGGTATAACACCGACGCCCAGCATATGACCATCGACACCCGTGGGCAGATGGTGATGAAGAGCAAACAGCAGCTGAAGGAAGATTTCGGCATCGTGCCGAAGCCGATCGCTACCGTGAAGTTGCAATAAACCGCCGCCCGGCGGGGAGACGTTCCGGCGTCGGGTGATCCGGCGCCGGACAAGGGTAGCGTCAACGACCGCGCCCGGCGGTCAGTCGCTTCGCTTACTTTTTATTCATCATCGCTTTCAGGTCGGCAAACGGGTTGTAGGTGGCCTCGCCGACGCTCTTTTGCGCATCTTCGCCCGCTACCACCGTGGAGCCATACTGATCGGCTTCGGTGTACTTGGAATGTTCGTGATCGTGACAGTAAAGGCACAACATCTCCCAGTTGCTGCCATCTTCCGGGTTATTGGAGTGGTCGTGATCGATATGGTGCACCGTCAGCTCGCGCAGATTGGAGTAGACAAACTCCCGTGAGCAGCGTCCGCATACCCAGGGAAAGAGCTTGAGCGCCTTTTCGCGGTAACCCACTTCCAGACGTGCGTAATTTTTGGGGATATAGGCCATGGCCCCCTGCCTCCTGTCAAACGGTTAAGCTGCGCCAGCCCCTGGCGCAGCGGATAACAGGCATCATAACCTATCCCGGGCGGCGCGATATACCTGCATTGCCGGCGATGCTGCCTGCGTCACGCCGCCCGGCGGCGGCGATGCGGCGGAACAGCCGCGATTAGTGTTTGATCCCCAGCGATTCCGCCAGCTGGCGGGCCAGCTGGTTCTGGTCATCGGCGCCATACTCCCAGAACATCGCTCCGGCGAGGCCTTTCGCCTTGATGTAGTCCGCTTTAATGGCCACCGAGCGCGGGTTCTCGTAGGAGAGGGCGAACAGCGGCTTGCCCTCCGCGGACTGCACCGACAGCCACGGGACTTTCGCCTCATCGTCCCAGTGCTCGGTAAAGCGTTTCTGCGGATCGTTGAGCAATTTGCCCACGATATCATTGTATTTCACGTAGGTGTCTTTGCTCAGGTCATAGCCCAGCGAGGCAAACAGCGCGATCTGCTGTGGACCAAAATAGGGCTGGGTGACCGGGTTCTTTTGCGCATCCGCTTTACTCCAGTCAATCCCCGGCTCGACCGCCCGTTTCGGCACCCGGCCATAAAAACCAATTCCGAGGTTCATCTGGCTGGGTTTAAGCCCGGCGGCCAGGTAATTGTTGACCACAAAATCGGCGCTGTATTTATCCGCCGCGGCGACCGTCGGCCAGTGGCTGGAGTCATACAGGTTCGAGTTGAAGTACTGCGTGCCGTAGGCCATGTCGTAGGTCATCAGGTTGATGTAGTCGAGCGATGACGCAATCGCTTTAACGTCCACCCAGCTTTTCGGGCTTTCGGCGTTGGCGCCCACGGCGATAGTGACCAGTTTCCTGGTACCAAACGCTGCGCGCAGCTCTTTTAACAGCGCGGTAAAGTTATCGCGATCGGCCGGTTGACTGGCAACCAGCCCCCAGGCGCCGTTGACCGGAAACTCCCAGTCGAGGTCAATCCCATCCAGACCATATTTTTCAACAATTTCCTGCGCAGACTGAATAAACACCTTCCGGGTTTCTTTGCTTGCCGCCGCGCCGGAGAAACCGCGCGCCCCCCAGCCGCCGACCGACAGCAGGACTTTGAGGTCCGGGTTCTGTTTACGCAGGGCCGGGAGCTTTTGCAGATCCGCCTGCACCTTCGGCGACAGCCAGATCTCGTGCAGATGAGCAGGATCCTTCAGGGCTGCGTTGGTCTCGTCTTTTTCATCGTTATAGATAAGGCCAAACGAGTAGTTGAGATGGGTGATCTGCCGGACGTCCAGCTTGTCGATATCCCCGCCCGGCCCGGCAGTGACATCGCCGCCGCCGTTGAAATAGCCGACGGACATCAGCGGTTGGGCAGAGAGCGCGGAAGCGCAAAGCAGGGGCAAGGCTGCCAGCAAGGGCAAACGTTTCATAGTGGTTCCTCTTTGACTTAAAAAAATAACCGCGCCACGGAAATGGCGTGGCGAAAAAACAGCCTTGCCAGACTACCAGCAATAACCTGTTGAAACTGCGAGAGAGTTCAATTTATGGACGATAGCGAAGCGGCACAAGAAGCCCCGGCGCGGGCGCGCCGGGGAAGGGATCAGGCGTGGGTTTCCCGCCAGTCGTCGAGGGTATAGAGCGTGGCGCCTGCGGCGGCCATCTCCATAAACGCCTGGCTGCTGTCCTGCGGCTGAAGATTCACCCCGCGGCAGCCGTCGGTGATGACGTTGACCGCGTAGCCCAGCGCCAGGGCATCCAGCACGGTGAACTTAACGCAGTAATCGGTGGCGAGGCCGAGCACGGTCAGCTCCACGATCCCCTGACCACGCAGCCAGCCGTCCAGTTCAGTTTTCTGCCGGTGACCGTTGTCAAAAAAAGCGCTGTAGCTGTCAATGACCCGGTTTTGCCCTTTGTGGAACACGGCGGCGATGACCTGCTTCTTGAGCAGGGGATGCAGCGCCGCGCCTTCGCTGTGCTGAACGCAGTGATCCGGCCAGAAAGTTTGCGCCAGGCCATCCAGGTCGCCCACGGTGTAGGGCTCCACCTGGTGCTGGCTGGCGAAGCTGCCGTGATCCGCCGGGTGCCAGTCCTGGCTGGCGACGATGGGCTCGCCGCGCGCCAGGCTCCAGTCGATAAGCGCATTGGCCACCTCGACGGTACTATCGCCTTCAGGAACCGCCAGCGCGCCGCCGGCGCAGAAGTCGTTCTGCAAATCAACCAGTAACAGCGCTCGATGCGCCATACGTCCTCCTTAAGCTTCGTCAGGGGTCAGTTCGCCACGCAGATTCTGCTGCATCGCCGCGCGAATGGCGTCAACGTCCAGCTGCTGGCTCAGCAGATAGTGTAGCTTGGTCAGCGTCGCTTCCACCGTCATATCGAAACCACTGATGACTCCCGCCTGGGCGAGGGCATTGCCGGTGGCATAGCCGCCCATGTTCACTTTCCCGGACATACACTGCGTCAAGTTGACCACCACAATGCCGCGCTGGCTGGCTTCCGCCAGCACCTGAATAAACTCGCCATTCTGCGGCGCATTGCCGACGCCGTAGGAGCGGAGGATCAGCGCTTTCACCGGCTGGCGCAGGAAATTACGCACCACGTCGGCGGAGATGCCGGGGTAAATCGTCACCACGCCAATCGGCTGCGGGGTGATGGGGTGCACGATAAGCTCACCGCGGCCCTGCGGCGCCGGCGGGGTACCGAGACGGCGGATATGGATCCCGGCCTCCAGCAGCGGCGCGAGGTTTGGCGAGGCGAAGGCGTCAAAGCCGTCGGCATGGGCTTTAGTGGTACGGTTGCCGCGGAACAGCCGATTGTTGAAGAACAGCGCCACTTCGTTAATCGGATAGTTGGCGGCGACGTACAGGGCATTGAGCAGGTTGATCTGGCCGTCGGAGCGCAGCTCGGCCAGCGGGATTTGTGACCCTGTCACAATCACCGGTTTGCCGAGGTTTTCCAGCATGAATGACAGCGCAGAGGCGGTAAACGCCATGGTGTCGGTACCGTGGAGGATCACAAAGCCATCATACTCCTCGTAATGGCTGCGGATATCGTCGGCGATGTGCTGCCAGTCCTCAGGGGTCATATCGGATGAATCCATCAGCGGATGGTATTCATGGATCGTGAAGTCCGGCATCTCCGGGCGATGGAACTCAGGCATCAGCGCCAGCTGACGCTGGAGATGGCCGGAAACGGGTACATAGCCGTGTTCAGAGCGCTGCATACCGATGGTCCCACCGGTGTAGGCAACGTAAATCGATTTTTTTTGCATAGCATCGCTTAGGTTGGTCGTAGACAGGCGCAGTATAAAGAGACGGAGGAAAAAATACAGTGTTGGCCGCTCGCTTTGTGGCGGCGCTGGCAGGTGCGGAAAAAAGGCTGCCCCGGGAGACGGGGCAGCCGCTGCGTATTAACGGATGTTGGCGCAGGTCAGGCAGAAGGCATAGCGGTTCTGCGGGTCGTTAAACGCCGCCAGCTTGTCGCTTTCGGCTTTCACCGTCTCGGCTGCCGCGGCCACCGGCGCAGGCAGCCAGGCCTGAATGGCGGCCGGCAGCGAGGCGCGTACCGAACCGGTCAGGCTGTCCAGCACCATCGAGAAGAAGGTGGGCTCTTCCTGATAGTAGTTGAGGTGCCAGGTTTTCAGCTTCGCCAGCTCGGCGGCCTTGGCCACCGCGTCGTCGAAGTCGCCGAGGCTGTCGACAAGACCGTTGGCTTTGGCATCTTCCCCGGTCCAGACGTGGCCCTGGGCAATCTGGTCGATTTTCTCCGGCGTGCTCTTACGCGCGTTAGCTACCAGGGTGATAAAGCGTTGATAGCCGTTCTCAATGCTCAACTGCATCAGCTGCTGCACTTCCGGCGGCAGCGCTTTGGTGCTGGAGATATCCGCCAGCGGCGACGTGGCGACGCCGTCGGTATGGACGCCAATCGACCCGAGGGTGTTTTCCACGGTGTTGATCACCCCAAAGATGCCGATGGAGCCGGTGAGGGTGCTTGGGTTCGCGACAATGTAGTCCGCCGGCGTGGAGATCCAGTAGCCGCCGGAGGCCGCCATGCCGCCCATTGAAACGACCACCGGTTTACCCGCGGCTTTGGCCGCCGCCAGCTCTTCGCGAATGATTTCCGAGGCGGTCACGCTGCCGCCCGGGCTGTTGACGCGCAGGACGATGGCCTTAATTTTCGGGTCGAGGCGCGCATCGCGAATTTGCGCAGCGGTGGTGTCGCCGCCGACGTTGCCCGGGGTCTCCTCGCCGTCCATGATGGCGCCGTTGGCGAAGATCACCGCGATGGCGGAACCCTGGTCAGACGGTGTCTTCACGTTGTAGTCGTAATAGCTGATCGCCCGGTAATTGTTATCCGCTTTGCTCCAGCCAAACTGTTTGGTCAGCGCCTTTTCCACTTCCGTGGAGGTCGCCAGCTCATCCACCAGCTTATTGTCCAGCGCATATTTCGCCGTATCGCCGCCCACCTTACGCAGGCCATCGATAATGCCCTGGGCGCCCGGGAAGAGCTGCTGGGCGGTGATCTGCCGGTTGGCGGCGATGGTGTTGAGGTAGTTCTGCCACAGTTCGCCAATCCAGCGGCTGTCCGCTTCGCGGGCGGCAGGGGACATGTCATCGCGAATGAAAGGCTCGACGGCGGATTTATAGGTGCCGACGCGGAAGACATGGGTGGAGACTTTCAGCTTATCCAGCAGCGACTTGTAGTACAGCCCGTTGGTGGCGAAGCCGTGCAGGTCCACCTCGCCCTGCGGAGAGAGCCAGATTTTGTTGGCAAAGCTCGCCAGGTAGTACTGGCCCTGGCTGTAGCTGCTGCCGACGGCATACACCGGTTTGCCGCTGTCGCGGAATTCGCGCAGCGCTTTACCGATGTACTGCATGGAGGGCTGATCGCCGCCGACGAAGTTTTTCAGATCCAGCACAATACCGGTGATATTACGGTCATCCTTCGCCTGACGGATGGTCTGCACGATATCGAACAGAGAATTCTCCTGCAGACGGTCCGAGCTGGCGCCAAACAGTTGGCGGCCAATTACGCCGAGCTTGCTGCTGGCGGACGGTTTATCCACCACCACGCCGGTAATATCCAGCAGCAGCGCGCCGCGCGCGGCATGTTCGCTGGTGGTACTGCTGAACTGGCTCCAGATGCCGATACACACCAGCACCAGCACCAGGAAGATCGCATTGAGGGCCAGTTTGCGAATAAAGTTGAGTATCCGCCACGTCCATTTAAAAAAGCTGGCAATCAGTCGCCAAAGGGTTCGCATGTATTCTCCCTAACGTTATCTAAAAATGGGCAGGCCGCAGGGGCCGCCGCGTCTGGCTATCCTAAAGAGTGAGCCGTCGGTTGTCAGCAGGAATCACCGACCGCGCTGTAACAAAATCCTTGTGCATGTTAATTTTATGAAAAATGACATCACAGGAGTTATACAGATGGATGCTCTCGACCTACTGCTTAATCGCCGCAGCGCTTCCCGCCTGGCGGAACCGGCCCCGGCCGGCGAACAGCTGGAAAACATTCTGCGCGCCGGGCTGCGCGCCCCGGATCATGGCACCCTGCAGCCGTGGCGCTTTTTCATTATCGCCGATGACGGCCGCGAACGCTTTAGTCAGCTGCTGGAAAAGGGGGCCCGGGAGGCCGGCCAGGATGAGAAGGGCATAGAGAAAGCCCGCAATGCGCCGTTTCGCGCGCCGCTGATCATTACCGTAGTGGCGCGCTGTGAAGACCACCCGAAGGTGCCGCGCTGGGAGCAGGAGATGTCCGCTGGCTGCGCGGTGATGGCGATGCAGATGGCGGCCCTGGCCCAGGGATTCAACGGCATCTGGCGCAGCGGAGCATTGACCGAGAGCCCGGTGGTGCGGGCCGGCTTCGAGTGCCGCGAGCAGGATAAAATCGTCGGCTTCCTCTATCTGGGCACGCCGCAGCTGAAAGCCTCAACCACCATTGCCCTGCCGGATACCGCGCCGTTTGTGACGCGATTCTGAGTCAGCGCGTGTTACGCCGGGTGGCGGCTGCGCCTTACCCGGCCTGGAGGGTCCGTGCAGCCAGCCGTTAATTTACCCACTTGTGCGACTGAAACTGCCGGTGCTGGCGGCCTCAAAATCGCTGAGACGTTCCCGGAAGGCCGGGGCAGCCCGCATGGATGCGGGCTGAGGGCCGTGTTTTGCACGGACGCTGCCTCGGCCCGACCCGAAGCCTGCAGGGATAAGTCGAAGGGACCACGCAGTGGCGATTTTGCTGGCCGGAGCCCGGGGGTACAGGGGGCGGCGGCGACTGGCCGCCCCCTGTGCGCTCCCTGCGCCATGCCAGACATAACGCAGAAGACATATCGGGAGCGCCATCTGCCCGGACATAACACAGGAGTGGTAGCCCTGCTAAGCGCAGCGCGAGCAGGGAAATTTACGATTGCGCCGTTATTTCGCCGGGTGGCGGCTCGCGCCTGACCCGGCCTGCAGCCCCAAAGGTAGCCCGGACAAGGCGCGCCAGGCGCCGCCTCCGGGAATGCAACGGCGCTGACGTTACTTCTGCGTTTTGGCGAATTCGTCTTTGGCTTTCTGCAACTGCTGCTGGAAGGCCGGGTTGGTGTGCAGCGTGGCGACCACCGCGGAGCCGACGATGCGCGCCGCATCGACATCGCTCTGCCAGTGATAGCCGCAGATCACCCTGCTCTCGCCGAGCTCATAGCCGCGCTTCAAAATTTCGTTCTGCCGCTGCGGGTTGATCTCCGCCAGCACCAGGGCGGTGGCCCAGCCGATGGAGGTATGCCCGGATGGGTAAGAGCCGTTTTTCGCCAGCTTGTCCTGCTCGGTGGTGTTGCAGGTGGAGACACCGTAGAAGGCAAACGGGCGAATGCGCATATACTTCTCTTTCGCGCCGCGGGTCGCCAGATCGCCGGCGTCTTCAATCATATTGGTCAACAGCTTATGGAGCTGCGGCGCGTCCTTTTCGGTGATCGGCGAGCCAAAGGCGCTGGAGAAGGCGTTAGCCACGCCGCCCGCGCTGAGGTTGGCATCCTCTGCCGCCAGCTTCCCGCGCTCGGTGTTGCGCAGCAGGCGCCCCTGCTCATACATCGCCTGATCGTTTAAGAACGCGATACTGCCCACCGCCGGCGGCGGCGGCAACAGCGCCAGGCTGTCGATGGCCTGGGCATTGGTCAGATAGTAGAGATCGGGCTTGGTGGTGACATCGTTACCGGGGGGAACCAGCGCGAAGGCGTTAACGGAGAAGAAACTGGCCAGGCAAAGGGCAAGAACACGCTTTTTCATTAGAATTTCCTTACGTCATAATCATTCCAGAGAAGACAGTCCTGGGTTGTCACATTTCTGTCATCTTTAAGTAAAAGTGAAAATGGTCGGGAAAAAATTGCCGCGTCTCGCAAAAACGGCTTTTTGTCTGCTTAATGAGCAACCATACGCGATTTCAGACTGTCGTACTTACCACCCTGACGTTTGGGCGCTAACATAGCGGGATTGCAATGACAGGAGATGTCCATGAGCGAGCAAGCCATTCGTTTAACGCAATACAGCCACGGAGCCGGTTGTGGTTGTAAAATTTCCCCGAAAGTGCTGGAAACCATCCTGCATAGCGAGCAGGCGAAGTTTGTCGACCCGAACCTGCTTGTCGGCAACGAAACCAGCGATGATGCCGCCGTTTACGATCTTGGTAATGGCACGTCAATCGTCAGCACCACCGACTTCTTTATGCCGATTGTCGATAATCCGTTCGACTTTGGCCGCATTGCCGCCACCAACGCCATCAGCGATATTTTCGCCATGGGCGGGAAACCGATTATGGCGATTGCCATTCTCGGCTGGCCGATCAACACCCTGGCGCCGGAAATCGCCCGCGACGTGGTGGAGGGCGGGCGCTTTGCCTGCCAGCAGGCCGGGATCGCGCTGGCGGGCGGCCACTCCATTGACGCTCCGGAGCCAATCTTTGGTCTGGCGGTCACCGGCGTGGTGCCCACCGAGCGCATCAAGAAAAACAGCACCGCGCAGGCGGGCTGCAAACTGTATCTCACCAAACCGCTGGGGATCGGCGTGCTGACCACCGCGGAGAAAAAATCGCTGCTCAAGCCAGAGCATCAGGGGCTGGCGACGGAGACCATGTGCCAGATGAACCTCGCCGGCGCCGCGTTTGCCGCTATCGACGGGGTGAAGGCGATGACCGACGTCACCGGCTTTGGCCTGCTCGGCCACCTCAGCGAGGTGTGCCGCGGGGCCGGCGTGCAGGCGCAACTGCGCTATGCCGATATCCCGAAACTGCCGGGGGTGGAGGAGTATATCGCCGCCGGCGCGGTGCCGGGCGGCACCGGGCGCAACTTTGCCAGCTACGGCCATTTGATGGGCGAGATGCCGACGGCGTGGCGCGATCTGCTGTGCGACCCACAGACCTCAGGCGGTCTGCTGCTGGCGGTGACCCCGGAGGCGGAGGCGGAAGTCCAGGCCGCCGCGGCGGAGTTCGGTATTAAGCTGGCCGCCATCGGCGAGCTGGTGACCGCCCGTGGCGGGCGATCGATGATCGAGATCCGTTGATTCGATGCGGTTGTTTATTGCAGAAAAACCGAGTCTCGGTCGGGCTATCGCCGATGTGTTGCCTAAACCGCACCGCAAAGGCGATGGCTATATTGAGTGCGGCAACGGGCAGGTGGTGACCTGGTGTATCGGTCACCTGCTGGAGCAGGCGCAGCCGGACGTCTATGACAGTCGCTATGCCCGCTGGAATCTCACCGACCTGCCGATTGTGCCGGAGAAATGGCAGCTGCAGCCCAAACCTTCGGTCACCAAACAGCTGAATGTGATCAAGCGCCTGCTCGGCGACGCCGAGGAGGTTATCCACGCTGGCGACCCCGACCGTGAGGGCCAACTGCTGGTGGACGAGGTCCTCGACTACCTGCAGCTGGCGCCGGAGAAGCGCCAGCAGGTGCAGCGCTGTCTGATAAACGATCTCAACCCGCAGGCGGTGGAGCGGGCGATCAACCGCCTGCGCGCCAACAGCGAGTTTGTGCCGCTTTGCGTGTCGGCGCTGGCGCGGGCGCGCGCCGACTGGCTGTACGGCATCAATATGACCCGGGCCTATACTCTGCTGGGGCGCAACGCCGGCTATCAGGGGGTGCTCTCCGTGGGGCGGGTGCAGACCCCGGTGCTCGGCCTGGTGGTGCGCCGCGATGAAGAGATTGAAAACTTCGTCGCCAAAGATTTCTTCGACGTCAAAGCGCATATCGTCACGCCGCAGGAGGAGCGCTTTGTCGCGACCTGGGTGCCGAGCGAAGCCTGCGAACCTTACCAGGATGAAGAAGGGCGCCTGCTGCATCGTCCGCTGGCCGAGCACGTGGTTAAGCGTATCGAAGGCCAGCCGGCGCTGGTGACCGGCTATAACGATAAGCGCGATTCCGAACCCGCGCCGCTGCCGTTTTCGCTGTCGGCGCTGCAGATTGAGGCGGCCAAACGTTTCGGCTTCAGCGCGCAAAATGTGCTGGATATCTGCCAGAAGCTGTATGAAACCCACAAGCTCATCACCTATCCGCGTTCGGACAGCCGCTACCTGCCGGAAGAGCATTTCGCCGGCCGCCATGCGGTGCTGAATGCGATTGCCGTCCATGCGGCGGATCTGCTGCCGCAGCCGGTGGTGGATCCGGAGATCCGCAACCGCTGCTGGGATGATAAAAAGGTCGACGCGCACCATGCGATTATCCCGACCGCCCGCAGCAGCCAGGTCAAACTCACCGATAACGAAGCGAAGGTCTACACCCTGATCGCCCGGCAGTATCTGATGCAGTTCTGCCCTGACGCGGTATTCCGTAAATGCCAGATTGACCTTGAGATCGCCAACGGCAAATTTGTCGCTAAAGCGCGTTTTCTGGCCGAGGCGGGCTGGCGGACGCTGCTTGGCAGCAAAGAGCGCGATGAAGAGAACGACGGCACGCCGCTGCCGGTGGTGGCCAAAGGCGATGAACTGCTGTGCGAGAGGGGCGAGGTGGTGGAGCGCCAGACGCAGCCGCCGCGCCACTTTACCGACGCCACGCTGCTGTCGGCGATGACCGGGATTGCCCGCTTCGTGCAGGATAAAGATCTGAAGAAGATCCTCCGCGCCACCGACGGCCTCGGCACCGAAGCAACCCGCGCCGGGATTATCGAACTGCTGTTTAAGCGCGGTTTCCTGAGCAAAAAGGGGCGCTATATTCACTCCTCGGAGGCCGGAAGGGCGCTGATTCATTCCCTGCCGGAGATGGCCGGGCGACCGGACATGACCGCCCACTGGGAGTCGGTATTGACGCAAATCAGCGAGAAACAGTGCCGCTATCAGGACTTTATGCAGCCGCTGGTGGGGACGCTGTATCAGCTGATCGAGCAGGCGCGCAGCACGCCGGTGCGCCAGTTCCGCGGTCTGGTGGCGCCTGGCGGGGCGAAAAAATCCTTCAGTAAGGGCAAAGGCAAAGCGAAAGGCAAAAAAGCGGCAGACGATGCCGCGCCGTCGCCGCAATAACCCGCCCGGCGGCCGCGAGGATGTGCTTCCCCGCGGCCGCCGTTTCTCCCCTCGCCAGGTCAATGGTCTACACTAAACAGCCGGGAAGGGGTTGACGACCCCCTCAGAACAGGGATGCCCATTGCCCTTCCCGATGCCGTTGCTCATTTCTCTCCCAGGCGATAAGGAGGACCCGTGAAATATATCGCTATCAGCCAACCGGGTGGCCCGGAAGTATTGCAGATCCGCGAAGGTGAGATCCCCACCGTCGGGGAGCATGAGGTGCTTATCGAAGTGAAAGCGTCGGGCGTCAACCGGCCGGATATTCTGCAGCGCCAGGGGCTGTATCCCATGCCTGAGGGCGTCACCCCCGTGCCCGGCCTCGAGGTGGCGGGCGTGGTCGTGAAGGTCGGCGCGCAGGTCACGACCTTTGCCCCCGGGGATCGCGTCTGTGCGCTCACCAACGGCGGCGGGTATGCCGAATACTGCGCCGTCCCGGCAGGCCAGACGCTGCCGATCCCGGCGGGCCTCAGCTTTAGCGAAGCGGCCGCCATTCCGGAAACCTTCTTCACCGTGTGGGCGAACGTTTTCCAGCTCGGTAAGCTGCAGTCCGGCGAGAGCATTCTGATCCACGGCGGCGCCAGCGGGATTGGCACCACCGCGGTCCTGCTGTGTCACGCGCTGGGGATGAGCGTCTATGCCACCGTCGGCCAGGACGAAAAAATTGCCGCGCTGCGACCCTACGCCACGGCGATCAACTACAAAACCGAAGATTTCGCAGAGAAAATTCACCAACTGACCAACGATGAAGGGGTGGATGTCATTCTGGATATCGTGGGCGGCCCTTACTTTAACCGCAACCTGGGGCTACTGAAAAAGGATGGACGGCTGGTGATCATCGGCTTTATGGGCGGGCGAATCGCTCATGAGGTGGATATTCAGACCCTGATGCTCAAGCGGGCCACCGTCACCGGCTCCACCATGCGCGGCCGGACGGCGGCGGAGAAACAGGAGATTGCCGAGGCGCTGCGGCGCCACGTCTGGCCGCTGCTTGAGGCAGGGAAATGCAAGCCGATGATCTACGCCAGCTACCCGATGGCGGAGATTGCCGAGGCGCATGCCTGTCTGGACAGTGGTCAACATCTGGGGAAAGTGGTGATCACGATGACGTCGTGAGACGCCTCCCGGCGGGCAGCCGCCGGGAGGGCGTCAGGGGAGGTTAAATCACGCCCTGGGCCAGCATGGCATCCGCCACCTTGACGAAACCGGCGATATTGGCGCCGCGCACGTAGTTGGTCTGCTTCGCTTCACCGCCGTACTGCACGCAGGCATGGTGGATATCCAGCATGATGTGATGCAGACGGGCATCCACTTTTTCCGCTTTCCAGCCCATGCGCGCGGCGTTCTGCGCCATCTCCAGACCGGACGTCGCCACGCCGCCGGCGTTGGCCGCTTTGCCCGGGGCAAACAGCACGCCAGCTTCAAGGAACAGATCGGTCGCGGCGATGGTGGTCGGCATGTTGGCGCCTTCCGCCACGGCCTTCACGCCGTTGGCAATCAGCTGGCGGGCGGCATCGACGTCCAGTTCGTTCTGAGTGGCGCAAGGCAAGGCGATATCCACTGGCACTGACCATGGCTGCTGGCCTTCGAGATAGTTGAGGCCAAACTCGCGGGCGTAGTCGGCCACCCGGCCGTGGGCACGCTCTTTGATGTCGATCAGGCGGGCCAGTTTTTCTTTGGTGAAGCCCGCCTCGTCAACGACGGTGCCGTTGGAGTCGGAGGCGGTGACCACCCGCGCGCCAAGCTCCATCGCTTTCTCAATGGCGTATTGCGCGACGTTGCCGGAGCCGGAGACCGCCACGCGAGCGCCTTCGAAGCCCAGACCGTGACGTTTGAGCATCGCTTCGGTGAAGTAGATCAGGCCGTAACCGGTAGCTTCCGGACGGATCAGGCTGCCGCCGAAGGAGAGGCCTTTACCGGTGAAGACGCAGGCGCTGTTGTTAGAGAGTTTGCGCATCATGCCGGCCATAAAGCCGACCTCGCGGCCGCCGACGCCGATATCGCCCGCCGGTACGTCGGTATCCGGGCCAAGATGGCGATAGAGCTCGGTCATCAGCGCCTGGCAGAAGCGCATCACTTCGCCATCGCTCTTGCCCTTAGGATCGAAATCGCTGCCGCCTTTCCCGCCGCCCATCGGCAGGGTGGTCAGGGCGTTTTTGAAGGTCTGCTCGAAGCCAAGGAATTTGAGAATCGACAGATTCACCGACGGATGGAAGCGCATCCCGCCCTTATACGGGCCGATGGCCGAGTTGAACTGCACGCGCCACGCGCGGTTGACCTGGACCTGATTGCGGTCGTCCACCCACACCACGCGGAACTGGATCACGCGCTCCGGTTCCACCAGACGTTCCAGCAAAGCAAGCTGACGATAGCGCGGATTTTCCTCAAGGAAAGGCCACAGGGTGGTCATGACCTCCCGGACGGCTTGAGCAAATTCGGTTTGATGAGGATCGCGCTGTTGAACGCGGGTGAGAAAGCCTTCCAGAGTGCACGTCTGATCCATAGATATAAGTTCCTCTTATGGTTGTGGTTGCGTGTATTTATTATGATTCGGTCCTTGAAAAAACCGATTTTCCGACTATAACACCGCTAATCCTTAGGCAAGCAAGGAAAAATTAAGCCGTCAGCAAAATTTATAATTGCCCGCCCGTCATAACTAAAAACGATGACGAGGCGGCGAGCGGATCAGCGGGGAGAAAGGGACGGGCGCTGGGCGATAAAGGCGTGCAGGAGGGGGATATCGGCCGGGGCGAGATCGAGGGTTAAGGCGTCGGCAGGAAGGCACCAGCGCAGCTGGCTGTGATAGTGGGCCAGCGGCACGCCCTGAAAGTTCGGTACCCACCAGGCGTGCAGATGGATCTGGCGACCGGAGACTTCCCGCTGATGGCTGGCGATATAGCATGCCGGGTGGGCGATGATGCCCATCTCCTCCCGCAGCTCCCGGGCCAGCGCCTGCGGCTGGCTTTCACCCGACTCCACTTTGCCGCCGGCGAATTCCCACATTCCCGGCTGGTCGGCGTGGGGCGGGCGCTGCGCCAGCAGAATTTTGCCATCCTGTTCAATAATGGCGGCGACAACTTCAATCATTTTTAGCATAAGCATCAACGTTAATAAGACCAAACTGGCCTATTATCACCGCCATAGACCTTCACTGACAACCGCCAACTCTGCTGGAGACCCCCGTGCTTGATAGCCACTTGCATCCTCGCCTCAAACCTCTGCTTAACGCTGCCGCCGGCGCGCTTGACCGCCCGGGCATTTCGCCAGACGGGCTGACGCTGCTCGGTTTTGCCATCGGCGCGCTGGCTCTGCCATTTCTGGCATTAGGGTGGTATGGCGCGGCGCTGGCGGCCATTCTTCTCAACCGCCTGCTGGACGGCCTGGACGGCGCCCTGGCGCGGCGGCGCGGGCTTAGCGACGCCGGCGGTTTTCTCGATATCTCACTGGATTTTCTCTTCTATGCCCTGGTGCCGTTCGGTTTTATCCTGGCGGATCCGCAAAATAACGCCCTGGCGGGGGGCTGGCTGCTGTTTGCCTTTATCGGCACCGGCAGCAGCTTTCTCGCCTTTGCCGCGCTGGCGGCAAAGCACCAGATCGCCAATCCCGGCTATGCCCATAAATCGCTGCACTATCTCGGGGGGCTGACGGAGGGGACGGAGACTATCCTGCTGTTTGTCCTCAGCTGCCTGTTTCCGGCGCATTTCGCCTGGCTGGCGTGGCTGTTTGGCGCGCTATGCTGGCTGACGACGGCGACGCGTATCGCCAGCGGCTACAGGACCTTAAAGCGGGTGGCGTGAGCAGAAAATCGCGCGTCGCCGGCAGGGGGCGACGCGCGCGGGTGGGACGCGTTACTGACTGCTTTCCGGGCCGCGTTCTCCGCGGGCGACCGGATTGTGCGGGTTGCTGCTCCATTCGTACCAGCCGCCGTCATAGACGGCGACGTGCGGCCAGCCCATGGCCCGGGCATACATGAAGGTTTCCGAGGCCCGCCAGCCGGTCCCGCAATAGAACGCCACCTGCTGGTCAGGCAGGATGTTCCACTGGCGCCACAGGGCGGCGATATCGTCGGCGCTGCGCATGGTGCCGTCCGGGTTATGGAAGTCTTCCATGTGCGTGGAGTCGCTTCCGGCATGGCCCCAGCGGGCGCCGGCGATGTCGCCCTTCGGTTTGATATAGCTGTAGCCGCTGGTGGTGCCGATAAACTCCGGCCACGAGCGGACGCTGACCAGCGAGGCGTCCTGGCGATGCAGCAGACCGCGGGCCTGCCCGGTATCCAGCATCAGCTGCGGCTGGCCGGGGATCGGCGCGCCAAAATCCGGCGCCGGCTGCGGCGTCGGCGGCATGCCGCGCGCCACCGGCAGACCGGCGTCGGACCAGGTCTGCCAGCCGCCGTCCAGCAGGCGCACGTCTTTGACGCCGGCGTACAGCATGATCTGCGCCACCCGCGCCGCGGCGTAGACGTCGCGACCGTAGAGGATCACCGTGGTGTCATGGCGGATGCCGTGCTTCGCCAGCATCGCCTTCAGCTGCGCATCGGAGACTTTATTCCACAGCGGTTCGCTCTCCACCTCATTGGTGTCGATATAGCCCGCGCCCGGGATATGGCTCAGCAGATAGAGCTTCGGCGCTCCCCAGGCGGCCTCAAACACTTTCCAGTCGCCGGCCGGGGCGGCAGCCACGCTCTTCCCTTGCTGCAGATCGTGTAGCCACTGCGGGTAGACCAGCTGTTCAAAGTGCGGCAGCTTTTGCAGACGGTCGCCCTGGCTCAGAGCGTCGCTCAGGACGTTGAGCCGGGTGAAGCCCGCTTGTTTCAGTCGCGCCGCGACGCTGGCGTTATCCTCAGGACTGCCGTACAGCGCGATGGGGGTATCGGGCTGGAGCTGGTGTTGTTTAGCCCAGCTGTGGAGCTGCTCGTCGCTCATGGCGCCGAGCCAGCGGGCGGAAAGGTTCAGCGCCTGCGGCTCATGCCCTTCCGGGCCGTTGACGTGCTGCGGCCAGCCGTTGTAATAAGCGCTCAGGCGGGTGTCGATGGCCACGCCGTGCTGCTGTTGCAGATGGGAGAGGGTGAGCGCTGGCATGGTTTCAGCGGCGCAGGTGGTGGTGGCAGCAAGCCCCATGAGCAGGGCGAGTGCGGTCAATTGAGAAACACGTTTCATCGAAATGCCCGACGGTAAAAAGTGGAGGGCGTATTCTCCGCTTGCCAGGCGTTGATTTCTTTGCGGTAACGCAGGTTTGCACGCTATTGCGCTTCATTGCCAGCGCTCCATCGCCAGGCACCGCCCCGTCGGCGGACAGTCCTCGCGATCGTGGGTCACCAGGATCGCCGGAATGGCCTGGCGGGCCAGTTCCTCAAATACCCAGCGACGGAACGCGGCGCGCAGGGTCGCATCCAGGCGGCTGAAGGGCTCATCCAGCAGCAGCGCCTCGGGGCGCGCCAGCAGGGCGCGCAGCAGACTCACCCGCGCCCGCTGTCCGCCGGAGAGCGTGGCCGGGTCGCGCGCGGCGAAGCCATGCAGCCCGGCGCGACTGAGCGCCTGCTCCACCGCGGCTTTTCGCGCCTCGCCGCGCACGCTTTCCGGTAGCGCCAGCTGTAAATTTTGCCCGACGCTGAAATGGTCGAACAGCAACGGGTCCTGAAACAGGATGCCGATGCGCCGGCGCTCCGTTGGCAGCGTATCGCAGCGCCGCTCGTTGAGCCACAGCTCGCCCTCGGCGCGGAAGTCGCCGGCCAGAGCGCCAATCATCCATGCAAACAGCGTCGATTTTCCGCTGCCGGAAGGGCCCATCAGCGTCAGCACTTCACCCGGGGCCACCGAGAAGGCGACCTCCCGCAGCAGCGGCTGACGTTTCACGCTCAGGGTCAGATGGTTTACGGTTAGCACTAGCGAAGTCCTCGTCGATAGCGGCCCGCCAGCCAGGCCAGCAGGGACGTCAGGGTAAAGCATACCGCCGGCAGCAGTAATTGCCACAGCGCCTGGGCGGCGAGCGTCTGCGCCTCGCCGCCGCTGCTGAGCGCCACCGCCTGGCTGGTAAGCGTCGGGATACGGCCTGCCCCCAGCCATAGCGTTGGCAGATACTGCGCAATGCTCACCGAGAAACCCACCGCCAGGGCGGTCAGCAGCGGGCGGGTCAGCGAGGGCAGGGTCAGCAGCCAGAAAATACGCGTGGGATCCCAGCCGAGCGTGCGGGCGATCACCGCCATCCGCGGATCGCGCTGGCGCCAGGCCGGGCGCAAAATAAACAGCATCCACGGCACCACCCACAGCAGATGGCCCCACAGGACGGTCCACCATTCGCCGTCTAGCCAGGCGTACAGCGCCAGCCGGTACTGGCCGTCGGCCAGCGGCAGGGCCGGCAGCACCAGCGGCAGCCAGACCCAGCCATCTCCCCGCGCCGGGCCGCAGGCCAGCCACAGCAGGCAGACGGCCGCGCCGAGGGCGCAGGCCGCCAGCGCCAGACCAAGGCTGTTAATCAATGCCTCGGTCTGCGGCGGCGCCGAGCGCGCCAGCCCCGCCAGCAATAGCGCGCACAGCAGGCCGCTCAGCGGCAGGGCTCTCGCCAGCAGGCGGCCGGGCAGGGCGTGGGGATGGGGATGCCGAACGCCGCGCAGATCGGGCAGGCGTCGACGCTGTAGCCGCCATCCGCCCCAGGCGACCAGCGCCAGCCCGCCGAGGATCGCCAGCAGCAGCAGGCTGGCCAGCGCCCCTTTCGCCTGCTGCAGGTCATCGCCCTGGCTTAACCACTGCCACGCCAGCACGGCGAGGGTGGGCGGATTGCCGGGCCCCAGCACCAGGGCGACGTCTACCGTCGACAGGCTCCAGGCCGCGGCGGCCAGCAGCACCATGCCGAGGGCGGGCAGCAGCCCAGGCAGCACCAGCCAGCGCAGGCACTGCCAGCGGCCGTAGCCGAGGCTCTTTAGCGCTGTCGCCTGGTCGGCGAGGCGCGCCTCCCCCAGCAGGCCGTAGATCACCCACAGCACAAAGGCGCTCTCTTTCAGGGCCATCGTCAGGCCAAGCCCGATGCCGTACCGGTCGACCGGCGGCGTCAAAAACGGCAGCCGCTGCCAGATCCAGCCGCCTTCGGCGAACAGCAGCAGCGCCGCCGTCGCCAGGGCTAGATGGGGCACCGCCAGCAGCAAGGGCAGGCGGGAAGCCAGTCGCCGCCAGCGGGCCGAAGGCCAGAGGGCGGCGACGATGGTCAGGGCGATCAGTAACGCGCCGCCGACGGACAGCAGCGTGGAAACAAGGGTGGCGGCCAGCGCCTGGCCCAGCTGCGGGTCGGCGAACAGCGCCCGCCAGTGGACCGGGGAGAGCGCCGGCCACACCAGCCCTGCGGCGGCGGGGAATAAGGGCAGATAGATTGCCGCCATCGTCCCCCAGGCCAGCAGAATCAGTGGGTACCGTAGCGGCGCAGCCATTCCTGCTCCAGTGCGTCAACCCACGCCGCGTGCGGCTCGGCAAGCACCGGCGGCAGATCCTGCGGCAGGGTGGCCGCCAGCGCCTGGCGCTGCTTGTCAGGTAGACGCTGCGGGTCCAGGACGCTTGGATCGCCCCAGACGGCGGCATCCGCCTTGCGCAATTGCGCCTCAGGGGAGAGCAGGAAATTGGCCACCACTTTGGCGGCGGCGACGGCGCGCGCGTTGGCCGGAATAGTCACGAAATGAACGTTGCCAAGGGTCCCTCCGGTAAAGCCGAAGCTGTAGCTGTCCGCCGGTAACTCCCCGCTGTCGGCCTTCTGCCAGGCATGGAGCGGATTAAACGTCAGCGACAGGCGGAGGATGCCCTGGTTGAGCATGGCGTCCATCCGCGCCGGCGACGCCGGGAAATCCTTGCCCGCCCGCCACAGCGTCGGGTGCAGCGCATCGAGATAGCGCCACAGCGGGGCGGTGACCGCCGCGAAAGTCGCCGTCTGCGGCGGCTGGCGCAGGGCGGCAGGCTGGTCGGTGAGGGCGATCAGCAGCTGCTCCAGCAGGGCGGTACCGGTGAAGTCCGGTGGCCGCGGGTAGGTTACGCTGCCCGGATGGGCTCTGGCGAAGGCCAGCAGCGCCTGCGGACTGGTGGGAGGCTGCGGGGTTTGTTCGCGGCGGGCGATAAACGTCAGCTGGGCGCTGCCCCACGGCGACTCGGCGCCCTCGGTGGCGACAGAAAAATCTTCCTGAACCGGCTTTTGCCGATCGACATAGCGCCAGTTGGGCAGCGATTCGGCCCAGCCGGAGAGCAGCAGGTTGGCCTGTTTTAGGGTGTGAAAGTTTTCGCCGTTGATCCACAGCAAATCCACCGAACCGCCGCGGCGACGGCCAGCCTGCGCCTCAGTCTGGATGCGTTTCACCGCGTCGGCGGCGTCGGCGATGGGGACAATACGCAGGTCGATCGCGTAGTGGCGTTTGACCTCCTCGCTGACCCACGCCAGATAGCGGTTAACGGCCGGGTCGCCACCCCAGGCGTTAAACCAGACGGTCTGGCCACGGGCTTCCGTCTGGGTCTGCCGCCAGCTGTCGTCGGCATTCACCACCAGCGGCCAGAGCAGCAGCAGGTACAGACAGAGGCTGAAATCACGCAAACGGCGCATCATTACTCCTTATTGTGCGGGGAAGAGGGGGGGATCTTGCACAGCCCCTGGGCCGGGATCGCCATCGCGGCGTTGAACCGCGCTGATAAATTTTGCAGACCAATCAGGGCGGTCAGCTCGGTGAGCGCCCGGGCGTCAAAATGCGCCGCCATCGCGCTGCGCAGGGCATCATCCACCTCCGGCGGCGTCTGGCTGGCGGCTTCGGCATAGGTCAGCGCCAGACGCTCTTGCTCGCTAAATAGCGTACTGTTGCGCCAGTCGGCGACCGCCAGCAGTTTGTCGCGACCTCCGCTCCGCGCCGCGAGGGTCATGCTGGTGATATCGATGCAGAATTCGCAGTGGCACAGCTGGGCGATGCGGGCGCTGACCAGCGAGCGCAGCACCGGATCCAGCGGCGAGCGGCGGCGTTCAATATAGCCCACGAACAGCGAGACCAGGTAAAACAGCCACGGGATCCGCCCCCACCAGCGAATGGGGCTCAGCACCTGGCCGTAATGACGACGGTGCAGCCAGGCCTGCGGACGAAGGATCAGGGGGACAGTATCCAGCGGGGGTAAGCTCATGGCGACGATCTCTTATGACGTTCACGGTAAATATTTTTGGCGATGGAGATGACCACCGCCAGGGCAAAAAGCAGCGAAAGGCCAGTGGCCAGCCAGAAGGCGCCTCCGGTCAGCAGGCTCCCGGCCCAGGAATAGACGATGGTCGCCGGCAGCTGTCCCACGCCGGTGGCCAGCATAAAGGGCCAGAAGCGCAGCGAAGTCAGTCCGGCGGCATAGCTGACCGGATCAAAAGGGACAAACGGCAGCAGGCGACAGACCAGGATCGTCTGCGGGCCAAAGCGGGCAAAATAGCCGTCGACGCTGCGCAGCACCGTGCGGCCGGTGAGTTTCTCCACCACCTCGCGCCCCAGCGCTCTGGCGATGCAGAAACAGAGCCCGGCGCCGACCATGGCGCTGAACCACGACAGCGCGCCGCCCCAGAAGGCGCCGAACAGCGCGGCGTTCGCCAGGGTGATCAGGAAGGCCGGCAGCGGGGCGACGATCGCCTGGAGGATCATCAGCGCAAAAGAGACCAGCGCCGCCTGCGCCCCCCAGGCGGCGATAAAGTCTTTAACATGCTGGGGATCCAGCGACGCTAGCGCCGTCAGGCTGTGCTGCAGAAAGGCTCGCCCGCCAGGGAACCACAGCCAGGCGGCCAGAGCGGCAACGGCCACCACGGCGAGGGCCAGCCGGGCGCGGCGCAGGTGACGGCGATCAGGTCGGGTCATGGCGCACCTCCTCGCCGGGCGTTGCCACACGGCGGGCGCGGGCAAACCGTTTGCCCATCTGCACCAGGGCAAACAGCAGCCCGCCAGCGAGGCTCAGCTTGAGCGCGAAGGCGAAGGTCGCTCCCTCGCGAGCCAGTTCGCTGGCCATCACCGAATAGATCACCAGGCCCGGCAGGGTGGTCACGGCGGAGATCAAGGTAAAAGGCCAGAAGGGGATCGCCGTCAGGCCGTAGGCGTAATTCTGAATGTTGTAGGGAAAGAGCGGCACCAGGCGGGTGAGGATCAGAAAATCGCTGCCGCTGCGGGCGATACCGCGCTCAATGGCCTGGTAGACGGCGGTATGGCCCACATAGCGCTGCAGCAGATCGCGCCCAAGCCAGCGGGCGATCAAAAACGACAGCGAAGAGGCGACAGTGGCGGCGGCAAACGAGAGCAGAGAGCCGGTCAGCGGGCCGAAGAGTATTCCGCCGGCGATCACCAGCAGGCTGCCGGGGATCAGGCACAGGGTGGCAATGATAAATAGCGCTGCATAGACCAGATAGCCCCAGGCGCCCTGATGGCGCAGGGTCTCCTGCAGCAGATGCAGGTGAGTCAGCAGATCGTGGAGACCGACGCGGTGGCTGATAACGGCCAGCGTGGCCGCCAGCGCGATGAGTCCCAGCCCTTTACCAATGGCCGGATGATGGCTTCTTTTTCATGAAGGGGTCTCCTGTACAGCCTGGACGCGGTGGACATTAAAAAGTGCGCGCGACAGTATCCTGTTCAGACGACGGCCACAATGGTTTACCGTCGCTTTGTTGATTTTGCTCAGGAAATTCTGCCCCCCGCGCGGCGGGAGGCAGGTCAGGACGTGGCTTACGGCCGGAAGGTGGCCCATACCGGCGCGTGGTCGGATGGTTTTTCCATCCCGCGGATCTCATAATCGATTCCGGTCTCCACGCAGCGCTGGGCCAGAGGCTGGCTGGCCAGCAGCAGGTCGATGCGCAGCCCGCGGTTATCGTCGAATCCTTTGGAGCGGTAATCAAACCACGAGAAGTGCTCCTGATTGTCCGGGTTAGCCTGACGCCAGGTATCCACCAGGCCCCAGCCCAGCAGACGGTCCATCCATTCCCGCTCTTCCGGCAGGAAGGAACATTTGCCGGTGCGCAGCCAGCGTTTGCGGTTCTCTTCACCGATACCGATGTCGAGATCGGTAGGGCTGATGTTCATATCGCCCATGATCAGCACCGGATTCTCTTTATTGAGCTCGGTCTCCAGATAGTTCTGCAGATTCTGATAGAACGCCGCTTTGGCCGGGAATTTGGTCTCATGATCGCGGCTTTCACCTTGCGGGAAATAACCATTAATCACCGTAACGTTACCGAACGGCGACGGGATCTCGGCCATGATGATGCGGCGCTGAGCCTCTTCGCCATCGTCCGGGAAACCGCGGCGGACGGCAATCGGCGTCTCTTTGGTCAGCAGAGCGACGCCATAATGGCCTTTCTGGCCGTGATAAAAGACGTTATAGCCGAGTCTGGCGACCTCTTCGAGAGGGAACATATCGTCGTGAACTTTGGTTTCCTGCAGGCCAATCACGTCCGGCTGGTGCTTTTCGACGATGGCGGCCAGTTGGTGTGGGCGGGCGCGCAGGCCGTTGATATTAAAAGAGACGAATTTCATAGTCGCTGCCACTGTGCAAGGTGAATAGTGCAGGGATGGTAGCAGAAATTCGCCAGGCTGGCTGCCATCCGATGCGTCATTCTGCCAATCGCTGCGCATGAGCGTGCCGTGGGTGCCCCTTTTGCGGGCACGCCGCGCCAAAAAAGGGCAAATAGCTACGATAAATTTCGCAGAAGATCACAATTACAGAATTATATCTTACCTTTGCATAACTTATCTTCTTTAATCACTGTTCATCCCCCTTTATCGGATACTTATTCACTAAGTATGCATTTTATGTGAATAGCGCCAGGTTGTAACTCATTGATATTGCGTTATCTCATCCGGTTTATGCATTTTTATCGCTGGCTGGCACGAACCGTGCAATCTACATTTACAGCGTAATAACTCACATTTATTAACATTATTGCTACTTTTAATTTACCGGAAGAGGTCGATATGTCTCAGTCAATTACGCGTAACCACTTTGATGAATGGATGATGCCGGTCTACGCGCCAGCGGCTTTTATTCCGGTGCGGGGCGCCGGGTCGCGGCTGTGGGATCAGCAGGGCAAAGAGTATATCGATTTTGCCGGAGGCATCGCCGTGAACGCGCTGGGGCATGCGCATCCGCGTCTGGTGCAGGCCCTCACCGATCAGGCTGGCAAGTTCTGGCATACCGGCAATGGCTATACCAATGAGCCGATCCTGCGTCTGGCCAAAATGCTTATCGATGCCACCTTCGCCGACCGGGTCTTCTTCTGTAACTCCGGGGCCGAGGCCAATGAGACGGCGCTCAAGCTGGCGCGTAAATATGCCCACGATCGCTTTGGCAGCGAGAAAAGCGGCATTGTCGCCTTCCAGAACGCCTTCCACGGGCGGACGCTGTTCACCGTTTCGGCAGGCGGTCAGCCGGCCTACTCCCGGGATTTTGCCCCGCTGCCGCCGCAGATCCAGCATGCGGTGTTTAACGATCTCGCGTCGGCAAAGGCCTTAATCAATGACCAAACCTGCGCGGTGATCGTCGAGCCGGTGCAGGGCGAAGGCGGCGTGGTGCCGGCCAGCGTCGAGTTTTTACGCGGCCTGCGCCAGCTTTGCGACCAGCACAACGCCCTGCTGATTTTCGATGAAGTGCAGACCGGGGTCGGGCGCACCGGCGAACTGTATGCCTATATGCACTACGGCGTGACCCCCGATGTGCTGACCACCGCCAAAGCGCTGGGCGGCGGCTTCCCCATCGGCGCGCTGCTGGCGACAGAGGCCTGCGCCAGCGTGATGACCGTCGGCACCCACGGCACCACCTACGGCGGTAACCCGCTGGCGGGGGCGGTGGCCGGCGAGCTGCTGTCGATCGTCAATACCCCGGAAGTGCTCTCCGGCGTCAGACAGCGCCATCAGTGGTTTTGCGAACGCCTGCAGGCGATCAACGCCCGCTATGGTCTGTTCAAGGAGATCCGCGGCCTGGGGCTGCTGATCGGCTGCGTGCTGAACGACGCCTGGGCCGGGAAGGCGAAAACCCTCAGCAACCTGGCGGCGGAAGAGGGCGTGATGATCCTGATCGCCGGCGCCAACGTGGTGCGTTTCGCGCCGGCGCTGAACGTCAGTGAAGAAGAGGTGAACAGCGGGCTGGATCGCGTCGAGCGGGCCTGCGCGCGATTCCTGGCGGGAGTTTCATCATGATGGTTATTCGACCGGTGGAGCCGGGCGATCTGCCCGGGCTGCTGAAGCTGGCGGCGGAGACCGGCGGCGGGCTGACCTCGCTGCCGGTGGATGAAGCCACCCTCGCGGCGCGGATCGCCCGCTCACAGCAAACCTGGCGCGGCGAGCTGCCGAAAAGCGAGCAGGGCTATGTCTTTGTGCTGGAAGAGAGCGAGAGCGGCGCAGTGGTGGGCATCTGCGCGATAGAGGTGGCGGTGGGGCTCAACGATCCCTGGTACAACTACCGGGTCGGCACCCAGGTCCATGCCTCGAAGGAGCTTAACGTCTATCAGGCGCTGCCGACGCTGTTTCTCAGTAACGACCACACCGGCAGCAGCGAGCTGTGTACCCTGTTCCTCGACCCACAGTGGCGCAAAGAGGGCAATGGCTATCTGCTGTCGAAGTCGCGCTTCTTATTTATGGCCGCCTTTCGCGAGCGCTTTAATGAGAAGGTGGTTGCCGAGATGCGCGGGGTGATTGACGAGCACGGCTATTCCCCATTCTGGGAGAGCCTGGGCAAACGCTTTTTCGCCATGGAGTTTTCCCGCGCCGACTACCTGTGCGGCACCGGACAGAAGGCTTTCATTGCCGCCCTGATGCCCAAGCACCCGCTGTATATCGATTTCCTCACCCCCGAGGCGCAGGCGGTGATCGGCAAGGTCCACCCGCAGACCGCCCCGGCCCGGACGGTGCTGGAGAAAGAGGGATTCCGCTACCTGAACTACATCGATATTTTCGACGGCGGCCCGACCCTGGAGTGCGATATCGACCGGGTGCGGGCGATCCGTAAAAGCCGTCTGGTGACCACCGAGGCCGGCGAAACGCCGCCCTGCGACGGGCCGCTGTGCCTGGTGGCGAACGAACAGTACCACCAGTTCCGCGCCCTGCTGGTGCATGCCGACCCGGATGGCGACACCCTGACCCTCAGCGCCCGCGAGCTGGATATGCTGAAGTGTCATGCCGGCGACCAGGTGCGCATGGTGCGCCTGATCCCTGAGGAGAAAACCGCATGAGTCTATGGATTAACGGCGAGTGGCGGCCCGGCGATGGGCCGCGCTTCAGCAAACAAGATCCGGTTAACCTGAAGGTTGTCTGGCAGGGAGAGGCGGCGGACGCCGGGCAGGTCGCCGAGGCGGTGGCGGCTGCCCGCCAGGCGTTCCCGGCCTGGGCGCGGCTGCCGTTTGCCGACCGCCAGGCCCTCGTCGAAAAGTTTGCCGCGCTGCTTGAGGCCAGCAAGGCGGAGCTGACGGCGATTATCGGAGCCGAGACCGGAAAGCCGCGCTGGGAGGCGGCCGGGGAAGTGACGGCGATGATCAACAAGGTGGCGATCTCGGTGAAGGCGTACCACACCCGCACTGGCGAACAGCACAGCGAGCTGCCCGATGGCGCCGCGACGCTGCGTCACCGGCCGCATGGCGTGCTGGCGGTCTTTGGCCCCTATAACTTTCCCGGCCATCTGCCGAACGGGCATATCGTGCCAGCGCTGCTGGCGGGCAATACCGTGGTGTTCAAACCCAGCGAACTCACCCCGCACAGTGGCGAAGCGGTGGTGAAGCTGTGGGAGCAGGCCGGCCTGCCCGCCGGGGTGCTCAACCTGCTGCAGGGCGGTCGGGAAACCGGCGAGGCGCTCAGCGGCCAGGCGGATATCGACGGGCTGCTGTTTACCGGCAGCTCGACCACCGGTTTTCATCTGCATCGCCAGCTGGCCGGACAGCCGCAGAAGATCCTCGCGCTGGAGATGGGCGGCAATAACCCGCTGATCGTCGACGATCCGCGGGACGTCGATGCCGCGGTGCATCTGACCATCCAGTCCGCCTTTATTACCGCCGGCCAGCGCTGCACCTGCGCCCGGCGTCTGCTGGTCCGGCGCGGAGAGGCGGGAGATGCTTTCCTCTCCAGGCTGGTGACGGTGAGCCAACGGCTGATCCCCGCGGCGTGGGACGCCGAGGCGCAGCCGTTTCTCGGCGGGCTTATCTCTGAACAGGCCGCGCAGAAAGTGCATCAGGCCTGGCTGCAGCGGATCGCCGCTGGCGCAGCCACCCTACTGGAGCCGCGCTTATTGCAGGCCGGGACGTCGCTGCTGACGCCGGGGATTGTCGACATGAGCGACGTGGCCCAGGTCGAGGATGAAGAGGTGTTCGGCCCGCTGCTTGGCGTCTGGCGCTACGACACTTTCGAGGAGGCGATTGCCCTGGCCAATGCCACCCGCTTCGGGCTCTCCTGCGGGTTAATCTCCCCGGAACGGGAGAAGTTCGATCGGCTGCTGCTTGAGGCGCGGGCCGGGATAGTCAACTGGAACAAACCGCTGACCGGGGCGGCGAGTACCGCGCCGTTCGGCGGCACCGGGGCCTCTGGCAATCATCGCCCCGGGGCCTGGTATGCCGCCGATTATTGCGCCTGGCCGATGGCCAGTCTCGAATCGCCGACCTTGACGCTGCCCGCCAGTCTCAATCCAGGGCTCGACTTTCGGGCCGGGGAGGCGTCATGACCGCCCGCGAAGTCAACTTTGACGGTCTGCCCGGACTGACCCATCACTACGCCGGGCTCTCCTTTGGCAATGAGGCCTCCACCCGGCACCGCTTTCGGGTGTCGAACCCGCAGCTGGCGGCAAAGCAGGGGCTAAAAAAAATGAAAGCCCTCGCCGACGCCGGCTATCCGCAGGCGGTGATCCCCCCTCAGGAGCGGCCCAACGTGCCGCTCCTGCGTCAGCTGGGCTTTAGCGGCAGCGATGAACAGGTGGTGGCTCGCGCGGCTCAGCAGGATCCGGATCTGCTGTCGGCGGTGAGTTCGGCCTCGGCGATGTGGGTGGCCAACGCCGCGACGGTCTGTCCCTCCGCCGATTCGCTGGATGGCCTGGTACACCTGACGGTGGCGAATCTGCAGGATAAATTCCACCGCGCCAGCGAAGCCCCCACCACCCGGGCGTTGCTGCAGGCGATCTTCCCGGACCGCACGCGATTTGCCATCCACCCGGCGCTGCCTGCCTCGGCATGGTTTGGCGACGAAGGGGCGGCGAACCATAACCGTCTCGGCGGGGAATATGGCGCCCCCGGCGTTCAGCTCTTTGTCTATGGCCGCCGCCGGGGAAGCGAAGAGGCGCCGCGTCGCTATCCGGCGCGGCAAACTCTTGAGGCCAGCCAGGCGGTGGCGCGCCTTAATCAGGTCAATCCCCGCCAGCTGATCTTCGCCCGCCAGCATCCGGCGGCGATCGACATGGGGGTTTTTCATAACGATGTCATCGCGGTGAGCAATCGTCAGGTCCTGTTCTGCCATGAGCAGGCCTTTGCCGACCAGAACGCGGTTTTGCAGCAGCTGGCGCAGCAGGTGCCGGGCTTCACCCCGCTGGTGGTTCCCGCCAGCCGGGTCACGGTGGAAGAGGCGGTTGCCACCTATCTGTTCAATAGCCAGCTGTTGAGCCGGGCGGACGGCAGCATGGCGCTGATCCTGCCCCAGGAAGCCCAGGCGCATCCGGGCGTGTGGAACTATCTCAATGAGCTGCTGGCCGGGGATAACCCCATCGCCGCGCTGCAGGTGTTTGATCTGCGCGAGAGTATGGCCAACGGCGGCGGTCCGGCGTGCCTGCGTCTGCGGGTAGTGTTGACGGCCGAGGAGTATCAGGCGGTCAATCCGCACGTCCTGATGAACGATACGCTGTTTGCCACCCTCAATGATTGGGTGGATCGCTACTATCGCGATCGTCTCACCCAGGCCGACCTCGCCGACCCCCAGCTGCTGCGGGAAGGGCGCGACGCGCTGGATCGGTTGACCCAGATCCTGCAGCTCGGTTCGGTTTATCCATTTCAGCAATAAGGGGGCGCGGTGGAACACTTTCTGGCATTAACCCTGGCGGGGCGTTTGCCCCATCACTTTCACGGCGAGACGGCCCATTTCCGCTGGCACTGGCTTGGGGAGGGGATCCTTGAGCTGACGCCGCATGCGCGCTGCGAGCGCGGGCTGGTGCTCTCCTGCGCCATCCATGGCAACGAAACGGCGCCGGTGGAGATTGTCGACCGGCTGGTGCAGCGGCTGGTTCGGGAGGAACTCCCCCTGCGCTGGCGGCTGCTGGTGATCGTCGGTAACCCGCCGGCGCTGCGGGCGAATAAACGCTATCTGCACAGCGATATGAACCGGATGTTTGGCGAGCGCTGGCGGCAATTCCCGACCAGCGAGGAGACACAGCGGGCGCAGCGGCTGGAGCAGGCGGTGGGCCGCTTCTATCGCGACCACGGTGGTCCGCGCTGGCACCTCGATCTGCATACCGCGATCCGCGGGTCGCTGCATCCGCGCTTCGGGGTGCTCCCGGCTCGCGATACGCCCTGGGAGGAGGATTTTCTTCACTGGCTGGGCGGCGCCGGGCTGGAGGCGTTGGTGTTTCATCGCCAGCCAGGCGGGACCTTCACCCACTTCAGCTGCGAGCGGTTCGCGGCGCTGGCCTGCACCCTTGAGCTGGGCAAAGCGCTGCCGTTGGGGGAAAACGATCTGTCGCAGTTTGCCGCCGCCGAGGGGGCTATCTCCCGGCTGCTGGTGGGGGATCTGGCCATTGCCGACGCCCCGGCGCCGTTGCGCTACCGGGTGGTGCAGCAGATCACCCGCCATAGCGATGATTTCCGTCTGCATATGGCGGATCGGACGCTGAACTTCACCCCCTTCGCCCCAGGCACGCTGCTGGCGGAGGAGGGGGAGATGCGGTATGTGGTGGGGGCAAAGCCAGAGTATGTTCTGTTTCCCAATCCGGCGGTGGCCAGGGGGCTGCGCGCTGGCCTGATGCTGGAAAAATTATCCTGACGGCAAGCCGTCCGCCGGGCGGCCTGCTTAATTTCGCACGTCGTTTTACATCTTCTTATTTTTTCGTGCGCCAGTGTAAATTTGCGGATTATTCCTGGTAAAATGCTTTGTTTTTAATCTCCCCTCCATTATACTCTCCATAATTTCTCTGCAAAACAGTAGGTTATTTATTTTTTATTGCAATTCCTCGTTCAAATTCCTTATTTTCTCCATAATTGGTGAGAAACTGTTTTTTACACTTTCATTGTTTTACTCTTGCTCTGACTAATTGACGATTAACGTCGTAAAGTTAATCTCGTCAACACGGCAACGCGCCGTAAGAATAACGTAAAGTAAGGATTGAATGATGAAGAAACTCACTGCACTGTTTGTTGCCTCTACTCTGGCTCTGGGCGCGGCTAACCTGGCACACGCCGCCGATACCACCACCGCGCCGAGCGACAGCAAGCCGATGATGATGCATCATAAAGGCGGCCCGGGTCAGCATGACATGATGTTTAAAGGCCTCAACCTGACCGATGCGCAGAAGCAGCAGATCCGCGACATCATGAAGAGCCAGCGCGAAAATATGAAGCGTCCGTCCCTCGACGAACGCCGCGCGATGCACGAGCTGATCGCCAGCGATACCTTCGACAAGGCGAAAGCGGAAGCGCAGATCGATAAGATGGAGGCGCAGCATAAAGCGATGGCGCTGTCCCGCCTGGAAACGCAGAACAAGATCTACAACATTCTGACCCCAGAGCAGAAAAAACAGTTCAATGCCAATTTTGAGAAGCATCTGACAGAACGCAACGCGCCGGCAGGTAAAATGCCTGCACCCGCTGAATAATGTAGCGTACTGAATCAAGACCGCCGGTCTTGCCCAATAATGCCATCAGGCGTTGGGCAGGGCCGGCGGTTTTTTTTTCTGGCTTCTCAGCTAAGCGGGTGCAGCGGGTAGTTGCCGCTGAGCAGAGGCTTACAGAGAATTTTGTAACCATCCTGGTCGAATCCGGCGGGCAGGCGGGTGAGCTCAGCGGCCTGGTCGAGCGAGTCGACGGCCCCCAGCCACAGCCAGTTATGAATGACATGATACTGCGTCATATCAGGGCCGCGCTCCTCCAGCGCCACCGGTCCTGCCCAAGGCCAGCACACCAGCTGCAGCTTGCTCATCTGCGCCAGCAGACGCTGGCGGTGCGCCTCCACGCTCTCCTTTCCACAGCAGGCGCCGGCGCAGCGGCCCAGCGCGGATCGAAAGCAGGCGCGGCCGCGGCTGAGCGGCTCCAGACCGAGCAGGCCATAACAGAGGCGCTGTTCGTCAGCGAGGCTCTGCAGCATCTGCAGCGCCGCCCTCCGGTTGGCGAACAGACCATAGAGATGCTGCTGATGAGAAAAATCAACCTCGCGGGCATAGACAATCTGCGGCCGGTCGTCCGCAAGCAGCCAGGCGCAGAGTTGCTTGTTACGCCGTAGCCGCTTGTTAAACAGCGGCTGCTGCTCTTTAATTAACCGCGCCTCCAGCAGCAGCGCCCCCAGCTCGCCAGCGGTGCGCTGCCAGGTAATACGCCGGGACTGACGCAGCATCGCGGCCTCTTCAGGCGTGCGCAGGTGGGAGAGCACCCGGCTGCGCAGGTTAACGCTCTTGCCGATATAGAGCGGCATCGTGTCGCTGTCGCCGTGAAATTGATAGACGCCCGGCAGCTTCGGCAGCGCCTCCAGCCACGGGCGAAGGTGTTCGGGATATTCATAGATCGCCGCCGCCTCAAACTCCAGACGCGGGGCAGATTGCTTTCTGGCCACAATAACTCCTGACACTGTCTATCTATCCAGTATAGCAGGCGGTTTTTGCGGCGAAAAGCGCAAAAAATAACCCCGGCGCGTGCCGGGGCGGGGGAGGGACTATTTTTTCCAGAAATCGTCAAAGACGGTGATGGGCGGCCGACGCTTGTGTTCGGTTTTCAGATACCAGCCTTCGATTGTTTTGGCGATGCTGGGGTCCAGCGTTTTGCCTTCCAGATAGTCGTCGATATTCTCATAGGTGACCCCCAGCGCCACTTCATCCGGCAGGGAGGGGCGATCGTCTTCCAGATCGGCGGTCGGCAGCTTCTTATACAGATGTTCCGGGCAGCCGAGATGGGCCAGCAGCTGTTTGCCCTGACGTTTGTTCAGGCGGAAGATCGGGTTGATGTCGGTGCCGCCGTCGCCATATTTAGTGAAGAAGCCGGTAATCGCTTCCGCCGCATGGTCGGTGCCGACCACCACCCCTTTGGTCATCCCGGCGATGCTGTACTGGGCTTTCATGCGCTCACGGGCTTTTTCGTTGCCGCGAACGAAGTCGCTCAGTTCGATCCCCGCTTCGCGCAGGGCCTGTTCGCTTGCCAGTACCGAGGCTTTGATATTCACCGTCAACACGCGGTCAGGCTGAATAAAGGCGATGGCATCCTGGCAGTCCTGCTCATCCGCCTGCACGCCGTAGGGTAAACGGACGGCGATAAACTGCAGGCTGCTGTCGCCAGTTTCGGCGCGCAGTTCATTGATCGCCATCTGGCACAGTTTCCCCGTCAGGGTCGAGTCCTGGCCGCCGCTGATACCCAGCACCAGCGATTTAATAAAAGGGTAAGTCTGCAGATAGGATTTCAGGAAATCGACGCTGCGGCGGATCTCGCCTGCGGCATCAATCTGCGGCTTCGCGCCCAGCGCCTGAATAATCTCTTGTTGTAGCGTCATCGCGCCCTCCGAAAGTGAATCTGTTTGGCAACCTGTTGGCTTAAAGCTACCTCTTTGCCGCTGAAACGACAAGGACCGGGGTTTTGACTGCCGGAAAAGAAGGCAATCAATGACATAGGATTTCATTATAGATGCCCGCGCGCAGGAGAAAGCGCCGGTCGTCGGCGGAGCGTCAATCCTGTTTACGCAATAACACAATCAGACATGATTTCGCTGTTCGGCTTGAAAAATAACACTATTTATTCCAGGCTTATCGTTACACAGTGGAAGAGAGGAACCAAAATGAACAAAAGCTTAGCAGGAATACTGGGCGTCACCGTCGCGTTAACCTTACTCGCGGGCTGTACCGCTTACGATCGTACCAAAGACCAGTTTACCCAGCCGGTGGTGAAAGATGTGAAGAAAGGAATGTCGCGTGAGCAGGTGATGCAGATCGCTGGCAAACCTTCAACGGAAGTGACGATGGTCCATGCCCGCGGCACCTGCCAGACCTATATCCTCGGTCAACGAGATGGTAAAGTGGAGACCTACTTTGTGGCCCTCGACGAAACGGGGCACGTGATGAACTCCGGCTACCAGACCTGCGCTGAGTATGATACGGATCCGCGCAACGCTAAGTAAGCGCCCTACTGTTGACTGAGTTGTACGTAAGCCCGACCACTGGTCGGGCTTTTTTGTGAGTCCTGATGCTTATTTAATTGCGCGAATTATTTGGATGAAAATGTGAGGGTAGTCAAAACCGGAGGTCAATGAGAGACAATTCTGTTCAACAGGGAATTATCACGACGGCTCAGGTTGCCGTATACTCAACCCATAAACAGAATTAACCGGATGTTACCAGTCTTACCGGCTCTCAGCGGTTACTGAAGGCCCTGGTCTCACACATTGAGGAAGCGTTCATGGAAAAGAAACACATTTATCTGTTCTGCTCGGCAGGCATGTCCACGTCACTGCTGGTCTCCAAAATGCGGGCGCAGGCGGAAAAATACGAAGTCCCGGTCATTATTGAAGCCTATCCTGAGACTCTCGCGGGTGAAAAGGGACCGGAAGCCGACGTTGTATTATTAGGGCCACAAATTGCGTATATGTTACCGGAAATTCAGCGCCTGCTGCCGAATAAACCGGTAGAAGTCATCGATTCTCTTCTGTATGGCAAGGTGGATGGTTTAGGTGTATTGAAAGCCGCCGTCGCGGCCATTAAGAAAGCTGCAGCACAATAATTTTTAAATTTTAAAACTCGATATATTTTGACGCCTGGCGGCATCCCGTTGCCGGACGTCAAAGAATAAAGAGTTTATTTTCCCGTCAAAGAGTAATTTCATACATCATCGCCGTAATAGTTTATTGCGGCTTTTAAGGGTATTGACTATGAGTAAAGTGATCGACTCGCTTGAAAAGGTACTCCTTCCTTTTGCAGTGAAAATAGGAAAGCAGCCGCATATTAATGCGATTAAAAATGGATTCATTAAATTAATGCCGTTGACCCTCGCCGGGGCCATGTTTGTATTAATTAACAACGTTTTTCTGAGCTTCGGCGAAGGCTCTTTCTTTTATTCCATGGGCATTCGCCTGGATGCCTCCACCATTGAAACCTTAAACGGTTTTAAGGCTATCGGCGGTAACGTCTATAACGGCACCCTCGGCATTATGTCGCTGATGGCGCCATTCTTTATTGGCTCTGCGCTGGCGGAAGAGCGCAAAGTCGACCCGATGGCCGCAGGCCTGTTGGCGGTCGCGGCCTTTATGACCGTGACCCCGTATAGCGTGGGCGAAGCCTATGCCGTCGGCGCCAACTGGCTGGGCGGGCAGAACATCATCTCCGGCATGATTATCGGTCTGGTCGTCGCGGAGCTGTTCACCTTCGTGATCCGTCGCAACTGGGTGATCAGACTCCCGGACAGCGTGCCGGGGTCGGTATCGCGCTCTTTCTCCGCGCTGATCCCTGGCTTCTTGATCCTCTCCATCTTCGGCATTATCTCGTGGGCCCTGTCGAGCTACGGCAGCAACTTCCACCAGATCATCATGGACTCCATCTCTACGCCGCTGGCGGCGATGGGCAGCGTGGTCGGCTGGGCATACGTCATCTTTAACTCCCTGCTGTGGTTCTTCGGGGTGCATGGTTCGCTGGCGCTGACCGCGCTGGATAACGGCATCATGACGCCGTGGGCGCTGGAAAACATCGCGCTGTACAACCAGTACGGATCGGTTGATGCGGCGATCGAAGCGGGTAAACAGTTCCACTTCTGGGCCAAGCCGATGCTCGACTCCTACATCCTGCTGGGGGGTTCCGGGGCGACGCTGGGTCTGATCATCGCCATCTTTATCGCTTCCCGCCGCGCTGACCATCGTCAGGTTGCGAAGCTGGCGCTGCCGTCAGGCATCTTCCAGATTAACGAACCGATTCTGTTTGGCCTGCCGATCATCATGAACCCGGTGATGTTCATCCCGTTCGTGCTGGTCCAGCCGATTCTGGCGGCCATTACTCTCGCGGCCTACAGCCTGGGGATTATCCCACCGGTGACCAACCTGGCGCCGTGGACCATGCCAACTGGCCTGGGGGCGTTCTTCAACAGTAACGGCAGCGTCGCCGCTCTGCTGGTCGCCCTGTTCAACCTTGGCGTCTCCACCCTGGTCTACCTGCCGTTTGTGGTGCTGTCGAATAAAGCGCAGACCGTCATCGAGCAGGAAGAGAGCGAAGAAGACATCGCCAACGCACTGAAATTCTGATACCGCGCGGTACGGGCAGCGTCCCGTACCGCCTGAGAAATGAGGGAAATATTATGTTTGATCTGGACAACATCGACGCGGTAGAGACCCCGGAAAACGACCTCGAAGAGGTGGTGATGGGGCTGATTATCAACTCCGGACAAGCCCGTAGCCTGGCCTATGCCGCGCTAAAACAGGCCAAGCAGGGGGATTTTGCCGCGGCGAAATCGATGATGGAGCAGTCGCGTCAGGCGCTGAGCGAGGCGCATCGCGTGCAGACCCAGCTTATAGAAAGCGACGAGGGCGAAGGGAAAATGAAGGTCAGCCTGGTGCTGGTGCATGCTCAGGATCACCTGATGACCTCCATGCTGGCCCGCGAGCTGGTTGCGGAATTGATTGAGCTGCACGAGAAGGTACAATAGGCCATCACGACGATGAGGCAGCCCAGGATGATGACCACCGAGATCAGTACCGCCAGAGAACAGCAGTTGTTCAACGGGAAGAACTTTCATGTGGTCATCTATAACAAAACGGAAAGCGTGAGCGGGCTCCACCAGCATGATTACTACGAATTTACCGTCGTATTAACCGGGCGCTATTACCAGGAGATCAATGGCAAACGGGTGCTGCTGGAGCGCGGGGATTTTGTCTTTATCCCGATGGGCTCGCACCACCAGAGCTTCTACGAATTTGGTGCGACGCGCATCCTTAACGTCGGCATCAGCAGGCGCTTCTTTGAGAAACACTATCTGCCGTTGCTGCCGTTTGGCCTGGTGGCGTCGCAGGTCTATGCCGTGCAGAGCGCTTTTCTCGGCTATATTGAGTCGGTCATCGCCTCACTCAATTTTCGCGAAACGGAATTTGACGAATTTATCGAGCTGGTCTCCTTTTATGTCATTAACCGTTTACGTCACTATCGCGAAGAGCCGGTTGCAGACGTCGTCCCACAATGGTTAAAAAATACCGTTGAGGCCATGCACGATAAACTGGAGTTTGGCGAGAGCGCCCTCGAGAATATGGTTCGGCTATCGGGCAAAACGCAGGAATATTTAACCCGAGCGACCCAGCGCTATTATGGTAAAACGCCGATGCAGATAATTAACGATATCCGTATTAACTTTGCCAAAAAGCAGCTGGAAATTACCAATTATTCGGTGACGGATATTGCCTATGAATCAGGGTACAGCAGCCCGAGCCTGTTTATTAAAACCTTTAAAAAGCTGACCTCGTTTACGCCGAGCAGTTATCGCAAACATTTGACCAGTATTAATTAAACCCGCGCGGTATTAGCCGCCCGGCTTACACCGTAACTAATTTAAGTTAACTGTCCGCATTTATGCGGAGAGCGGCCTGCGCCCAGGCGCAGCGCCTAAGGGAGAAAAAAATGAGCCAGAAATTAAAAGTCGTCACCATTGGCGGCGGTAGCAGCTATACCCCGGAATTACTGGAAGGTTTTCTGAAACGTTATCATGAACTGCCGGTGACAGAGCTGTGGCTGGTGGATGTGGAAGAGGGCCAGGAGAAGCTCGATATTATCCATGCGCTGTGCGAGCGGATGGTGGAAAAAGCCGGCGTGCCGATGAAGGTTTATAAAACGCTGGACCGCCGCGAGGCGCTGCAGGGCGCGGATTTCGTTACCACCCAGCTGCGGGTGGGCCAGCTGAAGGCGCGTGAAAAAGATGAGCGCATCCCGCTGAGCCACGGCTATCTTGGCCAGGAGACCAACGGGGCGGGCGGGCTGTTTAAAGGGCTGCGTACCATCCCGGTGATTTTCGACATCGTGAAAGATGTGCAGGAGATCTGCCCGGACGCATGGATCATTAACTTCACCAACCCGGCGGGCATGGTCACCGAGGCGGTCTATCGCCACACCAGTTTCAAACGCTTTATCGGCGTGTGCAACATTCCCATCGGCATGAAGATGTTCATCACCGACGTGCTGCAGCTCAGCCCGAGCGATGAGCTGAACATCGACCTGTTCGGTCTGAACCACCTGGTGTTCGTCCGCGACGTGCTGGTTAACGGCGTCTCGCGCTTCGATGAACTGCTGGACGGCGTTGCCTCCGGCCGCCTGACCGCGAACTCGGTAAAAAATATCTTCGACCTGCCGTTTAGCGAGGGGCTGATCCGCTCCCTGCGCCTGATCCCATGCTCCTATCTGCTCTATTACTTTAAGCCAAAAGAGATGCTGGCGATTGAGATGGGCGAGTACTATAAGGGCGGCGCGCGCGCCCAGGTGGTGCAGAAGGTGGAGAAGCAGCTGTTCGAGCTGTATAAAAATCCGGATCTCAAGGTCAAGCCGAAGGAGCTGGAGCAGCGCGGCGGCGCCTATTACTCCGATGCCGCTTGCGAAGTGATCAACGCTATCTATAACGACAAGCAGACTGAGCACTATGTAAATATCCCGCATCATGGCCATATCGATAATATCCCGGCGGACTGGGCGGTCGAGATGAGCTGCACCTTAGGTCGCGATGGCGCGAAGCCGACGCCGCGCATCACCCATTTCGACGAGAAGGTGCTGGGGCTTATCTACACCATCAAAGGGTTTGAAGTGGCGGCCAGCCAGGCGGCGATCAGCGGCGAGCTGAACGACGTGCTGCTGGCGCTGAACTTAAGCCCGCTGATCCATTCCGATCGTGACGCCGAGCAGCTGGCGCGGGAGATGATTCTGGCTCATGAAAAATGGCTGCCGAACTTTGCGGCGACGATCGAAAAACTGAAAGCGTAACGGGAGCGGCAAATGGAACGGGTATTGATCGTCAACGCCGACGACTTCGGCCTCAGTAAAGGGCAGAACTACGGCATTATCGAAGCCTGCCGCAACGGCGTGGTGACATCGACTACGGCGCTGGTCAACGGCGCGGCTATTGACCACGCCGCCCAGCTGAGCCGCAGTACGCCGGAGCTGGCGGTCGGGATGCACTTTGTGCTGACGCTGGGCGAACCGCTGTCGGCCATGCCGGGGTTAACCCGCGACGGCCGGCTGGGCAAATGGATCTGGCAGCAGGCGGAAGAAGATAACCTGCCGCTTGAGGAAATTGCCCACGAGCTGGCGTGTCAGTACCGTCGTTTTATCGATCTCTTCGGCCATGAGCCGACGCATCTCGACAGCCATCACCATGTGCATATGATCGCCGCGATCTATCCCATCGTCGCCGCTTTTGCCCGCGATAAAGGCATCGCGTTGCGCATCGATCGCCAGGTGGCGGCGCAGAGCGGTCTCGATCAGCAGGCGGCGCGCAGCAGCGCAGGCTTCAGCAGCGAGTTTTACGGGGAAGCCGTCTCTGAGGCGCTGTTCCTGCAGACGCTGGACGCCTCAATCGCCCGCGAGGAGCGCTCCCTGGAGGTGATGTGTCATCCGGCCTTTGTCGACCAGACCATCATGGGCAGCGCCTACTGTTACCCGCGGCTGGGCGAGCTTGATGTGCTGACCTCTGCCTCGCTGAAAGCGGCGGTGGCCGACCGGGGTTATCGCCTGGGAACCTACCGCGACGTGTAAGCCCGACGGGGGAAAGGAAAGTGAGTCAAGCCCGGCACACCGTGCCGGGCTTTTTGCTACGCCGGAATAGCGGCGATTTTTGGGCTTCTCGACCACACCCGGTGGGCCGTCATCAGGGCGAGCAGTTTATCTGCCGCCGGGGTGTCGAGAGCATCGGTAACGATGATGCCCTCTTCGCCCTGGGCCGGGACCTGGAGAACCGACGTTAACTGCCGCGCATCGCCTGCCAGCAGGATCGGCTTCAGGTGCTTATAGGCCTCCAGCAGGTAGTAGCGCGCATCGCCGCTCTGGCTCAGGGCGCTGAGGTCGCCGCCGGGCACCACCACGGCATCCACCGTCAGCGATGGGGAACCGGCGAAGGTGCCGGCGATCGGCACGGGAGAACCATCGTCGGCGATGACCTCGCCCATCCGCGAATAGAGCAGTTTACTGTGCACGCCCTGGGCCTGTAGCGCCTGCAGGAGATGGACCAGGTCCTGCGCCGAGGTACGCTCATTGAGCAGCACCGCCACCACGCGACCTTTCACATCCCCTTCGGCGTCCGCATAGAGGCTCAGGGTGGGATCTTTCTCCACGCCGTTGACCGGGGAGGGCAGAGTGAGGCTGCGCTGCTCATCGCTCAGTTCGATACCTAAATTCGCCCCGACCGCTTCCGCCAGCCGGGTATCAATATGGGCCAGGTGATCGACCACCCGCTCGCGGATCCAGGTGCGGACCACTTTGCTGAGCTCGAAGCTGAAGCCATCGATAATATGCTGCTGCTCAATCGGCGTCTGGCTCAGCCAGAACAGACGCGGCTGGGCGTAATATTCGCCGAATGAAGGGCTGCGCTGGCGGATCTTCTCGCCGTCGACGCGCTCGGCAAGGGACTCGAAACCGCCGCGTTTGGCGGCTGGCGGCGTCTCGCGCGGCCAGTTGTCGTTGATCGAGTTGGGTTCGTAGTTGGCCGGGTTGGTGTCAATCTCCATCCGGTGCATACCGTCGCGCTGGAAGTTGTGGTACGGGCAGGTTGGCCGGTTGATCGGGATTTCATGGAAATTCGGTCCGCCGAGGCGGCTAATCTGCGTATCGGTGTAGGAGAAGAGACGTCCCTGCAGCAGCGGATCGTTGCTGAAATCGATGCCCGGTACGATATGCCCGGGATGGAAGGCCGCCTGTTCGTTCTCGGCAAAGAAGTTGTCCGGGTTGCGGTTGAGGACCATTTTGCCGACCCGTTGCACCGGCACCAGCGCCTCAGGGATCAGCTTGGTGGGATCTAACAGGTCGAAGTCAAAATCAAATTCGTTCTCCTCGGGGATCAGCTGCAGCCCGAGCTCAAATTCCGGGTAGTCCCCGGCTTCAATGGCCTCCCACAGGTCGCGGCGATGAAAATCGGGGTCACGGCCGGTCAGCTTCTGCGCTTCATCCCACACCAGCGACGCCTTGCCGGAGACCGGTTTCCAGTGGAAGCGAACAAAGGTGGCTTTGCCCTCGGCATTGATCAGGCGGAAGGTGTGGATCCCGAAGCCTTCCATGGTGCGATAGCTGCGCGGGATGCCGCGATCGGACATCGCCCACATCACGTTGTGCAGCGTTTCCGGCTGCAGGGAAACGTAGTCCCAGAAGGTGTCGTGAGCGCTTTGTCCCTGGGGGATGGCCCAGTGGGGCTCAGGCTTCACGGCGTGGACAAAGTCGGGAAACTTCAGCGCGTCCTGAATGAAGAAGACCGGGGTGTTGTTGCCGACGAGGTCAAAAATCCCCTCGTCGGTGTAAAACTTGGTGGCGAAGCCGCGAATATCGCGAACGGTGTCCGCCGACCCCGCGCCGCCCTGCACTGTGGAGAAGCGCACAAAGACCGGGGTGATTTTATCGGCTGCCGAGAGAAAATCGGCTTTGGTCAACGCTGTCAGGCTTTTGTAGGGCTGGAAGTAACCGTGGGCCGCTGAGCCGCGGGCATGTACGATACGCTCCGGAATTCGCTCATGGTCGAAGTGGGTGATCTTCTCCCGCAGAATGAAATCTTCCAGCAGCGTTGGGCCGCGGGCGCCGGCGCGCAGCGAGTTCTGATCGTCGGCAATGCGCACGCCCTGGTTGGTGGTCAGCGGATAGTCTTCTCCGCCTTTGCGCTGCGGCTCCAGGGCGTCAAGTTTGCTGCTGTGGGTATCAGGCGCTTTCAGGCTGCCAGGGGCGGTCGGTTCAGCGCCAGGGGTGGTGGGTTTCGGCGTGGGGCGCCACTCCCGATCATCCGGCGCCAGCGAGTCGAGACCCGGCTGCGCTTCCTCGCTGCCGTGAACCGGTGCCTGCTGGTGGTGCGGGTTTGGGTGCTTATCAGACATTGCTCGTCTCCTGCTTTCATTGCTAAAAGTGGTCGTTGATAAACCAAAACCCTTCTAACTATAGAACATTACGCTGGCTGCGCCCGACGAGGGGGCAGGGAGTTATCCTAAAATGCGCATCGGCGGCAGGGGGGCGACGAACGGGGCCACGATCGGCTATGATAGAGGTTTCTGTTTCCCGCTTTGCTTAGTGAATCCATTTGTTATGAAACCATTGCGCCAACAAAATCGCCCTGTCATTAGCTACGTGCCGCGCGTGGAGCCTGCGCCCCCGGAACATGCCGTGAAAATGGACCATTTTCGCGATGTCTGGATTTTGCGCGGGAAGTATGTCGCCTTTCTGCTGATAGGGGAGCATTTCCGCCGTTCACCGGCGTTCAGCGTGCCGGAGTCGGCGCAGCGCTGGGCTAACCAGGTGCGTCAGGAAGGTGAGATTGAAGCCTGAATCTGCTGCAGAAATAAAAAAACCGCTGATTATCAGCGGTTTTTTTGTGCTTACCGTTTAGCGATGTGCCAGTTCGGCCTCTTCTTCGCTATCGAAAATCGACTTGTCCGTCTGGCGCAGCCACTGGCTGGTCAGCGTCCCGGCGGTCATGGAACCGTTAACGTTCAGCGCGGTACGCCCCATATCGATCAGGGGTTCGACGGAGATCAGCAGCGCCACGAGGGTCACCGGCAGGCCCATCGCCGGCAGGACGATCAGCGCGGCGAAGGTGGCCCCGCCGCCCACTCCGGCGACGCCCGCCGAGCTGACGGTGACGATGCCTACGAGGGTGGCAATCCACATCGGATCCAGCGGGTTGATGCCTACGGTCGGTGCGACCATCACCGCCAGCATGGCCGGGTAGATACCGGCGCAGCCGTTCTGACCAATGGTGGCGCCAAAGGAGGCGGAGAAGCTGGCAATCGACTCCGGTACGCCGAGACGACGGGTCTGCGCTTCCACGTTCAGCGGAATGGAGGCGGCGCTGGAGCGGCTGGTGAAGGCGAAGGTGATCACCGGCCAGACTTTACGGAAGTACTTCAGCGGGCTGATGCCGTTAATCGCCAGCAGCAGGCCGTGAACGACAAACATGATGCCCAGCGCGATGTACGAGGCCACCACGAAGCCGCCAAGCTTGATGATATCCTGTAGATTCGACCCGGCAACCACTTTGGTCATCAGCGCCAGCACGCCGTAAGGGGTCAGCTGCATTACCAGACGAACCAGCTTCATCACCCAGCCCTGCAGGGTATCGATGGCGGTCAGTACGCGCTGGCCTTTTTCCACATCCTCTTTCAGCAGCTTCAGGGCTGCGACGCCGAGGAACGCCGAGAAAATGACGATGCTGATGATCGAGGTCGGGTTAGCCCCGGTGAGGTCAGCAAACGGGTTCTTCGGCACGAAGGAGAGGATCAGCTGCGGGACGCTGAGATCGGCCACTTTACCCACATAGTTGCTCTGAATGGCGTTCAGACGGGCGGTCTCCGCGCTGCCCTGGACCAGCCCCTCGGCGGTGAGGCCGAACATGTTGGTCACCAGCACGCCAACCAGGGCGGCGATCAGGGTGGTGAACAGCAGAGTACCGATGCTCAGGAAACTGATTTTCCCCAGCTGCGAGGCATTGTGCAGGCGGGCCACCGCGCTAAGGATTGATGCGAAGACCAGCGGCATAACGATCATTTGCAGCAGCTGGACATAACCGTTGCCGACGATATTGAACCACTGGATGGAGTCTTTCAGCACCTGGCTGTCAGACCCATAGATCAGCTGTAGCGCCAGACCGAAGATCACGCCAATCGCCAGGCCGACCAGGACCTTCCTGGCCAGGCTCCACTGTTTATGGCGAGTTTGCCCCAGCGCAAACAGCAATACGGCGAACACGACTACGTTCGCTATTAATGGAAAGTTCATCCCCGTTCTCCTGATATTTTTATAACCTGGGCTGGTGGATAACCAGCTCTTATGACCGCAAGGTTAGCAGAAGGCGTTATCAAGGACTTATATTCAAATGGAATGGGTTATAACCAAATGGCATTTTCTGCCGGTTTATCGCCCACTCTGGTGACTTATGAAGCGATTGAAGGTGATCTGCAGGGAATTAATCACCCCGGAAGACCAGCGTATCGCGCTGTTGTCCGCCAGCGTCTGCGGCATCCAGACGGCATAGACGAACAGCGCCATGCATAAGGCGCGCTCCAGCTGGTTGCCTTTGCGCGGCGCAAGGATCGGCAGCCGGAAGCGCCAGCGACACGGCCATAGCAGCGGCACTCCGGCGGGGGTGAGCATATCGGCGAGAATGTGGCTGAGATAGCCCAGCACCAGGCCCTGGAGGGCGTCCGCCGGGACAATCCAGCTGTCAGGCACCTTGAGGTAGAATAGCGTCAGCGCGCCAAACACCGCCAGCAGGCTGTGGGTGAAGCCGCGGTGGCCAAAGGCCCGCGCCACGGGCCTGGAGATCCAGCTCAGCCGCTGGCCAAGAAACGACTTTGGGTGATCGATGTCCGGCAGCAGGCAGGTCAAGACCGCGGAGGGCACAATATGCCACCAGTCGCCCTGCGCCAGCACCGGCGTTAACTCTGCGTTTTTGGCAAATACTGCGCAGGCGATTGAAAAGAAGAGATGGCCTTCCGCCGTCATGATAACACACCCTAAACTGTCGATTCATACAGTATAGGGTTTTTATACAGTGCACGGAAGAGGTGACGGTGTAACTCTTTGTCACAAATTCTCAGCGCGCCAGCCATCCGCCGTCGACGGCCAGGGTATAGCCATGAATATAGTCGGCGGCGGACGAGGCGAGAAACACCGCCGGCCCCTGCAGGTCACCCGGCACCCCCCAGCGACCGGCGGGGATACGCTCAAGGATTGCCTGGTTACGCTCTTCATCTTCGCGCAGCGCCTGGGTGTTATTAGTGGCCATATACCCGGGCGCAATGGCGTTGACGTTGATACCCTGACCAGCCCATTCGTTGGCCAGCAGGCGGGTCAGGCCCAGCACGCCGCTTTTCGAGGCGGTATAAGAGGGGACGCGGATCCCGCCCTGAAACGAGAGCATCGAGGCGATGTTAATAATTTTCCCGCCTTCACCCTGGCGAATGAACTGCCTGGCGACCGCCTGGCAGAGGAAGAAAACCGCTTTCAAATTCAGATCGATGACCGCGTCCCAGTCGCTTTCCGTGAAGGTCAGGGCGTCATGGCGGCGGATAATCCCGGCGTTGTTAACCAGAATATCGACCCGGCCCATCGCCGCCACCGCCTGGTCGACCAGAACGGTCATATCATCCTGATGGCTGAGATCCGCCTGAATGGCATGAAAGCGGCGGCCCAGCGCCTCAACCTGCGCGGCCGTGTCGTGGGGAATTTTGCGGTTGATGCCGACGATATCGCATCCGGCCTGCGCCAGGCCCAGCGTCATTCCCTGTCCCAGGCCGGTATCGCAACCGGTCACGATGGCGACCTTACCCGTCAGGTCGAAGGCGTTTAATACCATATTCACCTCTGCGTGCTGATCTTCAGGCGTACGATGACGCCACCTGTGCCCAGCATAGAGGCAGGAAAACAAAATTACAATTAAAATGAAACGCTGTTTTGATTTTATTGCCGGCGGCGTGACGGCGATCGCGTCAGCCACCAGCGGCCTTACCCGAGCAGCGCCTCGACGGTCAGGGCCTGCAGTGACGGCAGCTTGACGTCCGCCAGCACAAAGCGCGGGTCGCGGCTGTTCTCCGCTTCCGGCACCACGATAGCGCGCATGCGCGCAGCTTTGCTGGCGATCATGCCGTTGACCGAGTCCTCCAGCGCGACACAGCGCTGTGGGTCGACCCCGAGGGCGGCGGCGCAGTTGAGATACACCTGCGGGTGCGGTTTGCTCCAGGGCAGATGCTCCGCCGAGGCGAGGGCATCAAACTGATCGCGCAGCTCGAACATATTGAGCACTTTCTCCAGCATCACCAGCGGCGAGGCTGAGGCCAGCCCAACCTTCAACCCCTGGGCTTTACACAGGGCCACCGCCTCGCGCACCCCCGGCAGCAGCGGACGTGAGGCTTCCACCAGTTCAATGGCGCGACGGATAATGCGCGCGGTGGCTTCCGCGCGGTCCACGCCGCGCCACGGCTGCTGCGCGTACCACAGATCCACCACCAGGTCGATTCGCAGACCCAGCAGGTCGGGCAGTTCATCGCGGCGGCGGGTATCCACCCCCAGGCTCTCCATGACCTCGACCTCCGCCTGATCCCAAAGCGGCTCAGAGTCAATCAGCAACCCGTCCATATCAAAAATCGCAGCCTCAATGCGGCGCTTCGCTGACATATGTCCTTCTCCTGTTGCGTAATCAGATAAACGAATCGGCATTCATGGTATATCATACCGCGCGTTATTGGGCGAAATTCGCCGTGGAAGATAGACTTATACCCGACACATTCGGGTAAGCGAGGAGCGCCTGCGCCACGCAACGGGCGGCAGGCGAACCACTAACGCGTCTTTAACAAGGGGAACTCATGACGTACCAACAAGCTGGACGCATTGCGGTCATCAAACGTATTTTGGGATGGGTCATCTTTATTCCCGCCGTGCTGTCGACGCTGATTTCTGTCCTCAAATTTATGTATGAGCACAGTGAAAAGAAACCCGGCATTGACGCGGTAATGATGGATTTTGCGCACGTCATGATTGAGATGATGCGCTTTAACACGCCGTTCCTGAACTTTTTCTGGTACAACTCACCGCTGCCGGATTTTCACCACAGTCTGAACATCGGCTTCTGGATTATCTTCATTCTGGTGTTCGTCGGTATGGCGCTGCAGGCCTCCGGCGCGCGGATGGCGCGGCAGGCGAAATTTCTCCGCGAGGGGATTGAGGATCAGCTGATCCTCGAGCAGGCGAAAGGCGCGGAAGGGTTAACTCGCGAGCAGCTCGCCGAACGCATTGTAGTGCCGCGACATACGATCCTGGTGCAGTATTTCCCGCTGTACGTGCTGCCGGTGATCGTAATTGTCATCGGCTACTTCTTCTTCTCGCTGCTGGGCTTTCTCTAAGCCAGGTGCCCGGTTAGCCGGGCGCCATCTTATTCCGCCGGCAGAGGGCGGGGTTTACCCTGATTATCGACGGCGACGTAGATAAACAGCGCTTCCGTCGCCTTGTAGCGCTGGCCAATCGGTTCTGAAGAGACTTTTTTCACCCACACTTCGATGTTGATGGTTACTGAGGTATTGCCGCGCTTCACGCAGCGGGCATAGCAGCACACCACGTCGCCCACGGCCACCGGACGTAAAAAGGTCATCCCATCCACGCGCACGGTCACCACGCGACCCTGGGCGATCTCTTTGGCCATAATGGCGCCGCCGATATCCATCTGCGACATCAGCCAGCCGCCAAAAATATCCCCGTTGGCATTAGTATCCGCCGGCATTGCCAGGGTGCGTAAAACCATTTCGCCCTTCGGGGCGAGATCTGTTGTTGTCATGCTCTACTCTGTTGTGGTCAAAGACGATCAGCGGGATGCTACTATGAAAACGGCGGAGAGAGAATAGGGGATAGCGCCCGCGGAGGCGGGCGCAGGCTGCCGGGGAATTAGTGGTGGTCGTCCTGCGGCATATGGCGGTAGATGTAGATCCCGCTCAGCAAGGTAAAGACCAGCGTGAGGGCGGTTAAACCGAAGACCTTAAAGTTAACCCAGATATTCTGCGGCAACCAGAAGGCGATATAGATATTAGCCAGCCCACAGAGGATAAAAAACGCCGCCCACGCCAGGTTTAGACGCGACCAGACCTGCTGCGGCAGGGTCAGCTCTTTACCCAGCATGCGCTGGATAAGCGGCTTTTTCATTACCCACTGGCTGAACAGCAGCGCGCCGGCGAACAGCGCATAGATCACCGTCACCTTCCATTTAATAAACTCATCATTGTGGAAGAAGAGCGTTAATCCGCCGAAGACGGCCACCAGCACGAAGGTGATCAGCGCCATTTTTTCGATTTTACGGTAGCGCACCCAGCTGTAGATCAGCACGATGGCGGTCGCCACAATCAGCGCCGTGGTAGCGGCGTAGATATCGTAAAGCTTGTAGAAGGCGAAGAAGACCACCAGCGGTAAAAAATCCAGAAACTGCTTCATACATCGATCCCGTCTGTCAGGACGGACCGGGAAATTTCCCGGTCCAGGTTAAAATTAGCTACGGATAAGCATATACACGCGGAATAAATAGATCAGCAACAGGGCGGAAATCAGGTTGCTGATGGTGTTGATGACCACCGCGCCGACGTTCGGCGTCAGCACGGCAAAGCTGGAAGCGAACAGCAGCAGCAGGGTTTTCGCCACCAGCCAGCCGATAATGGCCGGCGCTACCAGCCGCAAATTGGCCCAGGCCAGACGCATGCTGCTGCGCATGGCGCTGAGGATGCCCATTTTGTCCTGCACCAGCATGATCGGCGCAAAGGCCAGCACAATGGCCAACAGGACGCCGGGCACCAGCACTAACATCATCCCCATCTGCACCAGGAAGGTGGTGAAGAGGATCAACAGCAGCAGCTTCGGCAGCACCGGCGCCGAGGCGCCGATAGCGCGCAGAGCGCTGACGCGATGACCGGCAGAGACCAGCTGGATGAGCAGCAGGACGCCGCCGGCGAGGATCGCATTGCCCACCAGACCCGAGAAGGTCGATGCCGCCGAGGCGCGCAGCAGAACCTGCTGCTGCTCCGGCGTCATATTCTGCACCAGTTCGAACAGGCCTGCGCTACCGGCGAGGTTGTCGCCTTCGCTGAGTATCGACAGCTGCTCGTCGCTGGGTGAAAAGGCATGGCCAAGTACTACCGTAATGAACGCGCACAACAGCGCAATCAGCAAAATGGTAATGAACTGATTACGAAAAAAATTCCCCGTGTCACGGTAGACGGACTTCGCCGTGATAGACATGCATTCTCCTTGAGTGTCGCAGGTGTTAACTAGCCGGCGATTGTACCGCAAATCGTTCCGTCGTAGCACTCTCTGCGCCGGTCAGGGCAGGTATATCTTTGTAAAGAGGCCGCAATGGCGGCAGGCCATAGCGCGCTCGCGCCCGGTTGCAGGCGTCGTTTTCCTCGCCATCTTCCCCGGACATGGCGAATTCGCGACATGGCGAGGGACGGTTTTCATAGATAGTGCAGTGGACAGCGTCGCCGATTTCGCCCGATAGCGCCGCGCAGCGGCCCTGGCGTTGGTTGGTGCCGCTCATGCAGCGCAGGAAAGGGGTTAGCGGCTCGGTCAGCGCGGAGGGCACCAGGCCGCCCGCGTCGTCGGCTTCCGCCCAGTAGAAAGAGACACGAAAATACGCACAACAGGCACCGCACGTCATGCACGGGTTGATTTCACTCATAATTACACCTGAAAAAAACGCATCAACACAGATTGTCGGCAGTTAACTTATCCAGCCGCCTCAGCGGCGGCAAGAGGGGCAGAAATAATTTTTTTCGCGAAAGGTGAAAATTGATGTGCGAAGGATTCAGCGTATTGCGATCGGTATCAAAAATTAATCTGGATCAATAAATGTTAAATCTAAGGTTTTAGTGTGATCTAAAACAGATCAAACGTAACTCGTTATAGGTATATTTGGCCGCGCTGAAAAACCATAATGAGGAAGTGGACATGAAGAAGTTAGCAGCGGCGGCATTAATTCTAAGCACTCTTTCCACCGGCAGCGTCTGGGCGCATGAAGCGGGTGAATTTTTCATTCGCGCCGGGACCGCCACCGTCCGACCGACGGAGGGCTCTGACAATGTGTTAGGCAGCCTTGGCGGTTTCAACGTCAGTAACAACACTCAGTTGGGTTTAACCTTTACCTATATGGCGACCGATAACATCGGCGTGGAACTGCTGGCGGCAACGCCGTTCCGCCATAAGGTTGGTACCGGGCCAACCGGCACCATCGCCACCGTCCATCAGTTGCCACCCACCCTGATGGCGCAGTGGTACTTTGGCGATGCGCAAAGCAAGGTGCGCCCGTACGTGGGGGCGGGGATTAACTACACCACCTTCTTTAATGAAGACTTTAACGATAACGGCAAGGCGGCCGGGCTTTCCGATCTGAGCCTGAAGGACTCCTGGGGCGCGGCGGGGCAGGTCGGCCTCGATTACCTGATTAACCGTGACTGGCTGCTGAATATGTCGGTGTGGTACATGGATATCGATACCGATGTGAAATTCAAAGCCGGCGGCGTGGACCAGAAAGTCAGCACCCGCCTGGATCCGTGGGTGTTTATGTTCTCCGCAGGCTATCGGTTCTAACGCCTGCTGCAAACTGGCCAGCGGACGGCCAGTTTGTTCCTCCTCACTCCTCCCTGCGATACCCCTTCGCCTGCGGATCACACTTCCGTCCACTGGCGCAGCAGGTTGTGATACATATTGAGCAGGGAGAGCACCTCTTCTCCGTCGCCAAAGCGAGTTTTGAGCGACTGGATCGTGCGGTCCAGGTCGTAGAGCATCGCGCGCTGCTTATCGTCGCGGACCATCGACTGGATCCACAGGAAAGAGGCCTGGCGTACGCCGCGGGTGACCGGGGTGACGCAGTGCAGGCTGCTGGCGGGATAGAGCACCAGATGCCCGGCCGGGAGCTTCACCCGATGCTGGCCATAGGTGTCTTCAATGACCAGTTCGCCTCCTTCATAGCTTTCCGGTTCGCAGAGAAACAGCGTCGCCGATAAATCGGTCCGCATCCAGCCCGCTTCGCCGTTCTGACGCACCGCGCCATCGACATGAAAGCCGTAGGTCTCCCCCGGCCCGTAGCGATTAAACAACGGTGCGGAAATCGTCCGCGGCAGCGCGGCGGAAAAAAACTGCGGATGGCCGCGCAGCGCGTCGAGTACGGCGCCCTGCAGACGGGCGTACAGCGGCGTGCGGGTATCGATCTGCTGGTTTTGTTTGACGGTCGCCCCCTGGCTGCCGACGGTAACCCGCCCGTCAACCCATTCGGCCTGCGCCAGCAGGCGGGCATATTCAGCCACCTGGTCCGCCGTTAGCACGTCAGGAATGTGATACATCATTGCGGTGTCCTCTCAAAAAGGTGGGGCGCGATGGCCCCACGTACAGACTCAGAAATGGACGTTCGCCGTCAGCATAAAGGTACGGGGTTCGCCCGGATGATAGCGATAGCCGCTCTTGTTGATGGAAGCCACGTAATCGGTATCAAACAGGTTGTACATATTGAGCTGCAGATCGAGGTTGCTGTTGACCCGATAGCCCAGTTTGGCGTCGGCGACCCAGTAGCCCTCGGTGTGATCCGGGGTACCGACCGCGCCATCGCTGCCCCGGCGCAGGCTTCCGACATAGCGCACGCCGCCGCCGACGGACAAATCGCTGGTGGCCTGATACTGCGTCCACAGCGTAAAGGCATGTTTCGGGGTGTAGGCCAGCGCGGAAGAGCCATCCTGCGCCACATTCTGCCCCTCTGTCACCTTGGCATGCTGCTGGGTGTAGCCGGCGATGATCGTCCAGTCCGGGGTCAGGTTCCCGGTCGCGGAGAGCTCATACCCCTCCACGCGCTTTTTGCCGTATTGCGACCAGGTTCCGTCATCGTTAGCGGCCACTTCGTTTTCAATATCGGTACGGAATAACGCCGCGCTGAGCAGCAGGCGCTTGTCGAGGATCTGCCACTTGGTACCCAGTTCGCTGGATTTCGCCTTCTGCGGTTTAAAGTCGGTCCGGTTGGCGCTGTTGCCGCTGCCGCTGGCGGCCAGCGCGAAGCTGCTGCCCCCCGGCGGTTGCTGCGAGATGGCATAGTTGACGTAGATATTGCCCTGCTCGGTTAAGCGATACAGCGCCCCGGCCTTCCAGTTAACCAGGTTACCGGATTTGGCGGTATCGACTGTGGTGACCGGGCTGCCGGTCGACTGTCCTGGCGGGCAGGCGACAGCCCCGCGTCCGCTGCCGCCGCAGGCGGTGGCGCTGTCATATTTGGTATGGTAACTGTCGAGACGCAGCCCGCCGTTGACCTCAACCCGATCGGTCAGCGCCAGCGTATCGAAGGCATAAATGCCGAAGGTATCGGTCTGGCCGTTGGCGTTCGCCCCGTTTCTGTCCAGCCCGCCAATCGACAGGCTGCTCACCGGATGATAGAGATTCACCGCCGGGGCGGTCAGGGCGTTGACGCCATAGTTGGTCTGGTTTTCCCGGGTAAACTCCACGCCGGCGCTAACGTCATGGCCTATCGAGCCGGTATTGAAGGTCGAGGTGATATTGGTCTGGTTGGTCAGAATGCGGTTGCTGACATCTTTGGTATTAACCAGCCGTGACCAGCTCCAGGTGTTGACGTCATTGATGTCGGGGGCGGTGATATTGCTCGCGCCGCCCATCACCGCAGTCAGGAGATACTCCTGCTTCACCCGCGACCAGCGGGTGGTATTGCGCACGGTGGTATTGTCCGTCAGATCGTGTTCGAAGCGCAGGGTGCCGCTGTCGGTGGTGGATTTATCGTAATCGGAGTCGGTGCCATAGAAATTGCTGGTATTGACCTTACCGGCGGAATTGAGCGCGGCATACTTCGGCGAAGGCGCTGAATAGCCCGGCAGGCCGACGGTGGGGATCCCGCCATCCGGGGTGTTGTTCTGCCGGACGTGGAGATAGTTCAGATACAGACGGGTGGGCGTATCGAGGCCAAAGGCCAGCGACGGAGCGATGCCGTAGCGCTCGTTCTCAATCTTATCCCGGCCGGCGTCGTGAGTTTTTTCGCCCATCAGGTTGAGGCGAAACGCGGCGTTGTCGCCGAAGGCCTGGTTAAGATCAAGGGTACCCCTGCGCGACCAGGCGCTGCCGATGCTGGCCGAACCGTCGATCCCGGAGTCAAGACGCGGCTGTTTGCTGATCATATTGATCGAGCCGGAGGGGGCGCTGCGGCCATAGTCCGTGCCGGCGGGCCCTTTGATGACTTCCACCTGCTGGGTATTGAAGGTATCCCGCGTCACGCTGCCGATATCGCGAATGCCGTCCACATAAATACTGTTGGAGGTGTCCACGCCGCGCATAAAGATGGCGTCCCCGGTGGTTGAGCTGCCATTCTCCCCGGCGTAAAACGCCCCGACGCCAGGGACGTTCTTGAGGGCGTCAGTCAGGTTGGTGACGCCCTGATCTTTAATGACCTGTTCGGGGATCACGGTGATGGTGCGAGTGGTATCCACCAGCGGTTTATTAAACTTGGGATCGGCGGAGGCCCCGGGAGAATAAAGCGAAGGCGGGGCGGCTTCCACCACCAGCGTCTCTTCATTATTTTTGACTGATTTTTCCGCTGCCATGCCGGTTGCCGGCGCGGCCCCCAGACACAGACCCGTAAACAATGCCAATGAGTTGAAACTGCCAAACGGCAGAGAAGCGTTTTTTTCCATGATAAATGCAGGCTTATTTTTTGTTATTCGCACATATCACGCCGCGCAAAAGCGACGTTATTCGTCGTCTGGCTTGCGCTGACCCGGCGTGACTCTATAAATGATAAAAAGAATAGTTATCATTCGCCTTAATATTTACACAGAAAAGTTGACGTTTAAACTGATTTCTTCACCACCGTTTACAAATTTCATAAATTTTGAACAAAAAAGGCGAATTAGCTCGGCAAAGGCGGCGGGACAAAGCGGTACATGGCGTGGTGATCTGGGATCAATGACGCCGGGCGGGCGCCGGAGGACGCCCGGAGGCAGGCGTCCCGGCGGGCTTACCAGGGCACCGTGCGGCCCTGGTAATCCGGAAACTCCAGTCCCGGGCGCCCCTGCTTGTCGAGCAGGACGTTCACCAGGCATGGGATGGTCTCTTCGATGGTCAGGGGGCGTCGGCCCCGCCGAGCTCGGTGCGGATCCATCCCGGAGCCATCACTACCAGCGGGTGGCAGGCCGAGGTGGGGCGAGCGGCGAAGCTGCGCATGAACATATTCAGCGCGGCTTTACTTCCGCGGTAGAGCTCCCGCTGGCCGCCGAGATTGTTCGTCAGACTGCCCTGGCCGGAGGACATCACGCCCAGCAGCCCCTGCGGCTTGACCGCCGGCTGTGGCAGCTGGTGCGTGAGGTGTGTTGTGAGTAAAAAAAAGCCCGCACAAGTGCGGGCAAAAATACTGGAAGCAATGTGAGCAATGTCGTACTGAATACCTGAGTTATTTACTCAACTATTCAGTAATGAGAAAGATAATATTTCTCATTTAAGATATCAACCCCATCTTTTGTGCGGAAGCGATTTTTATCCAAGGGTAAAGACCGTGCGCTGCTGGATAGCATCAGCGTGATGAACCAGCCGGTGCGCGATGAGCAGAACCTCCAGGCGGCTGGCGTCCAGCTGGAACAGATGCTGTTTCCGCTGCTGATGGCGGTAGGGCGTCATGGCCGGTGGGGGGTGAGCTGGCGGATCATTTAGGGCGCGATTACACCACCGTCAGTCGCCAGGTGAAGAAACTGGAAGCCCAGGGGCTCGCCTGTAAGCAACCGAACTAAATTCTCGCGTGTTGCCGCCCCGGCGCAACAATCATCTTTTTCCGTCACAAATCACGGGTCAGCTCGTCGATATTGTCGGAAAGTATCTCCAGTAGGGATCGCAAATAGATAGTGTTATTTCCCTGATGCCACATCGCGCTGAGGGGAAGGCCTTCGATATGTTTTTTGGGCGCGAGCTTAAGGTATTTCACGCCGTCCGCATTCATATCTTTATATGACGCAGGCACCAGAGCGATGCCCAGTCCAGCGGCAACAAAACTCAGGATAGTCTGCTTCTCTTCGGCATACTGCGCGATGACAGGCATGCTGCCACCCTCCTTGAAAATATTCATTGTCAGGTCATGGCTGTGACGCCGGGTGCCTCTTTCCGGCACGATAACCGGCTCGTGTCGGAAGTCATCGATACTGACTTCGTCATAACTGACCAGGCGGTGGTTAGCGGGCACGGCGAGCACGCAGGTTTCATTGGCGATAAAACGTGTTGTCAGCGTGGCATCAATATGTTCCGGCGGACGTACAAAGACCACATCCAGCCATCCTGAAATGAGTCGGGGGATAAGTTTATGAGATTTATCTTCCGTAAGATGAATGTCTGCCTCCGGAAAACGCCTGACGAAAAGATTAAGCAGTTCAGGAAGTAATCCTTTGGCTGCGCTATCGATAGCTCCGATCCGCAACGTCCTTTTCTGCAGCAGGCTATTTTTACGGAATCGCTGCCGTAGCGCATCGAAATCAGCAATGACCGTTTTGGCCTCATTTAAAAAGGCGGCACCTTCAGGCGTTAGCGACACATTGCGGGTCGATCGATTCAGTAGTCTTATCCCCAAATCATCTTCCAGCAGTTTGATGAAGCGACTCAGTGACGCAGGCATCATTTCAAGTTTACGGGCAGCACGGCCGAAGTGAAGCTCATCACCCAATACCACAAAGCAACGTAGCTGATTTATATCCATTTTTTCACCAAAACCTGATTATGCAAATTATTTATATAAAGCCATGCCGATGATAAAGCGGTTCAAAACTTCATACTGGGTTTATTACAAAACGATAACAACCCTACATCACTATGGAGCATCCGTCATGAAAAACGACCTCGAAAAGAAGGTGATGCGCAAGGTTACCCTGCGCATTATTCCTTTCATCATGCTGCTGTACTTCATTGCCTTCCTCGACCGTGTCAACATTGGCTTTGCCGCCCTGACCATGAATCAGGATCTGGGTTTTTCACCCACCGTTTTTGGGCTGGGCGCCGGCATCTTCTTCCTGGGGTACTTTCTGTTTGAGGTGCCGTCAAACTTAATTCTCCATAAAGTAGGTGCCCGCATCTGGATTGCCCGCGTCATGATCACCTGGGGCCTGGTCTCTGGCTGCATGGCTTTTGTGCAGGGTACGACGAGCTTCTACATTCTGCGTTTTCTACTCGGTGTAGCGGAAGCCGGTTTCTTCCCGGGAATTATCCTTTATCTCAGTTATTGGTTCCCGGCAGCCAGACGCGCGCAGGTTACCGCCATCTTTATGGCCGCAGCCCCGCTCTCTACAGCATTGGGATCGCCTGTTTCTGCCGCCCTGCTGGAGATGCATGGCTTTCTCGGCTACGCCGGCTGGCAGTGGATGTTTGTGCTGGAAGCCTTGCCAGCGCTGATACTCGGCGTTGTGGTTCTGTTCTTTCTTACCGATCGTCCGGCCAAAGCCAAATGGCTGACTGACGAAGAGCGTGCATGGCTGGAAAACACCATGCAGGCCGAGGAGCTGGCCCGGGCGGCAAAACAGAACCACAGCAGCGCATGGAAAGGACTGGCGGATAAGCGGGTACTGGCTCTGGCGCTGGTCTATTTCGGTACTTCTGCCGGCTTGTACACACTTGGCATCTGGTCCCCGCAAATCATCCGCAGCTTCGGTGCTACCTCACTGGAGATTGGCTTCCTCAACGCCTTCCCGGCGGTCATCGGCGTCATCGCCATGATCCTGTGGGCGCGGCATTCTGACCGCACCAGAGAGCGCAGCTGGCATGTGATTGGTGCCTGCCTGCTGGCAGCAGCCGGTCTGATTTACGCCGGTAACGTCAGCACACTGTTTACCGTGATTGTTGCCTTAACCCTGGTCACCGCAGGCATCAGCGCCTCGAAACCGCCCCTCTGGAGTATGCCTACCGTGTTCCTCAGCGGCCCGGCTGCGGCCGCGGGTATTGCCACGATTAACTCCATCGGCAATCTGGGCGGTTTTGTCGGCCCAATGATGATTGGCGTGATCCGCGAGCAGACCGGTAGCTACACCTGGGGCCTGTACTTTGTCGCCGGACTGCTGGCTATTTCGGCCCTCATTGTCCTGATCCTTTCTGCCAGGGCGGGTAAACCGCAAACGGCAGAACTCACTCATCCTCATACTCATTAACCGGAGAATTTACTATGCGTAACTATAAAATTGCCGCCATACCTGCCGACGGTATTGGTCCTGAAGTCATCTCGGCAGGTGTTGAAGTGCTGCATGCACTGACACGCCACGATCCGCAGCTGAAGTTTGATGTGGAGACCTTTGACTGGGGGTCGGACTATTACAAAAAACATGGCGTGATGATGCCGGAAGAAGGGCTGAACACACTAAAAAAATTTGATGCCATTTACTTCGGCGCGGTGGGCGCACCGGATGTCCCTGACCACATCACACTCTGGGGTCTGCGCCTGCCAATTTGCCAGGGGTTTGACCAGTACGCCAACGTGCGTCCAACCAAAATCCTGCCGGGTGTCACCTCACCGCTGCGCAACCGCGGGCCCGGCGATCTTGACTGGGTGATTGTGCGCGAAAACTCCGAAGGTGAGTATTCCGGTAACGGCGGCCGTGCACACCGTGGCTTACCGGAAGAAGTCGGCACCGAGGTGGCCATCTTCACCCGCGTCGGGGTTACTCGCATTATGCGCTATGCCTTCAGACTGGCGCAGTCTCGTCCACGTAAACTGCTGACCGTGGTGACTAAATCCAACGCCCAGCGCCACGGAATGGTGATGTGGGATGAGATTGCCGCCGAGGTGGCGCAGGAATTCCCGGATGTGCAGTGGGACAAGATGCTGGTCGATGCGATGACGCACCGCATGACGCTGCATCCCCAGACCCTGGATACCATCGTTGCCACCAATTTGCATGCCGATATCCTTTCCGATCTGGCCGGCGCGCTGGCGGGCAGTCTGGGCGTAGCGCCGACCGCCAATATTGATCCGGAACGCCGCTTCCCTTCCATGTTCGAACCTATCCATGGTTCAGCTTTTGATATCACCGGCAAAGGCATTGCTAACCCGATAGCAACCTTCTGGACTGCGGTACAGATGCTTGAACATCTGGGAGAGCGTAACGCCGCGGCGATGGTTATGGAAAGTATCGAATATGTTTGTGAGAAAGGCATTCTGACGCCAGATGTCGGTGGAACGGCCAGTACCGCGGACGTCACCCGCGCTGTAGTGGAATTTATCGAAGCCAGAGCAAATATCGCCGAGACCGTATAACCATGATAAATGAACAGCCTGCAGAGATCCTGCAGGATATTTTTCAGCATGCTGTCGACAGCGCCCGAGCCGGGCCTGCGATCCTGTCTAACCTGCCGGAAAAACCGCGTGGCCGCTGCGTGGTAATCGGTGCCGGTAAAGCCTCGGCGGCAATGGCAGCGGCTGTGGATGCAGCCTGGCCGGATGTGGATGTGTCTGGCGTGGTGGTGACGCGTTACGGTTACGCGGTGCCTGCTGGTCGCATCCGCATTATCGAGGCTGCTCATCCGGTATCGGATTCGATGAGCGAAGTTGCCGCAATGCTGATTGTGGAAGCGCTGCGCGGATTGACCTCTGATGACCTGGTGCTGGCGCTCATTTCCGGTGGCGGGTCGGCGTTGATGGCGCTGCCCGCACCAGGATTAACATTGAAAGATAAGCAGGCCATTACCCGCGCGCTACTGCACAGCGGTGCCAATATCAAAGAGATGAATCTGGTACGTCGTCATCTCTCCGCGGTGAAAGGCGGCAAGCTGGCAAGAATAGCGCAACCGGCCCGTATTGTGTCACTGATTATCAGCGATGTGCCGGGGGATAACCCGGCAGATGTGGCATCAGGTCCTACTGTCGCCGATGACAGCACGCCGCTTGATGCGCTTCGGGTACTTCAGCGCTACGGTATTCAGACCCCGGAACCTGTTCATAAACTGCTAAGCCAGCCGGCAGGCCCGGTTGAAAGCACAGCGAACAGCGAAGTAAAACTCATTGCCACGCCGCAGCTGGCTTTGCAGGCTGCCGCGCTGGCTGCGTGCAGACACGGACTTACGCCGCTTATTCTCGGCGATGCGTTAGAAGGCGAAAGTCGTGAAGTGGCCATTGTTATGGCCGGGATTGCTAAATCCGTGAAGCAATATGGTCATCCGGTTTCCGGTCCGGCAGTGCTATTGTCGGGGGGCGAAACCACCGTGACGGTATGTCAGGGTCAGCACGGGAAAGGGGGTCGTAATACTGAATTTGCGCTCAGTCTGGCCTGTGCGTTGCAGGGAGAAAACGGTATATGGGCAATCGCTGGCGACAGTGATGGTATCGACGGAACGGAAGATGCAGCAGGTGCGCTGGTATTCCCGGACACGCTAACACGCGGCAAAATGGGTGGTCTAAATGCGGCTAGTTATCTTGATGTACACGATAGCTATAGCTATTTTCATGCGCTCGATGACCTGGTAATGACCGGCCCAACGTTAACCAACGTCAATGATATTCGGGCAATATTGATTGCCTGACCTATCGCTCTCCTGTACCAGGGAGAGCGATATTTTTACTTTCAACATGGTGCAAATCTTCGGTATCCGCCCGCCATCAATTTCCACGTTAAAGCGCATCGCCTGGCGTCAAGGTGTCGATCATCGTTCAGTCTGATGTGCAGGCGTGCAAGATGACGTGGAAGGGGAGCTAACGCGAGGAAATCGCCGCCCGGCGCAAGGCCAGGCGGCTGACCGTCAGGCGGTTTTGGTCGCCGCCTTCAGGCTCTGGACGAAGGCTTTCAGCTCGTCGAGCATGGCCTGCGGCTCATCAAGATGGCGTTCGATGATTTTGACGATGGCGGAACCGGAGATCGCCCCGGCGGCGCCGGCGTCAATGGCTGCGCTCACCTGCTCCGGCGCGGAGATGCCAAAGCCCTGCAGCGGCGGCGCGGCGTGATATTCCGCCAGCTTCTCCACCAGATGGTGCAGCGGCAGCGCAGCGCGATTTTCCGCACCCGTCACCCCGGCGCGCGACAGCAGATAGGTGTAGCCGCGGCCATATGAGGCAATCTGGCGCAGTAAATCGTCATCCGCATTGGGCGGGCAGATGAAAATCGGCGCGATGTTATGGCGCATCGCCGCCTGGCGGAACGGGGCGGACTCTTCCACCGGCACGTCGGCGACCAGCACCGAGTCGACGCCGACGCGGGCGCACTGGGCATAGAACTCATCGATACCCGGGCTGAAGACGAGGTTGGCGTACATCAGCAGGCCGATTGGGATCGTCGGATGCTTCTGGCGGATCGCCGCCAGCATCTCAAAGCACTGCGCCGGGGTCACCCCCGCGGCGAAGGCGCGCAGGGCCGCGCCCTGGATGGTCGGGCCGTCCGCCAGCGGGTCGGAGAAGGGGATCCCCAGCTCAAGGGCATCGGCGCCGCCTTCGATCAGCGCATCGATAATTTTCAGCGACTGCTCCGGTCCCGGATCGCCAAGGGTCACAAAGGGGACGAAGGCGCCTTCCTGGCGGTTTTTTAGTTGGGCAAACAGCGTCTCATAGCGTTCCATCAGATTTCCCCTCGCGCTTTCAGGATGTCGTGTACGGTGAAAATGTCTTTATCGCCGCGGCCGGAGAGGTTAACCACCAGCAGCTGCTCTTTTTCCGGGTTTTCGCGCATCATCTTCAGCGCGTGGGCCAGGGCGTGCGAGGACTCCAGCGCCGGGATGATCCCTTCGTGGCGGGAGAGCGCTTTGAACGCGTCCAGCGCTTCGTCGTCGGTGATCGACACATAGTCGGCGCGCCCGGTGCTGTTCAGATACGCGTGCTGCGGCCCAACGGACGGGAAGTCCAGCCCGGCGGAAATGGAGTAAGATTCCTCGATCTGGCCGTCGGCGGTTTGCATCATCGGCGACTTCATGCCGAAGTAGATCCCAACGCGACCATGCTTCAGCGGCGCGCCGTGCTCCCCGCTTTCGATACCGTGCCCGGCAGGCTCCACGCCGATCAGGCCGACTTGGGTTTCCTCGATAAAATCAGCGAACATGCCGATGGCGTTTGACCCGCCGCCGACGCAGGCGATCACCGCGTCCGGCAGGCGTCCCTCTTTTTCGAGGATCTGCGCTTTGGTCTCTTCGCCAATCATGCGCTGGAATTCACGCACGATGGTTGGGAACGGGTGCGGACCGGCGGCGGTGCCCAGCATATAGTGCGCCTTCTCGTAGCTGCCGGACCAGTCGCGCAGCGCCTCGTTACAGGCATCTTTCAGCGTGGCAGAGCCGCTGTGCACCGGGATCACCTCGGCGCCCATCAGGCGCATACGGAAGACGTTCGGCGACTGGCGCTCGACGTCCTTGGCGCCCATGTAGATACGGCATTTCAGGCCGAGCAGGGCGCTGGCCAGCGCTGAGGCGACGCCGTGCTGGCCGGCGCCGGTCTCGGCGATAATTTCGGTTTTGCCCATCCGTTTGGCCAGCAGAGCCTGGCCCAGTACCTGGTTGGTTTTGTGCGCGCCGCCGTGCAGCAGATCTTCGCGTTTCAGGTACAGGGTGGTGCGGGTCCCTTCGGTCAGGTTCCGACATTTGGTCAGGGCCGTCGGACGACCGGCGTAGTTTTTCAGCAGGTCGGTGAATTCCGCCTGAAAGGCCGGGTCCTTCTGCGCGCTGACAAAGGCTTCTTCCAGCTGGCGCAGGGCGGGCATCAGGATCTGCGGCACATACATGCCGCCGAATTCGCCGAAGTAGGGGTTCAGTAAAGTGCTCATTATTGCTCCTTAATATGCGCGCAGCGTCTGGAAAACGGAGGCCAGCTTGCTGGCGTCTTTAATCCCGGGTTGCGACTCTACGCCTGAATTGAAATCGAGTCCGGCACAGCCGCTTTTGGCCGCTTCCACACAGTTATCGGCGCCGAGGCCGCCGGCCAGCATAACGTTGCGCAGATCCTCGCCCTGCAGCAGGCTCCAGTCAAAACGCTGGCCGCTGCCGCCCTGGCCGTTGTCGAGCAGATACTTATCGACATGGCGGAGTGTACGGGCCGGCAAAGTTTCGCCAACGCTCAACGCCTTCCAGATGCGGACGTTATCCGCGAGGGCGTCGCGCAGCGCGTCGATATAAGCCTGGTCTTCATCACCGTGCAGCTGCACGGCGGCCAGCCCCAGGGCCTGGGCGCGGGCGACCACCTCGTCCAGCGGCGCATTGCGGAAGACGCCGACGTACTGCAGCGGCGCGGCGGCGATCACCGCTTTGGCCTGGGCATCATTTACCGCCCGCGGCGAGGTCGGGACGAAGATCAGGCCACCGTAGATGGCGCCGGACTCCCAGGCCACCTGGGCATCCTGTGGGCGCGTCAGGCCGCACACTTTGTTCTCGCCGAGCAGCACGCGTTTGACCGCCGCTTCCAGATCCGCCTGCTCCATCAGGGCGGAGCCGATCAGGAAGCCGTTGGCGAAGTGGCTCAGCTCACGCACTTCGGCATAGGTATGGATGCCGGATTCGCTGATCACCGTGACATCCGGGCCGAGACGCGCCGCCAGCTGACGGGTGCGGTTAAGGTCAATCGACATATCGCGCAGGTCGCGGTTGTTAATGCCTACCACCTTCGCCTTCAGAGCGATGGCGCGCTCCAGCTCCTCTTCATTGCTGACTTCGGTCAGTACGCCCATATTCAGGCTGTGAGCCACCGCGGAGAGCTGACGATACTGTTCATCGTCGAGCACCGAGAGCATCAGCAGGCAGGCGTCGGCCTGATAGTAGCGCGCCAGGTAGATCTGGTAAGGGTCGATGGTGAAGTCCTTACACAGGATCGGCTGCGGCGCGACCTTGCTGACGATCGGCAGAAAATCGAAGCTGCCCTGGAAATATTTCTCATCACACAGCACCGAGATCGCCGAGGCGTAGTGTTTGTAGATGCTGGCGATCGCCGCCGGATCGAAATCTTCGCGAATCAACCCCTTCGACGGCGAGGCCTTTTTGCACTCGAGAATAAACGCGGTGCGGGTGCCGGCCAGCGCGTCATAGAAATTGCGCTGCGTCGGGACGACCTCATTCTGAAAACTGGCTAACGGTTGTTGTTGTTTGCGGGCTTCCACCCAAATCGCTTTGTCGGCAACGATTTTTGCTAAAACGGTCTGCATTCTTTACCCTCTTGCCGCTAAGGCGGTCACTCTGTCATAGGCCGCGCCGCTGTGCAGCACATCCAGTACCTGCTGAGCGTTAGCTTTCAGATCTTCATGCCCGTGTAAACGCATCAACATGGCGACGTTGGCGGCGACGGCGGCTTCGTGAGCGGCTTCACCTTTACCTTGTAGCAAGCGCGTCAGAATGTCACGGTTTTCTTCCGGCGTACCGCCCGCCAGCTGCGCCTGATGGTAAGGCGTCAGGCCGAAGTCGTCGGCGGTCAACTGATAGCTTTTGATTTCCCCGGCATGCAGCTCGGCGACCACCGTGGGCGCATGCAGCGAGACTTCATCCATCCCGCCGCTGTGCACCACGGCCGCGCGCTGATAACCGAGTACGCGCAGGGTTTCCGCAATCGGCAACACCAGCTCCGGGCTGTAGACGCCAATCAGCGCCAGCGGCGGATGCGCCGGGTTGATCAGCGGTCCCAGCACATTAAACAGGGTACGGGTCTTCAACTGCTGACGGACCGGCATCGCGTGGCGGAAACCGGTGTGATACTTGGGCGCGAACAGGAAGCAGACGCCCAGCTCATCGAGCGCCGCGCGGGATTTATCGGCGTTCATATCGAGATTAATGCCGAAGGCCGCCAGCAGGTCGGAAGAGCCTGATTTACTGGAGACGCTGCGGTTGCCGTGCTTCGCCACTTTCAATCCACAGGCGGCGGCGACAAACGCGCTGGCGGTGGAGATATTAATGCTGTTGCTGCCGTCGCCACCGGTGCCGACGATGTCGGCAAACAGGTAGTCCGGGCGCGGGAACGGCGCGGCGTTTTCCAGTAGCGCGGTGGCGGCGCCGGCAATTTCCTGCGGCTGCTCGCCGCGCACTTTCATGCTGACCAGCGCGGCGGCCAGCTGTTCAGGCTTCACTTCGCCGCGCACCACAGCGGAGAACAGCTGGTGGCTCTCCTGCTGACTCAGGGTTTCCGCCTGGTACAGTTTCTCCAGGATCGGCTGGAGGGTGTTGGTATGCTCCAGCTTCTGCAGCGCCCAGGCCAGAGTCTGCTCCAGCAGTCGCGCGCCCTGGGTGGTGAGGATTGATTCCGGGTGGAACTGGAAGCCGCACACCCGGTCCGCATCGTGACGCACCGCCATCACCATACCGTTGAAATTGGCGTTAATCGTCAGCCCGGCGGGAATATTGCTGCCGACCAGCGAGTGGTAGCGCGCCACCGGCAGCGGGTTAGCCAGACCGGCAAACATCGCCTGGCCGTCGTGCTCAATGCTGGAGGCTTTGCCATGGAGGATCTCGCCCGCCTGGCCGACATAGCCGCCGTAGGCTTCAACAATGGCCTGGTGGCCGAGGCAGATGCCGATGATCGGCAACTTGCCGCGCATGCGGGTCAGCAGTTCCGGCATGCAGCCGGCTTCGCTTGGCGTACCCGGGCCAGGGGAGAGCATCAGCACCGGGTTGTCCATGGTGCCCAGACGCTCAATCAGCGCCTGCGCCGGAACGGAGTTACGGTAAATCACTACGTTATGGCCGTTGGCGCGCAGCTGGTCTGCCAGGTTATAGGTGAAAGAATCGATATTATCGAGCAGCAGAATGTCAGCCATCAGAAAATCTCCTTCGCGTGATGGGCCTGGGCAATGGCGCGCAGCACCGCGCGGGCTTTATTTCGGGTCTCATCCGCTTCCGACTGGGGAACCGAGTCGAGCACAATGCCGGCTCCGGCCTGGACGGTAGCGATACCCTCCTGCACGTAGGCGGAACGGATGACGATGCAGGTGTCGAGGTCGCCGTGGGCGGTGAAATAGCCCACCGCGCCGCCGTAGCTGCCGCGTCGTTTACCTTCGGCGGCGGCAATCAACTGCATGGCGCGAACCTTCGGCGCGCCGCTGAGAGTGCCCATGTTCATGCAGGCGCGGTAGGCGTGCAGCACATCAAGATCCTGACGCAGTTCACCCACCACCCGGGAGACCAGATGCATGACAAAGGAGTAACGGTCAACCTTGGTTAAATCGGCGACATAGCGGCTGCCCGGGGTGCAGATGCGGGCCAGATCGTTGCGCGCCAGGTCCACCAGCATCAGGTGCTCGGAAAGCTCTTTGTGATCGGTGCGCATTTCCAGTTCGATACGGCTGTCGAGATCGCGATCCAGCGAACCGTCGGCGCGGCGGCCGCGCGGCCGGGTGCCGGCGATGGGGTAGATCTCAATCTGACGGCTGACGGCATCGTATTTCAGCGAGCTCTCCGGCGAGGCGCCGAACAGGGTGAAATCATTGTCCTGCATAAAGAACATATACGGGCTGGGGTTGCTCTTCTTCAGCACATCATAGGCGGCCAGCGGCGACGGGCAGGGCAGCGAGAAGCGGCGGGAAGGGACCACCTGGAAGATTTCCCCGGCGCGGATCGCGCGCTGCATTTTGCGCACCACCGCGCCGTACTCTTCATCGCTCTGGTCAACGTCGCAGCGCATTTCGGCCACGGTGGTGACCGGTAGCGGCAGCGGCGGCTCGTTCAGCTGCTGGCGCAGCTGGCTCAGGCGCTGCTCCAGGCGCTGTTTTTCACTCTCCAGCGGCGTAAACAGGCTCGCCTGAATGCGGGTATGCTTGGTCTGATGGTCGATGACCAGCAGGGTCTCCGCCAGATAGAAACAGTAGTCCGGGCAGGCGGTGTCGCTCTGCAGCGGCGGCAGATCTTCAAAGCCGGCCACCAGGTCATAGGCGAACAGGCCGCCGAAGAACATCGCTTCACGCTCGTTGGCCGGGACGGTCACCAGCTCCTGCAGGAGACGAAAGGCGTCAAACACTGACAGCGAGCAGAGGCGGGCGTCTTCATCGAGCAGGGAGCTGACCGCCGGGAAGGTCAGGATGCGGCCGTTGGGCTGGCGCTGATTGGCGATCCCGGAGGGCAGCGCGCCGTCCAGCAGCTCCAGCAGCGCGGCGCCGTTGGCGGAGAGGGCCTGAATGGTGACAGTGTCACCGAGGGCAGTGATGCGCAGCGCGCTGTCGACCAGCAGCAGGCTTTTTAAGTCATCTTTGCTGTCGATGTCAGCCGATTCCAGCAGCAGGGTGGCCGGACGGGCGCCGCACAGTTGGTGGAATAACGCCGTCGGGTTCTCCCGGTAGATGGCGTCGCTGGTGAGAAGCTCGAGTGCCGGTTTGGATGTTTGCATTATTGTTCTCGCCTGTTCGTATTATTTTTGTCCAATAAAAAGCCCGCTCATTGGCGGGCCGGGTATCTGTATGCTGAATGCAAAACGCGATCACGCCGCCCGTTATCAGGAGGTGCGCCACCAGCTGTGCAGAGTGATAAAGTGCATTTTCATCGTGATACCCCTTCATGTGAACTTGCGTACTAGTTAACTAGTTCGATGGAATAAAGTCAACCCTTGTTTGCAGATTTTCTCTGCCTGTCGGTATGATAATGCGCTTATTTACGTTGATGTCCAGCAGGAGTCCTTTTGAGCGACAGCCAATACGCAGTGATTTACGATCTGCACAGCCATACCACCGCCTCTGACGGGCGGCTGACTCCGCAGGAACTGGTCCATCGCGCCCATGAGATGCGCGTTGGCACGCTGGCGATCACCGACCATGACAGCGTGGCGGCTATCCCGGCGGCCCGGGAAGAGATTGCCCGCGCCGGAATACCCTTGACCCTGGTGAACGGCGTCGAGATTTCCACCCTCTGGGAGAATCACGAGATTCATATTGTGGGTCTCAATATTGATATTGCGCACCCGGCGATGACCGCCCTGCTGGAGGAGCAGAAAGCGCGGCGCCAGCAGCGCGGCCAAATGATTGCCGAGCGTCTGGAGAAGGCGCGCATCCCCGGCGCCTGGGAAGGGGCGCTGCGGCTGGCGGACGGTGGCGCCGTCACCCGCGGCCATTTTGCCCGTTTTCTGGTGGAGGCCGGCCACGCGAAGAACATGGCGGAGGTCTTCAAAAAATACCTTGCCCGCGGGAAAACCGGTTACGTGCCGCCGCAGTGGTGTACAATAAAACAAGCAATTGATGTCATTCATCATTCTGGCGGCAAGGCGGTGATAGCCCATCCCGGACGTTACGATCTTTCCGCCAAGTGGCTGAAGCGGCTGTTGGCCCACTTTAGCGAGCAGGGCGGTGATGCCATGGAAGTGGCCCAGTGCCAGCAGGCGCCCCACGAACGCGCTCAACTGGCCGCCCTGGCCGTGCAGTTTGGTCTTCTGGCGTCGCAGGGATCCGATTTCCATCAACCCTGCGCGTGGATCGAGCTTGGCCGTAAGCTCTGGCTCCCTGCCGGCGTCGAAGGCGTCTGGCACAGCTGGGAAGTGGCCGCCGAATAAAAATTGAGAGGGAAGTATGAGCCAGTTTTTTTATATCCATCCGGATAACCCGCAGGCGCGGTTGATTAACCAGGCGGTGGAGATTGTGCGTAAGGGCGGGGTGATCGTTTATCCTACTGACTCCGGCTACGCGCTGGGCTGCAAAATTGAAGACAAGGGCGCGATGGAGCGGATCTGCCGCATCCGTCAGCTGCCGGACGGACACAACTTCACCCTGATGTGCCGCGACCTGTCCGAACTGTCAACCTACGCCTTTGTGGACAACGTGGCGTTTCGCCTGATGAAAAACAATACGCCGGGCAACTACACTTTTATCCTCAAAGGAACGAAAGAGGTGCCGCGCCGGCTGCTGCAGGAGAAGCGTAAAACCATTGGTATGCGCGTCCCGTCCAATCCCATCGCTCAGGCGTTGCTTGAGACCTTAGGCGAACCGATGCTCTCCACCTCGCTGATGCTGCCCGGCAGCGACTTTACCGAATCCGACCCGGAAGAGATCAAAGATCGTCTGGAGAAAGTCGTGGACCTCATTATCCACGGCGGCTTCCTTGGACAGCAGCCGACCACGGTTATCGATCTCACTGAAGACGCTCCGGTGGTGCTGCGCGAAGGCGTCGGCGACGTGAGGCCGTTTCTGTAATCTGACGAAAAGTGGGCTGAAGCAACGCTCGAACGTCAGGAGCCTGTCTGGCTCCTGAAAGTCTCATGGGAGAACCTGGTTATGCTTCATGAGCTGATATCGTTAATCAATGTTGTTATTTGGCCCGCTATTGTTCTGTTTTTTCTATGTCGATTTGGAACTGCAATCAACCGGTTTCTTGAAAACCTCAGCCGCCTTTCCATTAAAGGTCCTGGCTTTGAAGTCGAGACCTTCAATAAAGGGGCTGAGTCTAGTGCCAATCTTGCCGCTGCATTGGCCAGCAAAGGTACCATTGCTAAAGGCGAGGGTAATGTAGAGCAAAGCGTTCTGGATGACGTCAACGTAGTGACTCAGGCTGTAACGCCGAGAGTATTGCGAAGAGCGGGTGATGCCGTCATCTTGTGGGTAGATGACAGACCCAATGGTAATCGCTTTGAACGTCAGTCCATGGAAGCTCTGGGCATAAGGTTTGTTAATGTAGTATCTACCGACGAGGCTCTCGAAAGACTAAAAAATCAGTCGTTTGATGTGATTATTTCCGATATGAAGAGGCCAGGGGATGATCGTGCGGGATATACTCTCCTGGATGAGCTAAGAAGAAAGGGCAAAGACATTCCATACATTATCTATGCGAGCTCCAATGCTGCTCAGCATAAGGAACAAGCAAAACAGCATGGCGCTTTAGACGCGACCAATAATCCGCCGGAATTATTTCGCCTGGTCATGGGGGCGTTAAAAAAATAATTATCGATCAAATCCAGAGGATGACTTCTGCATTCCACCTCTTGCTATATCCTCGGCTGGAGGCGGGTTATCTGTAAATTCCCTTTCCCGGATTGATAATCAATGACCCACCAGGTCTTTATAGGTTCAGGCTGCTCGCAAATCTAAGCGTCCGCGCAAAATCTGTTCCATACTCAGCGCAATGCGGCGAACAGAAGCTTTCCCGACGAAGTTAGTGTAGTATGTTCGGCCACGATTACGGGCTCGCGGTGAATGTTTTGCGCATGCCAGCGAGACTTTACGTAAAAAGTATATACGTAACAATGAGTTGTTGAAAAAGACCTCATTGTTTCATAAAGCATACCAGACGCCTGGGAAGGCGACACCTTAAGGAAGCTCAATGAGCGAGAAACTGCAAAAAGTGCTGGCCCGCGCCGGCCACGGCTCCCGCCGTGAAATTGAAGCGAAAATCGAAGCTGGCCGCGTCAGCGTCGACGGCAAAATCGCCACCCTCGGCGACCGTGTGGAGATCGTCCCCGGTTTAAAAATTCGTATCGATGGCCATCTGATCTCGGTGAAAGAGTCCGCTGAGCAGATCTGCCGCGTGCTGGCTTACTACAAGCCGGAAGGCGAACTGTGCACCCGTAACGATCCGGAAGGGCGCCCGACGGTGTTCGATCGTCTGCCTAAACTGCGCGGCGCGCGCTGGATTGCCGTTGGTCGTCTGGACGTCAACACCTGCGGCCTGCTGCTGTTCACCACCGACGGCGAACTGGCAAACCGTCTGATGCACCCGAGCCGTGAAGTCGAGCGTGAGTACGCCGTCCGCGTTTTCGGCCAGGTGGATGAAGATAAGCTGCGTCAGCTGTCTCGCGGCGTGCAGCTAGAGGATGGTCCGGCGGCGTTTAAAACCATTAAATTCACCGGCGGTGAAGGGATTAACCAGTGGTACAACGTCACCCTGACCGAAGGGCGTAACCGCGAAGTGCGTCGCCTGTGGGAAGCGGTCGGCGTGCAGGTCAGCCGCCTGATCCGCGTGCGCTATGGCGATATCTTGCTGCCGAAAGGCCTGCCGCGCGGCGGCTATACCGAGCTGGACCTGGCGCAGACCAACTACCTGCGCGAGCTGGTGGAACTTACTCCGGAAACCAGCTCTAAGGTCGCCGTTGAAAAAGATCGTCGCCGGTTGAAAGCCAATCAGATCCGCCGGGCGGTGAAGCGTCACAGCCAGAGCAGCGCTAACCCGCGTCAGGGTAATAACAGCAACCGCCGTTCCAGTACCCGCAATAAGACCAACGGTTAATGTTGCGCGTTCCGGTGGTTTTGCGCCGGAACGCGGACTTCCTTCTGCCGTATCCGGCCCTCAGTAGTCAATCCCCATCTGTGCTTTAATGCCGGCATCAAAGGCATGTTTAACCGGGCGCAGCTCGCTGACGGTATCCGCCAGTTCAATAATATCGCGATGACAGCCGCGGCCGGTGATGATCACCGACTGGTGGGCAGGACGCTCACGTAGGGCGCTCAGCACCGCCTCCAGCGGCAGGTAATCGTAGGCCACCATGTAGGTCAGTTCGTCCAGTAGCACCAGATCGAGCTGGTCGTCGGCAAGCATACGGCGGGCATGCTCCCAGACCGCCAGACAGGCGGCGGTGTCGCTGTCGCGGTCCTGGGTGTTCCAGGTAAAGCCTGTCGCCATTACCTGGAATTCGACGCCGTGTGGCTCCAGCAGATTACGCTCGCCGTTAGGCCAGGTCCCCTTGATAAACTGGATCACGCCGACTTTTTTGCCGTGGCCGACGGCGCGGGTCGCGGTGCCAAAGGCGGCGGTGGTTTTGCCTTTGCCGTTGCCGGTAAAGACCATCACAATGCCGCGTTCGTCCTGGGCCGCCGCCACCCGGGCGTCAACTTTATCTTTCAGCCGCTGCTGGCGTTCGCGGTAGCGTTCATCACTCATTGGGCAATTCCTGGTTTACGCCCCGGTTGGGCGTCGAAGGTCATTCCCGTCTTGCGACGACTGTCGTCGCCCATCAGCCACAAATAGACGGGCATAATGTCAGCGGGGGTTTTCAGTTTCAGCGGATCTTCCGTCGGGAACGCGCTGGCGCGCATGCCGGTGCGGGTACCGCCAGGGTTGATGCAGTTCACGCGCAGGTGGCGGCTTTGGTACTCGTCGGCCAGCACCTGCATCATCCCTTCGGTAGCGAATTTGGAGACGGCATAGGCGCCCCAGTTGGCGCGACCCTGACGACCGACGCTGGATGAGGTAAAGACCAGCGAACCTGATTCAGAACGGAGTAATAAAGGAAGAAGCGCCTGGGTCAGCATAAAGGTGCCATTGACGTTCACCTGCATCACCTGCTGCCAGACCTCCGGTTTCTGCTCATCCATCGGGCAGATGTCGCCGAGCAGGCCAGCATTGTGCAGCACGCCGTCAAGGCGGGGATAGTGCATGCTGATCTGCTGCGCCAGCTGCTGACACGCCTGCGGCGTGCAGGTTAGCAGGTCGAGAGTAAACCAGCGGGGGGAAATACCGCCCTCGCGTTCAATCTCCTGGGCGACGGCGCGCAGTTTTTCGTCGTTGCGTCCAAGCAGAATCACGCTGGCGCTGTAGCGGGCGTAGGTCAGGGCCGCTTCACGGCCAATTCCGTCGCTGGCCCCGGTGACCAGAATGATGCGATCTTTCAGCAAGTGGCGTTGCGGTTGATAATGCACGGCGACTCCTTTGGCGATCGGCTCTCGATCGCGCTTCATCTTTGGTATCTCACTTTTGCGCTGTTATGCCTGAAAGCGCCCGCCATTGCAATCGGCGAAGCGGAAAGTATTCACAAAATTAATATCTTGCAACGATTTCAGCCTCGCTGAAAAAAAAACGGAATCCGCTGCGCAGAGGACACAAAGCACAAAGACTTCTCGCCAGGGGCTGATGTACACTGTGCCGCAACGTCAGTGCTTTACACAAGGTGAAAACGTGGAATTACTTGCTCAATATGGCTTATTTTTAGCCAAGATCGCGACCGTTGTCGTCGCTATCGCGGTGATTGCCGCTATTATCGTCAACCTGGCCCAGCGCAAGAAGCAGCGCGGCGAGCTGCGGGTGACGAATCTTAGCGAGCATTATAAAGAGATGAAGGAATCGCTGGCGGTGGCCCTGCTGGATGGCCCGCAGCAGAAGCAGTGGCATAAGTCGCAGAAGAAAAAGCAAAAGCAAGAGGCGAAGGCGGCGAAAGCGCGGGCGAAGCTGGGTAACGTGGAGCCGGAAGGCAAGCCGCGCGCCTGGGTGCTGGATTTCAAAGGCAGTATGGATGCCCATGAGGTCACCAGCCTGCGCGAAGAGATCACCGCGGTGCTGGCCGCGGCGAAAGCGCGCGATCAGGTGGTGATTCGTCTGGAAAGCCCCGGCGGGGTGGTGCACGGCTACGGGCTGGCTGCCTCTCAGCTGCAGCGCTTGCGTGACAAACAAATCCCGCTGACGGTGGCGGTCGATAAAGTGGCGGCCAGCGGCGGCTATATGATGGCCTGCGTGGCGAACAAAATTGTCTCGGCGCCGTTTGCGATCCTCGGCTCTATTGGCGTGGTGGCGCAGATCCCAAACCTGCACCGTTTCCTGAAGAACAAAGATATTGATATCGAACTGCACACCGCCGGACAGTACAAACGAACGCTCACTATGCTGGGTGAAAACACTGAAGAAGGACGGCGCAAGTTCCGCGAGGATCTCAATGAGACGCACCATTTGTTCAAGGATTTCGTACATCGGATGCGCCCGGGCCTGGATATTGAGCAGGTGGCCACTGGCGAACACTGGTACGGGGTACAGGCGCTGGAAAAAGGGCTGGTGGATGCGGTTGAAACCAGCGATGAGCTGCTGCTGGGATTAATGGAAAGCCACGAGGTGATCGGGGTGCGTTATCAACAGCGTAAGAAAATGCTCGATCGCTTCACAGGTAGCGCGGCGGAGAGTGCCGATCGACTGCTGCTGCGCTGGTGGCAGCGCGGACAGAAGCCGCTGATGTAGATGATAAAACGCGAGGCTCTGCCTCGCGTTCTCGTTTAGAGCGGTCTTAATCTACGCCGGTCTTAATCGACAAGGTGATATTTGTCCGACAGCTCATGGGCGAGGTACTTAAACATATTAAATACCGCTGTACTCTTTGGCGTCGGCAGACCCTGCTCATCAAGATAAAACTCACCGCTAAACACCAGGACATTGTTGCGCTGAACGACGTCGGTGGCTTCGATACCGGCTAACGTATCCTCATGTTCGCGAATAAGTTTGTTGGCTTTTTCGAGCAGCGTCTGGCGATCGATTGGTTGGGTTGTACCTTGCATAACGGACTCCTCTTTTTCTCCGGGCGTAGTTTACGCCGCGCGGCGGCGCGGGGCAAATTTTCCATGGACAAAACAGGGGTAATCGTAACCAGTGGAGAAACAGCGGTTTACTGGCGTGATTCGCTTTTGCATGCTAATAAAGTTGCGTAACGAATTTTATCAGGTACAGTGTGACGCTTTCGGCGATCTGGCAACAGATTTGCTTGACATTCGGCCAAAAATTCTTCGTGCTATGTCACCTGACGAAAAAAGGTCAGTAAACTCAAGCGCCTGGTTTTACGGAGTTGAAACAGGTGTTCTGGGTTGATATTCACCGACGGTGCCGCAACATATGAGGCAGTCGCCAGTGGAGGGTGTATGAATGTGCGATGTATTCCTGGATGAATCAAATTAGGTAAAGGTGAATATGGGTAAAGCTCTCGTTATCGTTGAGTCCCCGGCAAAAGCCAAAACGATCAATAAGTATCTGGGTAATGACTACGTGGTGAAATCCAGCGTCGGTCATATCCGCGATTTGCCGACCAGTGGATCAGCTTCCAAAAAGAGCACCGACTCTACCGCCACCAAAGGGGCTAAAAAGCCTAAAAAGGACGAACGTGGTGCTCTGGTTAACCGCATGGGCGTGGACCCATGGCATGACTGGAATGCGCATTATGAAGTACTTCCGGGTAAAGAAAAGGTCGTTTCCGAACTCAAACAGTTGGCGGAAAAAGCTGACCACATCTATCTCGCAACCGACCTTGACCGCGAAGGGGAAGCCATTGCCTGGCACCTGCGGGAAGTCATCGGCGGCGATGAGCAGCGTTACAGCCGCGTGGTGTTCAATGAGATCACCAAAAACGCCATTCGTCAGGCTTTCGAAAAGCCGGGCGAGCTGAATATCGATCGGGTTAACGCTCAGCAGGCGCGTCGCTTTATGGACCGCGTGGTGGGTTACATGGTTTCGCCGCTGCTGTGGAAAAAAATCGCCCGTGGTCTTTCTGCCGGGCGCGTGCAGTCCGTCGCGGTCCGCCTGGTGGTGGAGCGTGAGCGTGAAATCAAAGCGTTCGTCCCGGAAGAGTACTGGGAAGTTGATGCCAGTACCACCACGCCGGGCGGCGACGCGCTGCCGCTGCAGGTGACCCATAAGGATGATAAGCCATTCCGTCCGGTCAGCCGTGATGAGACGATGGCGGCGGTATCGCTGCTGGAAAAAGCCAGCTACAGCGTACTGGAGCGGGAAGACAAGCCGACCAGCAGTAAGCCGGGTGCGCCGTTCATCACCTCCACCCTGCAGCAGGCGGCCAGCACCCGCCTCGGCTTCGGTGTGAAAAAGACCATGATGATGGCTCAACGCCTCTATGAGGCGGGGCACATCACCTATATGCGTACCGACTCCACCAACCTGAGTCAGGACGCGCTGAACATGGTTCGCGGTTATATCAGCGACAAGTTTGGTAAAAAATATTTGCCGGAAAGCGCGAATCAGTACGCCAGCAAAGAAAATTCACAAGAAGCGCACGAAGCGATTCGTCCGTCTGATGTGAACGTGCTGGCGGAAACGCTGAAAGATATGGAAGCGGATGCGCAGAAACTGTATCAGCTGATCTGGCGCCAGTTTGTCGCCTGTCAGATGACGCCGGCGCAGTACGACTCCACGACGCTGACCGTGGCGGCGGGCGATTTCAAACTGAAAGCGCGCGGTCGTACCTTACGCTTCGACGGCTGGACCAAAGTGATGCCGGCTCTGCGCAAGGGCGATGAAGACCGGACCCTGCCGCTGGTCAAACAGGGCGACCAGCTGAGCCTGGTCGAGCTGACGCCTGCGCAGCACTTTACCAAGCCGCCGGCGCGCTTCAGCGAAGCCTCGCTGGTTAAAGAGCTGGAAAAACGCGGCATCGGCCGTCCGTCGACTTATGCCTCGATTATTTCCACCATTCAGGATCGTGGTTACGTGCGAGTGGAAAACCGTCGTTTCTACGCGGAGAAAATGGGCGAGATCGTCACCGACCGACTGGAAGAGAACTTCCGCGATCTGATGAACTACGACTTCACCGCGCAGATGGAAGATCGTCTCGATCAGGTGGCTAACCACCAGGCCGAGTGGAAAGAGGTGCTGAACCACTTCTTCGGCGATTTTTCCACCCAGCTGGAGACGGCGGAGAAAGATCCGGAAGAGGGCGGTATGCAGCCGAACCCGATGGTGCTTACCAGCATCGACTGCCCGACCTGCGGCCGTAAAATGGGTATCCGTACCGCCAGCACCGGCGTTTTCCTCGGCTGTTCGGGCTATGCCCTGTCGCCGAAAGAGCGCTGCAAAACCACCATTAACCTGGTGCCGGAAAACGAAGTCCTCAACGTGCTGGAAGGCGATGACGCCGAAACTAACGCGCTGCGCGCCAAACGCCGCTGCCAGAAGTGCGGTACGGCGATGGACAGCTACCTTATCGATCCCAAGCGTAAACTGCACGTCTGCGGTAACAACCCGACCTGCGATGGCTATGAGATTGAAGAGGGCGAGTTCCGCATCAAGGGCTATGACGGTCCGGTAGTGGAGTGCGAGAAGTGCGGCTCCGAGATGCACCTGAAGATGGGGCGTTTTGGGAAGTACATGGCTTGTACCAACGACGAGTGTAAGAATACGCGTAAGATCCTGCGCAATGGGGAAGTGGCGCCGCCGAAGGAAGATCCGGTGCCGTTGCCGGAGCTGCCGTGCGAGAAGTCTGATGCCTATTTCGTGCTGCGTGACGGGGCCGCGGGCGTCTTCCTTGCGGCCAACACCTTCCCGAAATCACGGGAAACGCGCGCGCCGCTGGTGGAAGAGCTGTACCGCTTCCGCGATCGTCTGCCGGAAAAACTGCGTTATCTCGCCGATGCGCCGCAGCAGGATCCGGAAGGCAATAAGACGCTGGTGCGCTTTAGCCGTAAAACGAAGCAACAGTACGTAGCGTCCGAAAAAGAGGGCAAAGCGACCGGCTGGTCAGCCTTCTTTATCGACGGTAAATGGACGGAAGCTAAAAAGTAACTGACCATTATCAGGCAGGAAAAGGGCGCTTTTCCTGCTCTGGCGGCCGGCAGGGGCCATGGATGCCTCTGCCGTGTCGTTTTCCTTTCTCTCCGCGCTTTTCACCCTCTTATAACCACCTATATTATTTTTCGTTACCGTCTATACAGTGTTGATATAAATGATATAGTGGTTATAGTTAATGCCTTTTTTATTATTAAAACGTCTTATACATCATCGCTTTCAGGATGCGTTGCGGCGCCACTATGGCCAACTGCCGGGAGGCCTGGCCTTCACCGGCGACAAGTTGCCTGAACGTAAAGTGTATTAAGCGGCTTCATTTTACGCGCAAACGGATATCAGCATGAAACTACAACAGCTTCGCTACATCGTTGAGGTGGTTAACCATAACCTGAATGTTTCATCCACCGCCGAAGGGCTTTATACCTCTCAGCCAGGCATCAGTAAGCAGGTGCGTATGCTGGAAGATGAGCTGGGCATCCAAATCTTTGCCCGCAGCGGCAAGCATTTGACTCAGGTGACGCCTGCCGGGCAGGAGATCATCCGTATTGCCCGCGAGGTGTTGTCGAAAGTCGATGCCATCAAATCTGTCGCCGGGGAGCATACCTGGCCGGACAAAGGGTCGCTGTACGTGGCGACCACCCATACCCAGGCGCGCTATGCGTTGCCCGGGGTGATCAAGGGCTTTATTGAACGCTATCCGCGGGTGTCGCTCCATATGCATCAGGGTTCGCCAACCCAGATCGCCGAAGCCGTGTCGAAAGGCAACGCCGACTTCGCCATTGCTACCGAAGCGCTGCATCTGTATGACGACCTGGTGATGCTGCCATGCTATCACTGGAACCGGTCGATCGTGGTGACGCCGGAGCATCCTCTGGCCTCCAGGGGCTCGGTATCAATAGAAGAGCTGGCGCAGTACCCGCTGGTGACCTATACCTTTGGCTTCACCGGCCGCTCCGAACTGGACACCGCGTTTAACCGTGCGGGCCTGACGCCGCGCATTGTCTTTACCGCTACCGATGCCGACGTCATTAAAACCTATGTTCGCCTGGGGCTGGGGGTTGGGGTGATTGCCAGCATGGCGGTAGATCCGGTCTCCGATCCGGACCTGGTGAAGCTGGATGCCAACGGTATTTTCAGCCACAGCACCACTAAAATAGGCTTCCGCCGTAGCACCTTCTTACGAAGCTACATGTATGATTTTATTCAACGTTTTGCACCCCATCTGACCCGGGATGTCGTGGATACCGCAGTGGCGCTACGGTCGAATGAAGATATTGAAGCGATGTTCAAAGATATAAAACTTCCGGAAAAATAACCACGTTAAAAATAATGGCATTCCGTGTAAGGAGTGCCATTAACTATCATGGCCCTTATTTAACAACTTAAACCTCGAACCAATCACAAAATTAAGAATTTCTGATAACGCGTTTTTCATAATGCCCGTCGCGATCAAATAACCGGTCAAATATATTCCATCAGGCCTAAATTCACTGGATTAATCGTTTATCCATAATTAAGATTTATCTGTACCTGATGATTTGAGCAATTGGTGGTGACAATATGATAAGTAATATCGATTACATGAAACTGGCGATGTCATACGAAAATGACAAAACCGAAATCGATCCCGTTCTGCGTAGTCGCGTATGGGGCGTAGTGTTGGTAGGGCTGGCGATGTTCTGGAGCATCATCGCGCTCACCATCTGCAACATCTGGATTGTCAGCTAAAGCTGTAGGTCATCGTTGTAGATACATGTCATTTTTATGACAGTGAAAGGAAACTGTAATATAAAATCAGTGACCGGCAATACAGGGAGAATATATTTTGCCGCGGGATTCATCCAACCTGAAATCAATCACAAGAGCTAATCGGCCAGCAGGTAATGATTAGCTCTTTTTTTGTCCTCGTGTACTAATACAATATCGCTTAAAAGACCTCTCTGCACTATTTTGGTGCTATTTCCTCTGCGCGTAGATAATTCCCTTTAACCCTTCTCCGTCACATCAGATTTAGCAATTTGGGTTGTTATCAAAGTGTTATGCCCAGCATGTGTTATCTTTAATGGAGACCCTGAGGAGAATCGGGGTATGCCATCCCTGAGATAAAGGAGGAGCTATGTCGTCAACCCTACGAGAAGCCAGTAAGGATACGCTGCAGGTTAACGCGAAAACCTGGCATTACTACAGTCTGCCGCTGGCGGAGAAGCAGCTGGGCGATCTCAGTCGACTGCCCAAGTCGCTGAAGGTGCTGATGGAGAACCTGTTGCGCTGGCAGGACGGTGACTCGGTGACTGAAGAAGATATTCGCGCCCTTGCCGGTTGGCTGCAGCAGGCCCATGCCGACAGGGAGATTGCTTATCGTCCGGCCCGCGTCCTGATGCAGGACTTTACCGGCGTACCGGCGGTGGTGGATCTGGCCGCCATGCGCGAGGCGGTGAAACGCCTGGGCGGCGATACCGCGAAGGTGAACCCGCTGTCGCCGGTCGACCTGGTGATCGACCACTCGGTGACGGTCGACCGCTTCGGCGATGACGAAGCCTTTGAAGACAACGTCCGCCTGGAAATGGAACGTAACCACGAACGCTACGCTTTTCTGCGCTGGGGGCAGCAGGCCTTTAGCCGCTTCAGCGTGGTGCCGCCGGGCACCGGGATTTGCCACCAGGTCAACCTGGAATATCTCGGACGGGCGGTGTGGAGCGAAGAGGTGAATGGGAAGTGGATGGCGTGGCCGGATACCCTGGTGGGCACCGACTCCCATACCACCATGATTAACGGGCTCGGCGTGCTGGGCTGGGGCGTGGGCGGGATTGAAGCGGAAGCCGCCATGCTTGGCCAGCCGGTGTCGATGCTGATCCCCGATGTGGTAGGCTTTAAGCTCAGCGGCAAATTGCGCGAAGGCATTACCGCTACTGACCTGGTCCTGACGGTCACCCAGATGCTGCGCCAGCACGGCGTTGTCGGAAAATTTGTTGAGTTCTACGGTGACGGTCTGGATACCTTGCCCCTGGCCGACCGCGCCACCATCGCCAATATGGCGCCAGAGTATGGCGCCACCTGCGGTTTCTTCCCGATCGATGACGTGACGCTCAGCTATATGCGCCTCAGCGGACGTAGCGAAGAACAGGTGGCGCTGGTGGAAGCCTATGCCAAAGCGCAGGGCATGTGGCGCCAGCCGGGCGATGAGCCGGTCTTTACCAGTACCCTGGCGCTGGATATGGGCAGCGTTGAAGCAAGCCTCGCCGGGCCGAAGCGGCCGCAGGATCGCGTGGCGCTCGGCGATGTGCCGAAAGCCTTTGCCGCCAGCGGCGAGCTGGAGGTTAACCACCTTCAGCGTCAGCGCCAGCCGGTGGCGTATACGCTGAACGGGCATCACTATTCGCTGCCGGATGGCGCTGTGGCCATTGCGGCGATCACGTCCTGTACCAACACCTCCAACCCCAGCGTGCTGATGGCCGCCGGCCTGCTGGCGAAAAAAGCCGTCGAACGCGGACTGCAGCCGCAGCCGTGGGTGAAAGCTTCTCTGGCCCCGGGCTCGAAAGTGGTGTCGGATTATCTGGCCCATGCCGGCCTGACGCCTTACCTCGACCAGCTCGGCTTCAATCTGGTGGGGTATGGCTGTACCACCTGTATCGGTAACTCCGGCCCGCTGCCGGAACCTATTGAAGAAGCAATCAAAAAGGGCGACCTCACCGTCGGGGCGGTGCTCTCCGGTAACCGTAACTTCGAAGGGCGTATCCACCCGCTGGTGAAAACCAACTGGCTGGCCTCGCCGCCGCTGGTGGTCGCTTACGCGCTGGCCGGGAACATGAACATCGATCTTACCCGCGAGCCGCTGGGGCAGGGCAGCGACGGCGAGCCGGTCTATCTGAGAGATATCTGGCCGAGCGGGGAGGAGATTGCCCGCGCGGTGGAACAGGTCTCCACGGAGATGTTCCGCAAAGAGTACGCGGAAGTGTTTTCCGGGACAGAGGAGTGGAAGGCGATTAAGGTGGAGGCGTCAGATACCTACGACTGGCAGGAAGATTCGACCTATATTCGCCTGTCGCCGTTCTTTGACGAGATGGGCATCGAGCCGCTGCCGGTGGAGGATATTCACGGCGCGCGGATCCTCGCCATGCTGGGCGATTCAGTGACCACTGACCACATTTCGCCGGCGGGAAGCATCAAAGCCGATAGTCCGGCAGGCCGCTATCTGCAGGAGCATGGGGTTGCCCGGCGCGACTTTAACTCCTACGGCTCCCGTCGCGGTAACCATGAGGTGATGATGCGCGGCACCTTCGCCAATATCCGCATTCGCAACGAAATGGTGCCGGGGGTGGAAGGGGGCATGACCCGCCATCTGCCGGACCGCGAACCGGTGGCGATCTACGATGCAGCGATGCTATATAAAGCTGAGGGCATACCGCTGGCGGTGATTGCTGGTAAGGAGTATGGCTCAGGTTCCAGTCGCGACTGGGCGGCGAAGGGGCCGCGCCTGCTGGGGATCCGGGTGGTGATCGCTGAGTCCTTCGAACGTATCCACCGCTCCAACCTGATCGGGATGGGTATTCTGCCGCTGGAGTTCCCGCAGGGCGTCACCCGTAAAACGCTACAGTTGACCGGCGAAGAGCGGATTGATGTCAGTAACCTGCAGTCGCTGCAGCCCGGCGCCACGGTGCCAGTGACCCTCACCCGCGCTGACGGCTCGCAGGAGGTGATCGCCTGCCGGTGTCGTATCGACACGGCGACCGAACTCACCTACTACCGCAACGACGGCATTTTGCACTACGTCATCCGCAATATGCTGTAAAACGAAGGGCCAGCATCGCTGGCCCTCTACTTACGCTGCCGGCGGTATTATTCCGCCGGCTTGCTGTTCAGCAAATGGCCCATCTTGGCGGCTTTGGTGTCCAGATAGTGGGCGTTTTTCGGGTTGCGCCCGACGATCAGCGGAACGCGCTCCACAATGTTAATCCCGGCTTCGCTGAGGATTTCCACTTTTTTCGGGTTGTTGGTTAACAACCGCACTTGCTCAACGTTGAGCAGCTTGAACATATCGGCGCACAGGGTGAAGTCGCGTTCATCGGCGGCGAAGCCAAGCTGATGGTTCGCTTCGACAGTGTCATAACCCTGATCCTGCAGCGCGTAGGCGCGGATCTTATTCAATAAACCAATGTTGCGACCTTCCTGACGATGATAGAGCAGGATCCCCCGGCCTTCTTCGGCGATATGCGACAGGGCCGCCTCCAGCTGAAAGCCGCAATCACAGCGCAGGCTAAACAGGGCATCGCCCGTCAGACATTCTGAATGGACGCGGGCGAGCACCGGCGACTGCCCTGAAATATCGCCGTATACCAGCGCGACATGATCCTGTCCGGTTGCCAGTTCTTCAAAACCCACCATCAGGAAATCGCCCCAGGGGGTTGGCAGTTTGGCTTCTGCCACACGTTTAAGCTGCATGTGATTCTCCAGATTCTGTCAGCACCTGAATGTGCTTTCTGTTTACCGCTATTTTGCCACAACGCCGGGACGTTCTCCTAATCACGAACGGTTAGCCGCGCGGAAAGCGCACAAACGATCTACTTTCCGCTATGATGTTCATCTACAAGGAGAAGGAGAGAAAATGCTGTTGATTGCCCGACGAACCGCTCTCGCGGCGGCGCTGCTGCTGGTCATGCCCCTCACGGTCTGGCTGTCTGGTTGGCTGTGGCAGCCAGGACTGCCGGTGGTATGGCTGAAAAGCCTCTGGTGGGTGACGGAAACGGTGACCCAGCCGTGGGGAATTATCACCCATGTTGTGCTGTGCGCCTGGTTTCTCTGGTGCCTGCGCTTTCGCCTGCGCGCGGCGCTGATCCTGTTCCTCATTCTTGCCGCCGCCATCCTGGTGGGACAGGGGGCCAAATCCTGGGTCAAGGCGCGGGTTCAGGAGCCGAGACCGTTTGTCATCTGGCTGGAAAACGCAAGGCAGGTGCCGGTGACGCAATTCTACGCGTTAAAGCGCAAAGAACGCGCTAAACTGGTGCATGAGCAGCTGGCGCAGGCGCAGGACATCCCGCCGTTTTTACGCAAACACTGGCAGAAAGAGACCGGGTTTGCATTCCCGTCAGGCCATACGATGTTCGCCGCCAGCTGGGCGCTGCTCGCTGCCGGGCTGCTGTGGCCGCGTCGGCGCTGGGGCACGATCGCGGTACTGCTGGCGTGGGCGACGGCGGTGATGGGGAGTCGCCTGGCGCTCGGTATGCACTGGCCGCTGGATCTCATCGTCGCTACGCTGATCTCCTGGCTGCTGGTCACGGTGGCCTGCTGGCTGACGCAGCGTCTTTGCGGGCCGCTTTCGCCGCCGGGGGAAGAGGCGCAGGATATTAAAAAACGGATGCCTGAAGCGGAATAATGTTGATTTTAGCGGCATCCGACCGCATATCCTGTCGAGTTGCCGTGCTTTTTCGTTCCACCGCTGCGGCGAAAATGATACTTTATAGGGCTGAAAGCGGGCTTTTTACGCGCAACCCACAGAACGGGAAGTCATGTGAAATATTTACTCATTTTCTTACTGGTGTTAGCAATCTTCGTCATTTCAGTGACGCTGGGGGCGCAGAATGACCAACAGGTCACTTTCAACTATTTACTCGCTCAGGGTGAATTCCGCATTTCGACGCTGCTGGCGGTGCTGTTCGCCGCGGGCTTTGCTATCGGCTGGCTGATCTGCGGCCTGTTCTGGCTGCGGGTGCGCGTCTCGCTGGCGCGCGCGGAGCGGAAAATAAAGCGCCTTGAACACCAGATTGCCCCTGTCAGTCCGGCGGCTGTCGAGGCAGGCGTGCCTGCGGTGAAGGAATAATCTCTTATGCTGGAGTTGTTGTTTCTGCTTTTACCCGTTGCCGCCGCCTACGGTTGGTACATGGGGCGCAGAAGTGCACAACAGTCCAAACAGGACGACGCGAGCCGCCTGTCACGGGATTACGTGGCGGGGGTAAACTTTCTGCTTAGCAACCAGCAGGATAAAGCCGTCGATCTGTTCCTTGATATGCTGAAAGAGGATACCGGCACCGTTGAGGCCCACCTGACCCTCGGCAACCTGTTCCGCTCGCGCGGCGAGGTCGACCGCGCGATCCGTATTCACCAGAGTCTGATGGAAAGCGCGTCGCTCACCTATGACCAGCGCCTGCTGGCGGTGCAACAGCTGGGGCGCGACTATATGGCCGCCGGGCTGTATGACCGCGCGGAAGATATGTTCAAACAGCTGGTGGATGAGACCGATTTTCGCCTCGGCGCGCTGCAGCAGCTGCTGCAGATCTACCAGGCGACCAGCGACTGGCAGTCGGCTATCGAGGTGGCTGAACGGCTGGTGAAGCTGGGGAAAGAGAAGCATCGTGGCGAAATCGCCAACTTTTGGTGCGAACTGGCCCTGCAGCAGATGGCGGCCAACGATCTGGATAAGGCGATGGCGCTGTTGAAGAAAGGCGCCGCCGCGGACCGCAACAGCGCCCGGGTTTCGATCATGATGGGCCGGGTGTGGATGGAGAAGGGCGACTACGCCAAAGCGGTGGAGAGCCTCGAGCGGGTTATCGATCAGGATAAAGAGCTGGTGGGTGAGACGCTGGAGATGCTGCAAACCTGTTACCAGCAGCTCGGCAAAGCCGATGAATGGGAAGTTTTCCTGCGCCGCTGTGTGGAGGAGAACGCCGGGGCGACCGCCGAACTGATGCTGGCGCAGATCCTTGAGCAGCGGGAAGGGGTCGAAGCGGCGCAAAACTACGTGACCCGGCAGCTTGAGCGCCACCCGACCATGCGCGTTTTCCATAAGCTGATGGACTACCATCTCAACGAAGCGGAAGAAGGGCGGGCGAAAGAAAGCCTTGGGGTGCTGCGAAACATGGTCGGCGAACAGGTGCGCAGCAAACCGCGCTACCGTTGCCAGAAATGCGGCTTTACCGCTCATACTCTCTACTGGCATTGTCCGTCCTGCCGCTCCTGGGCGACCATCAAACCTATTCGCGGCCTCGACGGCCAGTAAGGTCAAAAAAAACAGACGATTTAGTTACAACATACTTATCATTTCTTTCCCGTCACCGCCTGCAGCCCCGGCAACGCCATCGTCCGCGCAGGGCAAAACAGCAGCCTGTTATTTTGTTAGCTTCACAGGTAGAATGCTGCCCGTTTACCTTTTTTGCGCCCTCTGGCGCCCATCAACACTAAGGTCTGGTCATGACGTCAACAGCTATCCCATCTTCCCGCGCTGTCACTTCCTCTCCCGTTGTGGTTGCGCTCGACTATGATAATCGCGATAAAGCGCTGGCATTTGTCGACCGCATCGACCCGCGAGACTGCCGCCTGAAGGTGGGCAAAGAGATGTTCACCCTGCTGGGACCGCAGTTTGTCCGCGATCTGCATCAGCGTGGGTTTGAGGTGTTCCTGGACCTTAAGTTTCACGATATTCCCAACACTACCGCCCGCGCGGTGGCGGCTGCCGCCGAGCTTGGCGTATGGATGGTGAATGTCCATGCCTCCGGCGGCGCGCGGATGATGACCGCGGCACGCGAAGCGCTGCTGCCCTTTGGTCAAGATGCGCCGCTGCTCATCGCCGTCACCGTCCTCACCAGCATGGAGTCCAGCGACCTGCAGGATCTGGGCATTACCTTATCCCCGGCTGACTACGCGGCGAAGCTGGCGGCGCTGACCCAACGCTGCGGCCTCGACGGGGTGGTGTGTTCAGCTCAGGAGGCGGTACGCTTTAAGCAAGAGCTGGGGCAGGCGTTCAAGCTGGTCACCCCGGGTATCCGTCCGCAGGGCAGCGACGCTGGCGATCAGCGGCGGATCATGACTCCTGAGCAGGCTCAGGCGGCAGGGGTGGACTATATGGTCATTGGCCGCCCGGTTACCCAGTCGACCGATCCAGCCGAGACGCTGCGGGCGATCAACGATTCTCTGCGCAAGGAGGCATAATGAGCGATTCCAACAGCCGTCTGGTCTACTCCACCGAAACCGGGCGTATCGACGAGGCGAAACCGGCGCCGGTGCGCCCGAAAGGCGACGGCATTGTGCGGATCCAGCGCCAGACCAGTGGCCGCAAGGGCAAAGGCGTCTGTCTGATTAGCGGAATTGATGCCGACGATGCGGCGCTCACTGCGCTGGCGGCAGAGCTGAAGAAGAAATGCGGCTGCGGCGGCGCGGTGAAAGATGGCGTGATCGAGATCCAGGGCGACAAACGGGATTTACTGAAGTCGCTGCTCGAGGCGAAAGGGATGAAGGTGAAGTTAGCCGGCGGCTAATTGTTATTTCAACCCTAATTAATGGCCTGGTGAAATAACAAGGCCGCGGTGAATGCCGCGGCCTTGAATGATTTAACGTGCGTAAGTCAATTCGTGTGAATTATTCTTTTATTTCGTCAGATAAATATATTATTTGCCGACCTGGTGACCAATAATACCACCGACTGCTGCGCCACCCAGGGTACCGAGTGCGCTACCGTCAGTTAACACCGCACCGCCGATGGCGCCGGCACCTGCGCCGATAGCAGTGTTACGATCGCGTTTAGACATGTTAGAGCAAGCGCTCAGAGACATTGCTACAGTGACAGCCAGAACAACAGCAGCCATTTTTTTGCTCGTTGAAGTCATCATTTTTTTCTCCTGAATAATCTATTCATGGATTACAGCGCTCCTGTAAGCATAGCCTGATAAAGCAGCTTTAGGGCAATTCCATGAAGTTAGGGTGCGCAGGTATCACGAAAATCACGCAGGTGATAGTCACTTCCTGTTATATCGCTAATAATAATTTTACTTTTTTTAAAATTTATCGTCAGGTAAAAAGTCTTAATTACCGGCTCGGAATACTCTCAGAGCGTTAACGCGCCCGTCCGACGCCTGGCTGGGACGGGGCGGAGACACATCAGACGTAGGGTACAATATCCACAGTCAGGCCGCTGCGCAGCAACTGCTCACGGCAGTCGTTCGGCAGACGATCGTCGGTGATAACACGATTAAAGCGGCCGGCTGGCCCAAGCGGATAGGGATGCACCGCGCTGAATTTTGAGCTATCGCTGAGGATAATCGCTTCGCAGTGCTTCTCCAGAACGGCGTTAACCACGTCCGCACGCATCATATCGCGACCGGTAAAGCCGGTTTCCGCCTGCCAGCCATCGATCCCGATAAAGGCTTTACTGAAATGCACCTGCTGGATGAACTGGCGGGTCAGTGGGCCAACCATACTTTCACTGCGTTTCTGGTAAATCCCGCCCAGCAGGATCACCTCTCCCGGCGTCTCTTTCAGCAGATGGGCGATATAGCTGCTGACGGTGATGATGGTGATATCGCCGCGTTCGGCCAGGGTGCGCGCCAGCAGGGCGTTGCTGCTACCGTTTTCGATAAATACCGTTTCGCCGGCATTCACCAGCGCCGCGGCGCGGCTGGCCAGTTCACGCTTAATGGCGAAATGGGTCATCATGCGGGTTTCGACATCTTCACTGTCCAGTGGGACGGCGTAGCCATGGGTACGGCGCAGATAGCTCTGCTTCTCCAGCAGGTTCAGATCCTGACGGATGGTGACCTCTGAGACTCCGGTCATCTTCGCCAGATCGGCGACGCTCATGCGGCCTTTATCGATGACCACTTGCAAAATACTTTGTTGTCGGGCGTTCATAGCAACATCACTGTTAGGGGGCTATACGGCGAGCAACCGGTCAGCATCGCCGGTTGCGGCATGTGGGCGATAATCAGATTTCCCAGGGCGCTTTGGGTGGTTTGTTTTGCTCGGCGTCGTCTGCCGCCAGCGCCAGCAGCTCCGCTTTGAGGATCTCCAGATTATGGATCGCAGAGTGGTAATCACCGGCAACCAGAATATCCAGCACGGTATCGATACGTTGGGCGAGCAGGTGGGCATTCACATCTGACATGGCATTATCCTGGTAACAAAAACGAATGAAATCAATGATGCTAAAAATGGGTGAAAAAGAGAAGCGAAAAAAACGCACAACCTTAATCGGTGCGACGGAAATGGCGGGACAGGGAGGAAAGAAGGAGCGGTTCCCGGAGGAACCGCTGTGATGAGACGTCAGGCAGCCGGACGAGCAATGATGCTACGAGTTTCCATGCGGACTTCAGCGATAGTGACATCGATAACATCGGTCACTTTGTAGACCACTTCTCCCTTGATCTGCACGGTGCCGTTTTCCTGGCTGCAGACCAGTTCGTCGCGCACGGCGTGAAGGAACGGGGCCGGAATAAAGGCGACCGCGCCATTGTCCACCAGACGCACGCGCATCCCGCCGCGGCTGATGTCGATGATCTCCGCCGCAAAGCGGGTGTCGGTGCCGGCTTTATCGTTGAGGAAACGGGCATACAGCCAGTCGGCGACATCGCGTTCGGCCATGCGGTTGAGACGACGGCGCTCCGCCATCTGCACGGTGGCTTCATCCTGCGGGCGCGCAATGGTTTCGCCTTTGATGATGGCCTTAAGCAGACGGTGGTTGATCATGTCGCCATACTTACGGATCGGCGAGGTCCAGGTGGCGTAGGCCTCAAGACCGAGACCAAAGTGCGGGCCCGGCTCGGTGCTGATTTCAGCAAACGACTGGAAACGACGTATGCGGCTGTCGAGGAAACCGGTCGGCTGGGCGTCCAGTTCGCGACGCAGCTTGCAGAAACCTTCCAGGGTGAGCACTTCCGTCGGATCAACGTGTACGTCGTGGGTCTTCAGCAGGGCAGCCAGCTGTTCGGTATTCGCCGGGTCGAAGCCGGTGTGGACGTTATAAACGCCGAAGCCGAGCTTGTCGCGCAGAACGCGGGCGGCACAGATGTTGGCGGCGATCATCGACTCTTCGACAATACGGTTGGCAATACGACGCGGTTCAGCGACGATGTCCAGCACTTCGCCTTTTTCGCCGAGGACGAAACGGTAATCCGGGCGGTCTTTAAACACCAGCGCGTGGGTCTGACGCCATTCGCTGCGACGCTGACACACGTCCTTCAGCAGCGTAATTTGCTGCGCGATTGCCTCGCTGCCCGGCTGCCAGCTGCCGCGGCCTTCCAGCCAGTCAGAGACGTCGTCATAGGCCAGCTTGGCTTTCGATTCGATGGTGGCGGCAAAGAACTCGATGTTGTCTTCAATGGTGCCATCGGCCGCCAGGGTCATCCGGCAGGCCAGCACCGGGCGCACTTCATCGGCACGCAGGGAACACAGGTCGTCTGACAGTTCGCGCGGCAGCATCGGGATGTTGAAGCCCGGCAGATAGTTGGTAAAGGCGCGAACTTTTGCGGCGTTATCCAGCTTGCTGCCTTCGGCAATCCATGCGGTCGGGTCAGCGATCGCCACCGTCAGCAACAATTTGCCGTCGGCGCCAGATTCGACATACAGCGCATCGTCCATATCTTCGGTGCTGGCGCTGTCAATGGTGACGAAGTCGAGGGCGGTCAAATCGCGGCGTGTCAGCCCTTCGTCAAGCATCTCGGTGGCGACGCCGTCCGGTGCCTCTTTTTCCAGATTATGGCGCGCCAGCGTCACCCACCACGGGACGAAGTGGTCGTCGCTGAAGGTGATGAACTGGGTCAGCTCCGCGTAAAATCCGCGGTCGCCTTTTAACGGATGACGGCGCATTTCAGCGACGGCCCAGTCACCCTGTTTGAAATCATGCTCAACGCCACGGGCGGCGCGGCAGGGAATGGCGTCTTTCAGCAGCGGATGGTCAGGAACGATAGCGAGGCGATCGTCTTTCTTCTGGACTTTACCGACGAAACGGGTCAGGAAAGGCTCAACCAGCGATTCCGGCTCGGCGCTTTCGCGTTCTTTTTCAGAATGGATCACCGCAACGATACGGTCGCCATGCATCACTTTTTTCATCTGCGGCGGCGGAATGAAGTAGCTCTTCTGAGCGTCCACTTCGAGGAAGCCAAAGCCCTTTTCCGTGCCCTTAACGACCCCTTCCGCGCGCGGCGTCTGGGAATGCAGTTGCTGTTTAAGCTGCGCTAGCAGCGGGTTATCCTGAAACATAATTAGGTATTTTCGTGGCTAAAAGAGCGGCTGACATTTTTACGCGATTATGCCTGTCGCAGCAAGCGCTGTTTCAGCAATTTACGTCTGCTGACGCACATTGCCGAGGGCGATTTTCAGACGATTCATCCAGCCGCACAGCCCGCTCCAGGTTAACAGATCGATCGCTTGTTCCGCTGAGAGTCCATATTCGCCGAGGGGTGTTAACTGGGCGGCGCTAAACCGGTCCGGGGAGCGGGTTAACAACTGTACCGCGGTAACGAGCGCGCGCGACTGAGGATGCTGCCCAAGCCAGTGATGGAGAGCCTGATCGCCCTCCCGTAAATGGCTGGCGAACGCTTCTTCACCATGCCAGTGGGGGAGCCAGGCGTCAAAACAGGTGGCGCTGCCATTGGTGCGCGCGGTGAGTAAGGCGACCTGCGGGCCAAAGGTATCGTTGCCGCTGAGCTGGCGTAACAGCGTCTCCAGCGGCGCCATCAACTGCGGGTCGCAGGCCAGCAGCGGAGCCAGCGGGCCCAGGCCGGGCAGCGACTGCCAGCTGGCGATGCGCCGCTGGCGCTCGTCATCGGCATACTGCAGATCGGGATCTTCAATGTCGGTTTGCCACTCTCCCGGTGGGATGGCAAACAGGCCGGCGGGCGCCTCCTCTTGCTGCGGCATTCCGGGGATCCAGCGCACCGGGAAGCCCTGCGCCGCCTGCAGCACGGCAATCGCCCGCGCCTGGAAGCCGACAAAACCGATAATCTGGTTGATGAGGATAATATCCCGGCTGGTCAGGCCCACTTCGTCCAGCTGGCTGCGGGAAAGGGCGTTAATGACGGAGGGTGAACCGGCGAGCTGACGAGCGTATTGGGTGATCTGCGCCAGACGACGGTTGCTCTCGCGCGAAGAGTCGGGCCCCGGCAGGGGCGCCAGGCGGGCGGCATAGTGGTTACACAGCCGCTGGACGCCGTAGACCTGGGCGACGGTCAGCGCAGTGCTCAGGCGATCGTAGGCGGTAAAGGTTTGCAGGCGGCATACCGGCACCTGGTCGGGAAACAGCCGCTCGGCGAGCTGGCGCGCGGGGCGTAGCCAGCCTGTATGGGCGTGTAGCCAGGCGTCCGGCAGCGTCAGGTCCAGCAAAAAGCGGTCTTCAACATGGGCGGCTTCAGGGACGAGCGGCAGGACATCCACCGGGCAGATTGTTGACTGGGTTTCGTGATACCAGTGGTTTTTGCCATTCACGCGGCGTGGCTCCATGGGCTTTCCTTGTTCGGTATGTGGCGAACCGCCGTTCCGCGGATCGTTTATGCAGAACTATCCTGGCGTAACCCGGAAGCAGGAGAAAATATTGATACGTGCTAACAAATAGCCGATTGGAATAACAGGGGGAGCGCAAGGCCTGGGAAGGGAAAACCCTCCTCACCGGGGCGAGGAGGGGGAAGGAACTTATTTCAGTTCCAGCTCGTTCATAGCGGCGATACTGAACCCGCCATCAACGTGAACGACTTCACCGGAGATACCCGCAGACAGGTTGGAGCACAGGAAGGCTGCGCTGTTACCCACGTCTTCAATGGTGACGGTGCGACGGATCGGGGTGACCGCTTCGCAGTGCGCCAGCATTTTACGGAAATCTTTGATACCGGACGCGGCCAGGGTACGGATCGGACCGGCGGAGATAGCGTTGACGCGAACGCCTTCCGGACCCATCGCGTTCGCCATATAGCGCACGTTCGCTTCCAGAGAGGCTTTCGCCAGACCCATCACGTTGTAGTTCGGGATCGCGCGCTCGGCGCCCAGGTAGGAGAGCGTCAGCAGAGCAGAATCCGGGTTCAGCATCGTGCGGCAGGCTTTAGCCATCGCCACGAAGCTGTAGGCGCTGATGTCGTGCGCAATTTTGAAACCTTCGCGGGTGACCGCGTTGACGTAGTCGCCGTCTAACTGGTCAGCCGGGGCATAACCGATAGAGTGGACGAAACCATCGAATTTTGGCCAGACTTTTTCCAGCTCGGTGAACAGCGCGGTGATGCTCTCATCTTCAGCAACGTCGCACGGCAGCACAATGTCAGAACCCAGCGCGGCAGCAAACTCTTCAACGCGACCTTTCAGTTTTTCATTCTGATAGGTGAATGCCAGTTCCGCGCCTTCGCGGTGCATTGCCTGCGCAATACCGTAGGCGATGGACAGTTTGCTGGCGACGCCAGTGATCAAAATGCGCTTACCGGAAAGAAAACCCATAGCTTTAATCCTTATCGTTATTGCTTATTTTTACTTTAACAATCATAACGTTAACATTGTTATTTCAAAATAACTCAAATTTAGCCGGGAATTATATCCCACTGACGACCCCTTGTGTCACGATATTTTTCAGCCGGCCCGCGCCGCGCGGGGCAAAAGCCGATCGCGATGGCTCAAGTATACCATTTTTCTCTGCTGACTATTTGAGCGCAATCGCCGCCAGCAGCAGACGCCCATCGGCGCTGAGAGGCCGCAACTCCCCCGGAGCATCGCCGTGCCAGCAGAGCCCGCTGCCGACGGCGCAGCGCCGTCCGGCCAGATCCCATTCACCCTGCAGCACATAGGCAACCCCGTCAGTGGCCGGTCGCTGCCGGTCGCTCACCACCTCAACCTGCGCGAGGGCTCGCCCGCGCTGGGTCATGACATTGAAGTCCAGTCCAGGCTCAACGATCCCGACGCTGGACAGCGCCCATTCGCCGGGGAACGCCCACGGCTGCCAGCGCGCCAGCGGATGGTCGATTTCCTCCCCGCGCAGCCGTAGCGGTTGCCCCGCCAGCAGGACGATCGTCCGGTCGACGCCGGGAAAAGGGGAGAATGGGCCATCGGCGTGCAGGGTGGCAATGCTCGCGCGCCAGAGAAAAGGTGCATCTACGGAAGGAACGGCGATAATTTCCCGGGTGGCGCCGGCGCCGTTCTTCCATGGCGTGACGGGCAAGGTAGCGTAATCAAAATAGGTGATCATAGTTTGCTCGGCGGAAGTCTGAAGTGGATAGTATTTGTTACACGTTTGTCTCAATGTTCTTACAAATTATTTACAACAGGGCTCACAAATCCATCATTGAGCGCGTGTGCGGGTTTGTCAATGCTTGTATATACATGAGCAGTCATCTGCGAATTATCTTATCGCCTTGACCAGAGCCATCATGACAAAACGCGATCGGGAGAATGAAAATGCAACAGCGTATTACTTTCCGCCAGGCCTGCCTGGTCACCCTGTTTTCGGGGCTACTGCTGTCTGGTGGCTCAACATACGCTAAAGAGTGGAAATCGATCACCATCGCTACGGAAGGCGGCTATGAACCCTGGAATCTGACGCTTCCCGGCGGGAAACTCAGCGGTTTCGAGCCCGAGCTTATGGCGAATTTATGCCAGCGGATGCAGATCGAATGCAAACTGGTGGTGCAGAACTGGGATGGCATGATTGCCGGACTTAACGCCGGAAAATATGACGTGATCATGGACGCTATCGTCGTCACCCCGGAGCGATCGAAGGTCGTGGCGTTTACCCAGGCCTACGCTGCCACGCCGGCCTCTTTCATTGCGGTAAAAGGGTCACTGCTCCCTCCGTCTCCGACGGTTAAGCTTCATGATGATGAGAAAGAGATTCAGGCGGCGATTGCGCCTCTGCGCGCGGCGTTGAAAGGGAAAACCATCGGCATCGCGTCCGGCACCGTGTACACCCCGTTTATTGACAAGTATTTCAAGGATATCGCTGACGTCCGGGAATATAACAACTCAGCGGATGCGATCCTCGACCTGCAGGCTGAGCGCATCGATGCGGTGTTTGATGATATTACCTTTGCCAACACCACCCTGTCGCGACCGGAGAATAACAATCTGGCATTGAGCGGTCCGCTGATGAGCGGGCCGATCTGGGGAGGCGGTGAGGCGATGGGCGTGCGCCTCACCGATACCGATCTCAAAGCGAAACTGGATAGCGCCATTCAGGCGGCGCTGGCCGATGGGACGGTAAAAAAACTGAGTGAGAAATGGTTTAAAAGCGACGTGACTCCCTGAGCGAGGCAACCATGTTAAATCTTCTGAGTTTGGGTGAAAACGGGTGGGGGACGCTGATCCTCAGCGCAACGCTGACTACGTTGCTGCTGTCGCTCGCGGCGCTGGCCGTCGGTGCGGGGGTGGGCGGCGTTATCGCCGCCGCGAAGCTGTCCCGCCACGCGCCAGCGCGCTGGTTCGGCGCCGCCTGGTCGGTGGTATTCCGCGGTATCCCTGAATTACTGGTGATCTATCTGTTTTATTTTGGCGGCTCAGGGATGATTTCATGGCTGGGGCGCCTGTTTGGCGCAGACGGCTTTATTGAGGTTCCGCCATTTCTGATTGGCGCCCTGGCGATTGGCTTGATCTCTTCCTCGTATCAGGCGGAAGTCTACCGTGCTGCTCGTCTGGCGCTGATGCCTGGTGAAGTGGAGGCGGCTTCCGCCATTGGCATGCCGCGCTGGCGGATCCTGCAGCGCATCCTGTTGCCGCAGATTGTCCGTTATTCGCTGCCGGGTTTGTCCAACGTCTGGCAAATGAGCCTCAAAGATTCGGCGCTGGTATCGGTGACCGGGATGGTTGAACTGATGCGCGCCAGCCAGATTGCCGCTGGCTCTACCCGCGATTATTTCCTGTTCTATCTCATCGGCGGCGGCTGCTATTTGATCCTGACGCTGCTCTCTAACCGCGCGTTTACCCGGGCAGAGAGCCGTCTGAACCGCGCCTGGCTGCGTCGCAGCGCCGCGCAGGCGTAAGGAGCCCATATGATTATCGATTTTGCCTTTCTCGGTGAGACGTTGTTGAAGCTCGGCGCGGCGCTGCCGGTGACGCTGGGGCTCTTTATCTGCTCTTTTATCCTCGGCGGCGTACTGGCCCTCGGCGTTCTGGCGCTGCGAATGAGCCACTGGCCGCTGGCTAGCGGTTTCGCCAAAGGCTATATCCTGATCTTTCGCGGTTCGCCATTGCTGATCCAGTTGTTTCTCATTTATTACGGGCTGGGTCAGTTTGGGGTGATCCGCCACAGTTTCCTGTGGCCGCTGCTGCGCGAACCCTTTATCTGCGCCGTTCTGGCGCTGGCGCTCTGTACGGCGGCCTATACCGCGGAAATTCTGCGCGGCGGGTTGCTGGCGATACCGCCGGGCCAGATTGAAGCCGGCCAGGCTTGCGGTATGTCGCGCTGGCTGCTGCTGCGGCGGATCATTGCCCCGGTGATGCTGCGCTATGCGCTGCCAGCCTACTCCACGGAGGCCATTTTATTGGTCAAGTCGACGGCGCTGGCAAGCCTGGTGACCGTCTGGGACGTCACGGGGGTGGCCCAACAGATTATTCAGCGTACCTACCGGACGATGGAGGTATTCCTCTGTGCGGCGGCCATCTACCTGCTGCTCAATTTCATCATTGTGCAGCTGTACGCCCTGCTTGAACGGCGTTTAACCCCGCATACCCGGCAAAATCCGGCGACCGTGTCGCTCAAGCCGATAACCAAAGGAGAGTAAGATGCTCGATTCACGTCCGGTGACCTTATCGGTCAGCGATATTCATAAGTCCTTTGGCTCCCTGGATGTCCTGAAGGGGATCACCATTCAGGCGCAGCAGGGCGATGTCATTTCGATCCTCGGCGCCAGCGGCTCCGGTAAAAGTACGCTGCTGCGCTGCATTAACCTGCTGGAAACGCCCGATGCCGGAGTGGTCAGCGTCGGCGGCGAGACGATTGAAATGAAGCATCATGCCCGCGGGCATCGGCTGGCGGCGAACCCCCGGCAGATAGAGCGCCTGCGCTCGCGGCTGGGGATGGTCTTCCAAAGTTTTAACCTCTGGTCGCATATGACGGTTCTGCAGAATGTCATTGAGGGGCCGCATTATGTGCTCAAACGGGACAAACGGACCTGCATTGAACAGGCTGAGCAGTTGCTGGAGCGAGTGGGGATGTTGAACCGAAAGGATTTCTATCCTGCGCAGCTCTCCGGCGGCCAGCAGCAGCGCGTGGCGATAGCCCGCGCGCTGGCCATGGAGCCGGACGTCATGCTCTTTGATGAACCTACCTCAGCGCTGGATCCCGAACTGGTCGGCGAGGTGCTAAAGGTGATGCGCAGCCTGGCGGAGGAGGGACGGACGATGCTGGTGGTCACCCACGAGCTGGGATTCGCCCGCCATGTTTCCAACCGGGTGGTCTTTATGCACCAGGGGACGATTGACTGCGACGGTGCGCCAGAGGCGCTGTTTGGCAGCCAGGGGTCCGCGCGCTTCAAGCAATTTATCTCCAGCCACCAACAGCCAGGACAGGTCGTATGAAAATGATCCAGTGGGGCGATGCGCCGATACGCTGGCAGGAGGTGGCTTGCGTTGCGCGGGGCGAGGCGACCTTGAGCCTCAGCGACAGCGCCTGGTCGCGTATCGCGCAAGGGCGGGCGATTGTCCAGCATATCGTTAAAGCCGGCCAGGTAGCCTATGGGATCAACACCGGGCTGGGGGCGCTGTGCAATATTACGCTGCCGGAAGCGCAGCTACACCAGCTGTCGCGCAATACGTTGCTCAGCCACGCCTGCGGGGTGGGACCGTTGCTGGAGGTCGCCCCAACCCGGGCAATTATGTGCGCCGCGGTGGCCAATTTCAGCCACGGTAAATCCGGGATCTCCGCCGGGATAGTGCAGCAGCTGTTGGCGTTTTTGCAGCATGGCGTCACCCCTCAGGTGCCCTCCCAGGGGTCAGTTGGCTATTTAACGCATATGGCGCACATTGGCCTGGCCCTGATGGGGGTTGGCGATGTGCTCTGGCAGGGGCGAACGTGGTCAGCGGCAGAGGTCCTGTCGCAGCTAGATCTGCAGCCCATCGCGCCGGGAGCGAAAGAGGGGCTGAGTCTGGTCAACGGTACGCCGTGCATGACCGGTCTGGCCTGTCTGGCGTTAGACGACGCCGAGCGCTTAATGAACTGGGCCGATGTAACCGGCGCGATGAGCTTTGAAGCGCTGCGCGGCCAGCTTGTGGCATTCGATGCCGAGATCCTGGCGCTGAAAGCCAGCCCCGGGATCCAGACCAGCGGCCAGCGGCTGCGTGAGCTGCTGGCGGACAGCCGTCTGCTGGCCGAAAGTGAAGGACTTCGCACCCAGGATGCGCTAAGCCTTCGCTCGATGCCTCAGGTGCATGGCGCCTGCCGCGATCAGTTTAGCCACGCGCAGACGCAGATAAATATCGAACTCAACGCCTGTACTGATAATCCGCTGATCCTGGGAACCGTTGAGCAGTGGCGGGTGGTCTCCCAGGCGCATCCGCACGGCGAATCGGTGGCGATGGCCTGCGATTTGCTGGCCATTGCCATGGCTGAGCTGGGCGCCATCGCTGAACGACGCCTTGACCGGCTGGTGAATCCTCTGGTGAGCGGGTTGCCGGCGTTCCTGGTTGCCCGACCGGGCGTGAATTCAGGCATGATGATTGCCCAGTACGTCGCCGCGTCGTTGTGCGCGGAAAACAAGCAGCTGGCGCAGCCGGCGGTGCTGGATAATTTTGTTACCTCGGGTCTGCAGGAGGATCATTTAAGCCTGGGCACCGGCGCAGCGCTGAAACTGCAGCGCCTGCTGGGCAACCTCTATCAGATCCTGGGCATCGAATATTTACTCGCCGCCCAGGGGCTCGATTTTCACGAGCCGCAGAAGCTGGCGGCGGGCACGCGCCGGGCGCGAGACCTGCTGCGCGAAAGCGTGCCTGGCTGGGAGGACGATCGCTGGCTGGCGCCGGACATCGCCAGCGCGGTGGCCATCCTTAAGCGAACCGCTGGCCACGCGCCGGCGTGAGGTCTGCGGGCGAGGTGAATGAGACGGCGCTATTTGCCGTCTTTGCGCCAGGCGTCGGCGGTGAGAGCCTCACCGAAGTGGCCGGCGATCAGGCGTCGGGTCAGGTCGTGCAACGGTGAGGCCAGCACATCGGCGGTGCTGCCGCGCTCAACCACTTCCCCGTTATGCATCACCAGCACCTGATCGCTGATGTGCTTCATCATTCCCAGGTGCTGGGTGACATAGATGTAAGAGATGCCCTGTTTCTCCTGCAGCTCCAGCATCAGGTTGATGAGCTGGGAACGCATCGACATATCCAGCGAGGCCAGCGCCTCATCGCAGACGATGACCTTCGGGCGCAGGATCAGCGCCCGGGCGAGGCCAAGACGCTGCTTCTGACCCGGGGCCAGCATATGGGGATAGTAGCTGACGTGGTCCGGCAGCAGGCCGACCATGCGCAGGGTGTCGATGATCTGTTTCTGCCGCGCTTCGGCGTCAAGGTCGGTATTCAGCCGCAGCGGAAAATCGAGGATCTGCGAGATGCGCTGGCGCGGGTTTAGCGACGTCGACGGATCCTGAAAGATCATACGAATCTTCTGGCTGCGGTAGGAGTAATCCCCGAAGGTCAGCGGATGGTCATCGATCAGCACCTCGCCGCTGGTGGGCTCCACCATGCCCGCCAGCATCTTCGCGAGGGTGGATTTTCCGGAGCCATTCTCGCCGATAATCGCCAGCGTCTGCCGTTCGCGCAGGGTAAAACTCAGCGGCTTAACCGCCTCCACCGTCTGGCGGTGAAACCAGCCGGTGCGATAGCGAAAGGTCTTACTGAGTTGGCGCACTTCCAGCAATGTTTCGACCATTTCACTCTTTCTCCATGTTCAGCGGGAAATGACAGGCGTACAGGTGATTGCGCGCCCCGGTAAGACGCGGGGTTTCAATACACTCGCGCTGGGCGTACGGGCAGCGCGGCCCCAGCCGACAGCCGATGGGCAGCTGCTCCAGCAGCGGTATCGCCCCCGGCAGGGTGTTGAGACGGCTTTTATGCGGCATGGCGCTGCCAAAATCCGGGATCGCGCGGATTAACGCCTGGGTGTAGGGGTGATGCGGCAGGGTGATCAGCTCTTCGCTGGGCCCGCTCTCCACCGTCTGCCCGCAGTACATGACGTTGATTTTATCCGCCCATTTGCTGAGCATCTGCAGATCGTGGCTGATCAGCAAAATGGTGGTGTTGTTGTTCTGGTTGAGCCGCGTCAGCAGGCGGATAATCTGCGCCTGCGTCGTGGGCTCCATGGCGTTAGTCGGTTCATCGGCGATCAGCAGGCGCGGTTGGTTGGCCAGGGCGATGGCAATCATCACCTTCTGGCATTCGCCTTCGGTCAGCTGATAGGGGAAGCTGCGCATGGCGTCTTTGTGATCTTTAATCCCGACGCGGTGCAATAGCTCGATGGCCCGACGTTTACGCCAGCCCAGCCGCTGCCACCAGCGGCCCTTGTAGGTCCAGCCAGGGATACTCTGGATCAGCTGCTGGCCGATGCGCTCAGAGGGGTCGAGGCACGACTGGGGCTCCTGGAATATCATCGACACGTTGTGGCCGATCAGTTTCCGGCGCTCGCGGTTCGACAGCCGCAGCAGATCGATGTCGTCGAAACGCATGCGGTCGGCCGTGACCCGCCAGTTGTCTTTTGTCACGCCGCAGATAGCTTTGGCGATCAGGCTCTTCCCGGAGCCGGATTCCCCTACCAGGCCACGGATTTCGCCTTCGGTCAGGGTCAGGCTGACGCGGTCGACGGCTTTTACCCAGCCTTCGTTGGTTTTGAATTCGATGGTTAAGTGACGAATATCGAGTAACGGCATTATTCTACCCCGGCAATGATCGCCCGGCGAATACCGTCGCCCAGCAGGTTGACCAGCAGTACGCTGAGCATAATCGCGGCCCCGGGCAGCATCACGGTCCACGGCGCAACATAGATAAGCTCCAGCGCATCGCCCAGCATCGCTCCCCATTCCGGCGAAGGCAGCTGAGCGCCGAGGTCAAGAAAGCCCAGCGCGGCGATATCCAGAATAGCCATCGACAGGGCGCGGGTGATCTCGGTCACCAGGCCGGAGGCGATATTGGGCAGGATGGCGAACAGCAGAATATTCAGCGTCGACGCGCCGTCGAGGCGGGCGGCGATGATGTACTCTTTCTCCAGCTCATCGTGGACCATGCTGTAGACGGAGCGCACCATCCGCGGCAGCAACGCCAGCCAGACGGCAAACATCGCATGGCTGAGGTGCGGCCCGGCAAAGGCGACGACGATGATCGCCAGCAGCAGCGAGGGGATGGAGAGCAGGGTATCAAGGATATGGTTCATCACCGCCGAGCGCAGGCCGTGGGTCGATCCGGCAATGACGCCCAGCACCAGGCCAAACAGCGTGGCGCCGAGGGTGACGACAAAAGCGCCGCCGACGGTCGGCGCCGCGCCGCTCAGCAGTCGGCTGAGCACATCGCGCCCCAGGTCATCGGTTCCGAGGAAGAAAGAGACTTCCCCATAACGCGACCACGATGGCGGCAGCAGCTGGTAGCCGAGGAACTGCTGGTCGATGCCGTAAGGGGCGAACCAGCCGCCGAAGACGCAAAGCAGCAGCAGCCCCGCGCAGCCGTACAGGCCGATCATCGCCGTGGTGTCGCCATAGAATTTACGCCATACGGTGCGCAGCGCGCCGGGTGGACGCTTTTCCAGATAAACGCTATCGTAGGGCATACCATTCCTTATGTTTCAGTGGGTTAGCCATGGCACCGAGAATATCGGAAATCACGTTGACAATAATCACCAGCGCGCCAATCACCATCACTCCGGCGGAGATCGCCGCGTAGTCCTGCTGACGAATGGCGTTGATAAGCCACCGGCCCAGCCCTGGCCAGCTGAACACCATCTCCGTGATCATCGCCAGGGTGAGCATGGTGGAAAACTGCAGGCCGAGGCGCGGGATCACCGGCGGCAGGGCGTTGTGCAGCACGTGGCGCAGTAAAATTTTGCGTCGCGAGACGCCGCGGGTGGCGGCCGCCTTGACGTAGTTGGTGTCATACACCTCGCTGGTGCTAATGCGCATCAGGCGGATCACTTCGGTAGTGGGGGCTACCGCCAGGGTCAGCACCGGCAGCACCATATGCCGGGCGGCGCTGACGATCATCTCATGGCGCCACGGCGAGTCCGAAAGCCAGGCGTCAATCAGCGCGAAACCGGTGACGTTTTTCACCTCATACAGCAGGTCGAAGCGGCCGGAGACCGGAAGCCAGCCGAGGGTCAGGGAGAAGAAGAGGGTCAGGAGCAGCGCCAGCCAGAAGACCGGGATCGAGAAACCGACCAGCGCGACGGCGCTGATCAGGGTATCGGGCCATTTGTTGCGCATCACGCCGGCGATCATCCCCACCGGAATGCCAATCAGCAGGGCAAAGCCGAAGGCGAGGATGCACAGCTCCATGGTCGCCGGGAACACCTCGCGCAGCTGCTCGGAAATCAGCTGGCCGTTAATGCTGGAGACGCCAAAATCCCAGTGCAGCACCCCTTCAAACCAGAACAGCCATGCATTCCACAGTGTCGCGCCCTGCAGCGGGGCATGGGGAGTGAAGTAGCTCAGGCTGAAGCCGACAAAGGTCAGAAAAAAGAGGGTGACCAGCAACAGCAGCAGACGGCGCAGGGTAAAAATAATCATGGTTTTTTCACCTCTTCGGTTTTCTCCCGCGATACGCCAGCGAACGAAGCGTTACCGAAGGGGCTAAGCACCAGGCCTTTCATATCATAGCGATAGGCCTGCAACCGCAGCGACGAGGCCAGCGGCAGGACCGGCAGTTCACGAGCGAGGATGCGCTGGGCCTCTTTGTAAGCGTCCATCCGCGAGGAGAGCTGCTGCGAGAGCAGCGCTTTTTGCAGCACGTCATCAAATTCCCGGTTACACCAGTGGGCAAAGTTGGTTTGCGAGGCGATCGCCGCGCAGCTCAGCAGCGGCCGGAAGAAGCTGTCCGGATCGTTACTGTCCGTCGCCCAGCCGGAGAGCGTCAGGTCATGGTTCATGTCCATCAGCCGCGCCTCCTGGAAGCGCCCCTCCACCGGCATGATGATCACCTTGACGCCAATCTGCGCCATATCCGCCTGGATCAGCTCTGCTGTTTTCAACGGGCTGGGGTTCCACGCCTGCGAGCTGGTGGGAACCCACAGCTTGAGGGTCAGATTTTCCAGCCCCAGGGCCTTCAGGCGGGTACGGGCCTCCTGGGGATTATATTCGGTAATCTTAGCGTCGTTATCGTAGGCCCACGAGGCGCGCGGCAGCATCGACGCCGCCGTCTCCGCGGTGCCATAGTAGATAGACTGCATCAGGCGCTGGTTGTTAATGGCCAGCGCCAGCGCGTGGCGCACCTCCGGGTTGTCCAGCGGCGGCTTGGCGGTGTTGAAGGCCAGCCAGGCAATGTTCATCCCCGGACGCAGCGTCAGGCGCAGGCGCGGGTCGTCACGCAGGATCGTCAACTGGCTGGCGGCCGGCCAGGCCAGCACGTCGCATTCGCCGGTCAGCAGTTTCGACAGGCGGCCGGTTCCACCGGAGCCGAGGTCAACCACCACCTGCGGCATCAACGGCTTGCCGCGCCAGTAGCCGGGGTGGCGCTGCAGGCGAACATACTGCCCGGAGCGGTACTCAGACAGCTGGAACGGGCCGGTGCCCACCGGCTGGCGATCGAGCTGTTCCTGACGATCGTCCTGCGTTAAGCGGGCGGCATATTCGGCGGAGGTAATCGACGCATAGTGGGTGGCCAGATGCCAGAGGAATGATGCATCCGGCCGCTTGAGGCGAAACTCCACGGTCTGATTATCGAGCTTGCGGACGCTCTCCACGCTGTCAGCAAACTGCAGGCTGTCGAAGTAGGGGAAGCTGCTGCCGTTGACGTTGTGCCAGGGGTGATCGCGGTTAAAAATGCGGCCAAAGGTGAAAATCACGTCATCGGCGTTGAAATCCCGCGTCGGGGAGAACCATGCCGTGCGTTGAAACGGGACGTGGCGGCGCAGGTGAAAGCGGTAGGTGGCGCCGTTATCGAGGACTTCCCAGCTCTCCGCCAGCTCGGGGACCAGCCGATAGGTATAAGGGTCGACGTCAAGCAGGCGATCGTAGATCTGCGCGGCCAGCGTATCGACGATCAGTCCGCTGCTCACTTTCTGCGGATTAAAGGTATTAACCTGGCCGCTGACGCAATAGACGAAACCGCTGTCGCGAATATCGGCGCGGTCGGGGAGCGCAGGGGCGGCAAAAGCCTGCCCACACAGCAGGGAAACCGCTGCCAGGAGAGATGACAATTTCAGGCGCATATTTTCTGTTTGATTATAGAGTTGAACTCTATCTTATTAAGATTCATAGACATTCACCACCGCCTTCAACAAGCCTGAAGGATAATGCGGTTACCGGGTGCGTATAGTATTCAGTCAATTGATTAAAATAGTCGCGGAACCGAGTCTGTATAATGAAACATGGTAACTTTTTATCGCCGATATCGCCAGTCAGCTCTGTTTGGCCGCGGTTGACCGGACGGTGGAAGCGACGCTAACGCCGGGGATAAATTCAGTATAGCGGGGAGAAAGCAGAGGGTCCGACGGGCGGGTAACCCTACCCGTCGGATGTCATACAGGGGGGAACGTTTTTGCTTATCGTGACAACGTCACTTTTTGATAATCCATATTCCGTAAATCCTCCAGCAGCCCGGGGCCGACCGGCTGCCACTGCAATCGCTCGCGAGTCCATGCCGAGCTGGCGCGCAGGTCAAGGGCGGTAAAGGGGGCAAACCAGCCGAACCAGGCGTCAGCCTGCTCCTCATCCAGCTGGGTCAGCGGCAGATTTAAGCCCCGGGCGATGACTGCGGCAATCTCCCGTAATGCGATCCCCTCTTCAGCCACCGCATGGTAGCGCTCGCCCGCAGCGCCCTGCAGCAGGGCGCTGACGTACAGGCGCGCGACGTCATCGACATGGGCGGCGGACCAGCGGTGGTTCCCCTCGCCGCGCAAGGCCACCGCGCCGCTGGCGACCGCGCGTTCGATATAGCTGGTGAGCAGCCCCTGGCGCACGGTGTCATGCACCTGCGGCAGGCGAACGACCCGGACGTCCACTCCCGCCTCCAGCAGCTGCTGGCCGGCAAGTTCTGAGGCGGTCCGCGGGCTGGGGTGCGCGGCGTTAAAGCACGACTCGCGGGCCGGGGCGCCGCTCCCGTCGTCGCCCATCAGCGTGCCGGAGGTGATGACCAGCGGCCGCGCGCTGCCCCGCAGCGCCTGACCCATGGTGAGGATCGCCTGGCGGTCTTTCTCGCAGTTGGCGGCAAAGCGGCTGAAGTCGTGGTCGAAAGCGGTATGGATCACCGCGTCGGCGCTCTCGACGCCCGCCAGCAGCGAATCGGGGGCGTCCAGCGTGCCGCGGCGCACCTCGACCCCTGCCGCTTCCAGGGCCTGCGCCGTGGCGTCGCTTCGCGCGAGGCCGATAACCTGATGGCCCGACGCCTGCAGCGCCGGAAGAATACGCGAGCCGATAAATCCGCTCGCGCCGGTAAGAAATATACGCATTATGAACCTCCTGGACGGGTTATCAGGCGTATCCTACCCGCGATGTCATACTATAAAAGTAGAGACATTATCGGGGTATAAATTCTAACAGGCAGACTTACAGGCAGATGATGAACACTTCTGACAATCATGCTTTAGGTGATTTTCTCCGCGCCAGGCGCCAGCGTCTCGACCCGGTAACGTTTGGCTTCCCGGCGGGACGCCGGCGCACGCCGGGCCTGCGCCGTGAAGAGGTCGCCCAGCTCGCCAGCATCAGCCCGACCTGGTATACCTGGCTTGAACAGGGGCGCGGCGGGGCGCCTTCCCGCGAGGTGCTGGAGCGGATCGCCCGCGGTCTTCGGCTGACCACCCCGGAGCGCGAACATCTGTTTATACTCGCCTTCGGCCATCCGCCGCAGACCCGTTTGACGATCACAGATGATATGACGCCGCGGCTGCAGCGGGTGCTCGACGCCTTCGCCATTCCGGCGATTATCCGTACCGCCAGCTGGGACGTGATCGCCTGGAACGCGGCGGCGGCCAGGGTGCTGACCGACTACGGCCAGCTGCCGCTGGCGGAGCGCAACGTGCTGCGCCGCCTGTTTACCCGGCCTGAGGCCCGCTGCACCCTGGAGGACTGGCAGACGGTGGGGCAGCTTATCGTTAATGCCTTTCGCGCCGACGTCACGCGGATGGGCGCCACGACGGAAACTGACCAGCTGATCGCGGAGCTCAGCCAGCAGAGTGTCGAGTTCGCCCGTTTCTGGCAAAGCCACGACGTCGCCGGCCACGGCGAGGGCTATAAGCGCATTCACCACCCGCAGATGGGCCCGCTCGATCTGGAGTTCACCTCTTTTGCCGTGGAGGGCCGCCCCGATCTGTCGCTGCTGGTTTTCAACCCGGCGACGACGGAGAGCCAGCGCAAAATTCACGGCCTGCTTCAGGCGTCGGGATCCTCATCGGGGGAGTACTGAGGGGTAAATTCGTACAGGGCCAGGGCGTTGCTCTCCAGCGAGTCGACCCGCAGCCAGTGGCCGTCGAGTCGGGCTTCCTCCACGCTGAGCGCCGGACGGGCCTGATGCATCAGCCACTGATAATCTTCGGCGTCGGGGCCGCTGCGGCTGCGAAAGGCGTCCACCAGCGGGAACAGCGCGCCGTGGTGCTGATCGAAGAGGTGCTGTTTGATGCGCCAGCGGCCCTTGAGCCCCTGCAGCCGCACATTGTACGGCTGGCTGAAGCGTTGAATAAAAGCCGCTTCGCTGGAGAGCCAGGGGTTATAGACCACCGTATTGCGCAGCAGCAGCTGGTAGTGCCCCTGGTGATGGAGCAGCAGCAGGTTTTTGTCGTGAAACAGGATCTCGCCGCGCAGCCGTCGCCAGAGCCACAGCACCCAGTAAACCGGGCGCGGCAGCCCGTGCAGATAGTGCAGCGCCAGGCTGGAGGTATCCAGCTTGCCGTTGGCGCGGGCTTCGCCCTGGAGGCCGGAGTTTAACCAGAAGCCCGCCAGCCAGACCTGGTCCGCGACCCCCAGCAGATTATCCATCAACAGCGCGCCGCGAAAAAAGCGCCCGTTGGTGTCCCGCGTATCGCCGGTCAGCGTATTCCACGAGAGCAGCCATAGCGGCAGGTTAAGCTGCCGTTGACGCAGGGCGCTGTGGATCTGTCGCAGCTTATGTGCCGGATAGTGCTCGCTGGAGGCCAGACTGCTGCTGTCCGCCTGAGCCAGATCCAGCCGTTCGTTGGCATCCGCCTGGCAGGCGAGAAAATCGGCTTCCGCCAGCAGCGGCGAGTGGAACAGCGGATCGTCCCCGGGCGCGCTGGCGGCAAAGCGGTGCCAGATCCCCAGCTGCGGCTGCGGCAGCAGACGGTGAAGAACCTCGCGCTGCTGCCGCCAGGCGGCCTGGCGGGCCGCTTCGCTGGCCTGCGGCGACCAGTGCCAGACAAAGCGCCAGCTGCTGAGCGTCGTCGGTGGAAAATGGTTGGCGGCGAGTTGCAGGAAGCGCTGCAGCAGATCGCTGCGGGTGGTGACCCCGGTATGCAGGATCACCTGCCAGCCCATCGCCGCCAGCCAGCTGAAGATCTGCTGCAGGTTGTACCAGCAGGCGTAGCCAGCCATCTGCGGATCGTCCCAGCCGGTGCCGAACAGGCGGCTGCTGAGAAAGGCATCGTTGATATCAATGGCATACACCGGCAGGGCGCGGTGCAACTGCTCCAGTTCGCGGCGCACGTCCTCCCGCAGCAGATCGTCCAGCTCGCGCACGGTCACCACCATCCGGGTATGGCGCAGCACCGCGGCGCGCGCCGGTCGCTGGTGCAGATTAATCTCCCGGGTTTGCGGCGGATTGATCAACAGCGGCTGACTCTCCCGGTCGCGTTGTTCCGGCTCATTAAGGCGGGCGTAGAGCCGGTCCACGGCCACCGGCTGCCAGCGATCGCCCTGCGGCGGGCGCGGTCGGCCAGGCTCCCGGGGGGACCGCTCGCGATACTGGCGCGGCGTCACCCCATGGTGGCGCTTAAACAGATCGCTCATCATTCGCGTGCTGGCGAACCCCTGCTCGCGGGCAATTTGCTGAACGGGTTTGCGGGTGGTTAACAGCTGATCGGCGGCGTGGCGCAGGCGCAGCGCGGTGAGGTACTGAACAAAACTGACGCCAACCTCCTTGTGAAACAGGCGTGACAGCCAGGCCTCGGAGACAAACTCTGCGGCCGCCACCTCCTGTAAAGAGAGACGGCGCTGAAAGTTGGCGTCGATCCGCGCCACTACGCTGGCTATCCTCCGGCTCCATTTTTCTGCATCGCGCCGGGGCGTGAAGGCGATGGGCTGGCTGAAGCGCGTGGCCAGCAGCAGCGCTATCTCACTCAGCCAACGGTTGGCCTCCAGCCGGTAATGGCCGGGATGATTGACCAGGCCGCTCACCAGCAGCTGGCGCATCAGGCGGCGCAGGCCGTCATCGGCATCGCGGGTGCGCGGCGATATCTGATAGTCGACGGCAAAAAAGGCGTTGTCGAGGCGGGCCAGCCAGCTGGCGGAGAGGGTCAGGATCATCACCGCGTTGCCCCCGGCGCTGCGCAGGCTCCAGCGACGGTTGCGGTTAACGATCGCCAGCCCGTCGACGGCAAGCTGCTGCGGCGCACCTTCCGCCTCCGCCAGATTTACGCTCCCCTCCAGCACCCACAGCAGCGTCAGCAGATCGCTCTCCGGCTGGCTTAGCTGACGCACATCGCGCACAGTGACGCTAAAGTCGCCTGAATGCTGCTCCACATGGTTCTCCTCTGTAGACAAAAAGCAACCGGTTGTTTTTTGTCATAACCGATATGTATGAAAAACACTCATTCATTTCTCGTCAATATAAAACAAAAAAGCGCGCCTGAAAGCTGTTTCACCCGCATAAACTCGAAAGTGTCGTGCAAACACAACACAGGAATAACAAAAATGACACATCCGTTGCTTGAAGCCTTGCAGGTCAACGAGGCGCAATTTATTGCCTTACGTCGCCGGTTCCACCAGCAGCCGGAGATCGGCTTTGAAGAGCATCAGACCAGCAGCGAGGTCGCCCGACTGCTTGGCGAATGGGGGTACGAGGTTCATCGCGGCCTGGCGGGCACCGGGGTGGTGGGTACGCTGCGCGTCGGCCACGGGGAAAAACGCCTCGGCCTGCGGGCGGATATGGATGCCCTGCCGATGCAGGAGCGGAGCGGGAAGCCGTGGGCAAGCCAGGTTGACGGGCGCTTTCACGGCTGCGGCCATGACGGGCACACCACCACGCTGCTCTACGCGGCTGAATATCTGGCGCGCACCCGCCAGTTTAACGGGACGCTGCAGCTGATTTTCCAGCCCGCGGAAGAGTTGCTGTACGGCGGGCGGGTGATGGTCGAGGACGGTCTGTTTGACCAGTTTCCCTGCGACGCCATCTTCGGCCTGCACAATATGCCGGGTCAGCCGCTGGGTAAAATCGGTCTGCGCGACGGGGCGATGATGGCCTCCTCCGATACGCTGAATATTGAAGTGAAGGGCGTTGGCGGCCACGGCGCGGTACCGGAGCATACGGTGGATGCCACGCTGGTGGCCTGCCATATTACCCTCGCGCTGCAGTCCATCGTCTCGCGCAATATCACCCCGTTTGAGCCAGCGGTCGTGACCGTCGGCAGCATCCAGGCCGGACATGCGCCCAATATCATTAACGATCATGTGTTGATGAAGCTCACGGTGCGCACCCTCAATGAGCAGGTACGCGAGACCGTGCTGCAGCGGATCCATGATATTGCCGTGGCTCAGGCGGAGAGCTTTAACGCCACGGCTACGCTGACCCACGTTAACGGCAGCCCGGTATTACGTAACGATCCGGCGGCTAACGCCATGGTGCGGGAGGTGGCCACAGCGCTGTTTGGCGCAGAGCAGGTGGGCGAGGTGAAGCCGTTTATGGGCAGTGAAGATTTCGCCTTCATGCTGGAGCAGCACCCCCACGGCAGTTATTTCACTATCGGCGCTGGCGACGAGCCGGATCGCTGCATGGTGCATAACCCGGGCTATGACTTCAACGACGCGCTGTTGCTTAGCGGCGCGGCGCTGTGGTGCGGCCTGACGGAACACTATCTGCGTTAATCACCGGAAACGGGAGGGCCATGCAATGAGCACTGTCACCGTAAGCGACACCCCCTATGTCGGCAGCGATCGTCTGCTGGTGGGGATTGTGCTGAGCGTTTTAACCTTCTGGCTGTTTGCCCAGTCGGTGATTAACGTCGTGCCGGCGATGAAAAGCAGTCTTGATATTTCCCTTGAGACCTTAACCTTGGCCGTCAGCCTCAGCGCGCTGTTCAGCGGCTGTTTCGTGGTGGCCAGCGGCGGCCTGGCGGACAAGTTTGGCCGCATGCGAATGACCACCCTCGGGCTGGGGCTGAGCATCGTCGGCAGCGCCATGCTGGTACTGGCCCAGGGGCCGGGGCTGTTCCTCGCCGGCCGGGTGCTGCAGGGGCTGTCGGCGGCGTGCATTATGCCGGCGACGCTGGCGCTGATTAAGACCTGGTACCAGGGGCGCGCGCGTCAGCGGGCGGTCAGCTTCTGGGTCATCGGCTCGTGGGGCGGCAGCGGCCTGTGCTCCTTCGTCGGCGGAGCTATCGCCACCGGCCTGGGCTGGCGCTGGATCTTTGTCTTTTCCATCGCCGTTGCCCTGGCGGCGCTGGCGTTACTGCGCGGCACGCCTGAGAGCCGCAGCGCCAGCGCCAGCCAGCAGAAGCTGGACGTTGGCGGCCTGCTGAGCCTTATCGCCGGGCTGGTGCTGGTGAATCTGTTTATCAGCAAAGGCCACGGCTGGGGCTGGAGCAGTCCGCTGTCGTTGAGCATGCTGGCGGGGGCGCTGATCGCTGGCGCGGTGTTTATTCGCAGCGGGCTGCGCAAAGGCGAGGCGGCGCTGATCGATTTTGCGCTGTTTCGCAACCGGGCGTACGGCGCGGCGGTGCTGTCTAACTTTCTGCTCAACGGGGCGATTGGCACCATGATGATCGCCAGCATCTGGCTGCAGCAGGGGCACCACCTGACGCCGCTGGAGAGTGGAATGATGACCCTCGGCTATCTGGTCACCGTCCTGGCGATGATCCGGGTCGGCGAGAAGCTGCTGCAGCGCTACGGCGCCCGGCTGCCGATGATGGCCGGCCCGGTGCTGACCGCCATCGCCATCGGCCTGATATCCTGCACCTTTCTCGATAAGGCGCTCTATATCGGCGTGGTGTTCGGCAGCAATGTGCTGTTCGGCCTCGGGCTGGGCTGCTACGCCACGCCGTCAACGGATACGGCGGTGGCCAACGCGCCGGAGAACAAAATTGGCGTCGCCTCGGGGATCTACAAGATGGGCAGCTCGCTGGGCGGGGCGATGGGGATTGCCGTGACGGCGTCACTTTTTGCGCTGTTTTTGCCGCTCGGTATGGCCCATGCCGCCCAGTATGCCCTGTGGTTCAACGCCGCCTTATGCCTGGGGGCGATGGCGGTGAGCTCGCTGCTGCTGCCGCGCGCCTCTCATAGCTGATGCTTTTTCAGCAGCGCGCGGAGCTGATGATAGGTTAACCCCAACAGCTCCGCCGCCTGCTTCTGATGATACTTCGCCTGCAGCAGACTCCGCTGCAGCAGGCGTTTTTCCTGCTGTAGCTGAAAATCGCGAAGATCCAGCGGCAGAGCGGGCAGTTCGTCCCCGGACGCGGCCTCCGGCACGGAGACGGCGGTCTGACGGAAAGGGTTGAGGATAATGGCGTCCAGCTCATGCTCGCTGTCGCCGTGGCGATAGACCGAGCGCTCGACGACGTTCTTCAGTTCACGAATATTCCCCGGCCAGCGGTAGCCGAGCAGCGTGGCGGTGGCTCGTTCGCTGAAGCCGGGAAACAGCGGCAGACCGAGCTCGCGGCACATCTGAATGGCAAACTGGTTGGCGAGCAGCATGATGTCGCTCTGCCGTTCGCGCAGCGGCGGGAGCTGCACCACGTCGAACGCCAGACGGTCGAGCAGGTCGGCGCGGAAATGGCCTTCCTCCACCATCCGCGGCAGGTCGGCGTTGGTGGCGCACACCAGCCGGACGTTGACCTGCAGCGGCTGGCTGCCGCCCACGCGCTCCAGTTCGCCATATTCAATCACTCTTAACAGCTTCTCCTGCACCAGCATCGGGGCCGTCGCCAGCTCATCGAGAAACAGCGTCCCGCCGTCGGCGCGCTCGAAGCGTCCGGGATGGCGCTTGCTGGCGCCGGTGAAGGCCCCGGCTTCGTGGCCAAACAGCTCCGAATCGAGCAGATTGTCATTCAGCGCCGCGCAGTTCAGCGAGATAAACGGCCCCTGCCAGCGGGCGGAGAGGTAATGCAGACGGTTGGCGATAAGCTCCTTCCCGGTACCGCGCTCGCCGATGACCAGCACCGGTTTGTCCAGCGGAGCCAGCCGGGAAACCTGTTCCAGCACCTCGAGAAAGCTGTTGGCCTCGCCCAGCAAATTATCCTTGTACTGCGCCATGATGAATTTCGCCATTAAGTAGTGTGATTAACCAGGTGACTGTAGCAATGCCCTGCCTGTTTCGCAACCACTCTGTTTAAAATCAATAAGATAAAAAATTGGCACGCCATTTGTATTAGCTAAGCCACAGGTGAATGCCTGCAACCAGAACTATGAGGACTGAAATTATGGGTATTTTTTCTCGTTTTGCCGACATCGTGAACGCCAACATCAACTCCCTGCTGGAGAAAGCCGAGGACCCGCAAAAGCTGGTGCGTCTGATGATCCAGGAGATGGAAGACACGCTGGTTGAGGTACGTTCCACGTCGGCCCGCGCGCTGGCGGAAAAGAAACAGCTGACCCGTCGTATTGAGCAGGCGGTCGCCCAGCAGGCGGAATGGCAGGAAAAGGCCGAGCTGGCCCTGCGCAAAGAGAAAGAGGATCTGGCCCGGGCGGCGCTGATCGAAAAACAGAAGCTGACCGACCTTATTGCTCAGCTGGACCACGAAGTGCAGCTGGTGGATGAAACGCTGGCGCGCATGAAGAAAGAGATTGGCGAGCTGGAGAACAAACTCAGCGAAACCCGCGCCCGTCAGCAGGCGCTGGCGCTGCGTCATCAGGCGGCGAGTTCGTCCCGCGATGTGCGTCGCCAGCTGGACAGCGGTAAACTGGATGAGGCGATGGCGCGCTTTGAATCCTTTGAACGTCGCATCGATCAGATGGAAGCGGAAGCGGAGAGTCACCGCTTTGGCAAGCAGCAGACGCTGGATCAGCAGTTTGCCGAACTGAAAGCGGACGATGAAATCAGCGAGCAGCTGGCGGCATTGAAAGCCAAAATGAATCAGTCCAACCAGTAAGTACGATTGCGCGGCGCGGCGTTGCGCCGCGGCTCACCCCCTGTAAGGAGTACACATGAGCATGCTTTTTCTCGCCATTCCGTTGACGCTGTTTGTGCTGTTTGTTCTGCCGGTCTGGCTGTGGCTGCACTACAACAATCGCGGCGCCAACGGGACGCTGACGCAAAATGAGCAGCAACGGCTGCTGCAGTTGACCGATGACGCGAAGCGGATGCGCGAGCGCATTCAGGCGCTGGAAGCGATCCTGGATGCCGAACATCCGAACTGGAGAGACAAATAATGGCTGGACTGGATCTGAATAAAAAACTGTGGCGTATCCCGCAGCGCGGGATGGTCAAGGGCGTCTGCGCGGGTATTGCTCAGCATCTTGATGTCCCGGTGAAGCTGGTGCGCCTGATTACCGTGCTGGCGATGATTTTTGGCCTCTTTTTCTTCGTCCTGGTGGCCTACATCATTCTGACCTTCGCCCTGGACCCGATGCCGGACAGTGAGCTTTACGGCCACAAAGCGCCGAGCAATGGCGATCTGCTGGCCGCCGTGGATGCCGAACTGGCCTCCGGCGAACAGCGTCTGCGTGAGATGGAACGGTACGTCACCTCCGACACCTTCACGCTGCGCAGCCGCTTTCGTCAGCTGTAAATCCTGTTGTTAACGAGTGAGGCAACGCATGAATAGCAAATGGCAACGCGCCGGGCAGCAGGTTAAGCCCGGCCTGAAAATCGTCGGTAAGCTGGCGCTGCTGACCGCGCTGCGTTATGGCCCGGCGGGCGTTGCCGGCTGGGCGGTCAAATCGGTCGCGCGACGGCCGCTGAAAATGCTGCTGGCGGTGGCGCTGGAGCCGCTGCTCAGCCGGCTGGCCAACCGCGTCACGCGCGGGATGAAATAACGCCGCCGTGGGGAAGGCGCAAAAGGATTAACGTTCTCCTGCTTATCCCCGGCAGATAGCTTATGATGACGAGACACACCTTCAGGGCATAACGGACTGGCGATGAAGCGACTGAAAACTGAATTGAATGCGCTGGTCAACCGCGGGGTTGACCGGCATTTACGGCTGGCGGTGACCGGCCTGAGCCGCAGCGGCAAAACGGCGTTTATCACCGCGCTGGTCAACCAACTGCTGAATATTCACACCGGCGCCCGCCTGCCGCTGCTGAGCGCTGCGCGCGAAGAGCGACTGCTCGGCGTCAAGCGCGTACCGCAGCGGGACTTCGGCATTCCTCGATTCACCTACGATGAAGGGCTGGCCCAGCTGTACGGCCAGCCCCCCATGTGGCCAACCCCGACGCGCGGCGTTAGCGAGATCCGTCTCGCGCTGCGCTACCGTTCCAACGACTCCCTGCTGCGCCATTTTAAAGACACCTCCACGCTGTATCTGGAGATCGTCGACTATCCGGGCGAGTGGCTGCTCGATCTGCCGATGCTGGCGCAGGATTATCTGAGCTGGTCGCGGCAGATGACCGGACTCCTGCAGGGACAGCGTGCGGAGTGGTCGACCCGCTGGCGGCAGTTGTGCGCCGGGCTGGATCCGCTGGCCCCTGCCGACGAGGCCCGGCTGGCCGAGATCGCCGCCGCCTGGACGGATTATCTGCACGCCTGTAAGCGTGAAGGGCTGCACTTTATCCAGCCCGGACGCTTTGTCCTGCCCGGCGAAATGGCCGGCGCGCCGGCGCTACAGTTTTTCCCATGGCCTGACGTCGATGCCGTCGGCGAAGCCAAGCTGGCGCAGGCCGATAAACACAGCAACGCCGGCATGCTGCGCGAACGCTACAAGTACTACTGCGAAAAGGTGGTGAAGGGGTTCTACAAAGAGCACTTCCTGCGCTTCGACCGGCAGATTGTGCTGGTGGACTGCCTGCAGCCGCTGAACAGCGGGCCGCAGGCGTTTAACGATATGCGCCTGGCGCTGACCCAGCTGATGCAAAGCTTCCATTACGGGCAGCGCACCCTGTTCCGCCGGCTGTTTTCGCCGGTCATCGACAAGCTGCTGTTCGCCGCCACCAAAGCCGACCACGTCACGGTGGATCAGCACAGCAATATGGTGTCGCTCCTGCAGCAGCTGATCCAGGACGCGTGGCAGAATGCCGCCTTCGAGGGGATCAGTATGGATTGCCTGGGGCTGGCGTCCATTCAGGCGACCCAGAGCGGGCTGATTGAGCTGAACGGCGAGAAAATCCCCGCCCTGCGCGGCAATCGGCTGAGCGACGGCCAGCCGTTGACCATCTATCCCGGCGAGGTGCCGGCGCGCCTGCCGGGGCAGGCCTTCTGGCAGCAGCAGGGATTTCAGTTTGAAAACTTTCGTCCGCAGGTCATGGATGTCGATCGGCCCTTGCCGCACATTCGCCTCGACGCGGCGCTGGAATTTTTGATTGGAGATAAACTGCGATGAGCGAACCGTTAAAACCGCGGATTGATTTTGATGGCCCGCTGCAGGCGGAAAAAACGCCGCCGCTGAAAAGCGCCCGCGCCTTCGACCGACGGGAAGCCGACAACTTCGCGCCGGCGCTTCTGGTGACCGGCGAAGAGGAAGAGGGGGCGGCAGAGGCGGTGGTGGAGTCTGTGCTGCGGCCGAAACGCAGTCTCTGGCGGCGGATGGTCAGCGCTGGCCTGGCGATCTTCGGCGTCAGCGTCGTGGCGCAAGGGGTGCAGTGGACCGCCAACGCCTGGCAGACGCAGGACTGGATTGCGCTGGGCGGCTGCGCTGCCGGGGCGCTGATCGTCGGCGCCGGCGTCGGATCGGTGGCCACCGAGTGGCGCCGCCTGTGGCGGCTGCGCCAGCGCGCCCACGAACGCGATGAAGCCCGCGATATGCTGCACAGTCACGCGGTCGGCAAAGCGAAATCCTTCTGTGAGAAGCTGGCGCAGCAGGCGGGTCTGGATCAGTCGCATCCGGCGCTGCAGCGCTGGTATGCCGCCATCCACGAAACGCAAAGCGACCGGGAAGTGGTCAGCCTCTATGCCCAGCTGGTGCAGCCGGTGCTCGATGCCCAGGCGCGGCGGGAAATCAGCCGTTCGGCGGCGGAGTCGACGCTGATGATCGCCGTCAGTCCGCTGGCGCTGGTGGATATGGCGTTTATCGCCTGGCGCAATCTGCGGCTGATCAACCGAATTGCCACCCTGTACGGCATTGAGCTGGGGTATTACAGCCGCCTGCGTCTGTTTCGCCTGGTGCTGCTGAATATCGCTTTCGCCGGCGCCAGCGAACTGGTGCGCGAGGTGGGCATGGACTGGATGTCGCAGGATCTGGCGGCCCGGCTGTCGGCGCGCGCCGCGCAGGGCATCGGCGCCGGTCTGCTTACTGCCCGCCTTGGTATCAAGGCGATGGAGCTGTGCCGCCCGCTGCCGTGGATCGCCGATGATAAACCGCGGCTCGGCGATTTTCGTCGCGAGTTGATTGGGCAGCTGAAAGAGACCCTGCAGAAAAGCAAAACCAGTCTGGAGAAGTAACCTTCGCTCAGAGACATTGCCGGGCGGCGGTTTGGCCTTGCCCGGCCTGCGAGGTCGAGTCCAGGCTTGCGCACCTGCCGCGCCGCGGGCAATGTCCGGTCATACGCATTCCGCCGCCAGCCACTCGCTGAAGGCGCGAAAGCGCGGGCGCGAGCGGTTCTCCTGCGGACAAATCAGATCATAGCCAAAGGGAGATTCCGCCTCGTCTTCGGACAAGGCTACCAGTCTCCCGGTGGCGAGCAGCGGCTGGATCAGCGTTTTACGCCCCATCACGACCCCGAGTCCATTCAGCGCCATCTCAATGGCCAGCGAGTGGTTGTTCACCGCGTAATACCGGCCGTCAAAGGGTAGCGCCTGTCCGCTTTGCTGGCACCACAGGCGCCATTCGGCAAACTGATCCTGCACGTCGGTGGATTCGCAGGCATGGATCCAGACGATCGCCGCCGCGTCACCGCCGCTCAGCGGGCGATACTGCCGGCGATACTCCGGAGAGCAGACCGGCAGCAAACTTTCCGCCATCAACCGTTGTTGATAAAGATCGGGATAGCGCGTGGCGCCGTAATAAATCGCGAGGTCTACCCGCTCCTCGTTAAAATCCATCACCCCGGCGCGGACGCGAAACTGTAGATTTAGTCCCGGCCACTGGGCCTGGAAGCGGGGCAGGCGCGGCATCAGCCAAAGATGGGCCAGGGTCGGCGCAATACCAATCTGCAGCGTGCCGCGCAGATCCTGTTCGCGAATATCCTCAATTTCATCGTTAATCGCCCGCAGCGAATGGCTCAACGTCGTCAGCAGGCGTTTGCCTTCCTCCGTCAGCGCCAGTTTACGCGTCATGCGAATAAACAGGCGAAACCCGATATGCATCTCCAGCTTGCGGATCCGATGGCTGACCGCCCCCTGGGTCAGGTTCATTTCATGCGCGGCGAGGGTAAAACTCAAATGGCGGGCGGTCACCTCAAAGGTCTGCAGCAGCGCAAGGATGCTTTGTTGTTCAAGCACAGGTTGTCTCCCTTATGCATTAATTTGCTTCATGCATAGGCCTATTTAATTCGTTTGTTACGCCAGTTTGGCCGGTTTTAAATAGTTATATCGTAACTAAACCGAGGTATACCATGTCAGGACTCAAAATTGTGGTGATTGGCGGCGGCTCCAGCTACACCCCGGAACTGATTGAAGGTTTGCTTAACCGCTATCACGAGATGCCGGTCGCTTCGCTATGGCTGGTGGACATTGAAGAGGGCAGAGAGAAAGTCGAGATCATCGCCGGACTGGCGCGGCGAATGATCGCCAAAGCCGGGCTGATCATCGAGGTGGTGGCTACCCTGGATCGGGAGAGCGCCCTGCGCGATGCCGATTTCGTCTGCTCGCAGTTTCGCGCCGGCTGCCTTGACGCCCGCATCAGCGATGAACGTATTTCTCTCAAGTATGGCCTGATCGGCCAGGAGACCAACGGCCTAGGGGGCTTCGCCAATGCCTGCCGTACCATTCCCATCGCCCTGGCGATTGCTGCCGATATGGAACGACTCTGCCCTGACGCCTGGCTGCTGAACTTTACCAACCCGTCGGGGATGGTGACCGAAGCGATCCTGCGCCACAGTCGCATCAAAGCCGTCGGCCTGTGTAATGTGCCGGTGATTATGCAAAAAGGGGTGACCACCCTGCTGCAATGCGCTGACGAAAAGGAGGTAGTGATGCAGGTCGCCGGCCTGAACCACTTTATCTTCGTGCGCCAGATCCTGCACAAAGGAAAAGAGTGGCTGCCGGAGGTCATCGCCGAGATCAATGCCGGTCGGGATCCGCTGGTGCCGCGCAACATTCCGCCGTTCCGTTGGCCGTCGCATCTCCTGCAGGGCTTAGGCATGATCCCCTGCGCCTATCTGCGTTATTACTACATGAAGGACGATCTGCTGCGTCAGGAGCTGGCGGAGGCGGGCGGCGAAGGGACCCGTGGCGAAGTGGTTAAGCAGCTGGAAAAAACCTTGTTTGAACAGTACAGCGACCCGCACCTCGCGGTTAAACCGAAGGCGCTGGAGGGCCGTGGCGGTCAGTACTATTCCGAGGCAGCCTGCGAGCTGATGAATGCCATCTACAACGACAAGCGCATTATCATGCACGTCAACACGCGCAACAACGGCGCCATCAATGGCCTGCCGGATGACTGTGCGGTGGAGGTCAGCTCGCTGATCACCGCTTCCGGTCCGCTGCCCCTCAACGTGGCGCCGTTCCCTGACGATACCCTGCGTTTGCTGCAGCTGATGAAATCTTTCGAACAGCTGACCATCGAGGCCGCCATCACCGGCAACCGCCATACGGCGTGGCGCGCGCTGGTGCTGAATCCGCTGATTGTCAGCGGCGAGAAGCTCGAACAAGCGTTGGATGACGTGATCGCCCATAACCGCCAGTGGCTGCCGGCCTTCCATGCTTAACTCCCAATTAACCGGCCGGATGGCCGGTTAATTGACCACTGACCGCCTGACTTTACGGCGCAACGCCCATTTTTCCGCCATGCTGTCAATAATTGTTGACAGTTAGCTTCCCGAAAGTCCATTCCTGGCCTATTATTCTCCGGTCATTGGCACTTTTAGGGTGAACACTCCCATGCGTCTTGAAGTCTTTTGTGAAGACCGCCTCGGTCTGACTCGTGAATTGCTCGATTTGCTGGTGCTGCGCGGCATTGATCTGCGTGGTATCGATATTGACCCTATTGGCCGTATCTACCTCAATTTTGCCGAACTGGAGTTCGCCACCTTCAGCAGCCTGATGGCGGAGATCCGCCGTATCGCCGGCGTGACAGACGTGCGCACCGTGCCGTGGATGCCATCCGAGCGTGAACATCTGGCGCTGAGCGCGCTGCTGGTGGCGATGCCGGAGCCGGTGCTGTCGCTGGATACCAAAGGCAGGGTCGAACTGGCCAACCCCGCCAGCTGCCTGCTGTTTGGCCAAAGCCAGGCGAAGCTGCGCAACCATCCGGTGGCGCAACTGATCGACGATTTTAACGTCCAGCGCTGGCTGGAAAGCAGCCCGCAGGAGACGCTGGCGGAGCATGTGGTGGTGAATGGGCAGAACTACCTGCTGGAAGTGACCCCGGTTTATCTGGAAGGGGAGCATAACGAGCGAGTGCTGACCGGCGCCGTGGCGATGCTGCGCTCAACCGTGCGCATGGGACGCCAGCTGCAGACCATGACCAGCCAGGACACCAGCGCCTTCAGCCAGATCCTCGCGGTGGGGCCGAAAATGCGCCACGTGGTGGATCAAGCGCGTAAGCTGGCGATGCTCAGCGCGCCGCTGCTGATTGTCGGCGACACCGGCACGGGTAAAGATCTGCTGGCGCACGCCTGCCATCTGGCCAGTCCGCGGGCGGGCAAACCCTATCTGGCGCTCAACTGCGGCTCCATTCCCGAGGACGCCGTTGAGAGCGAGCTGTTCGGTGACGCGCTGCAGGGCAAAAAAGGCTTCTTCGAGCAAGCTAACGGCGGCTCGGTGCTGCTGGATGAAATTGGCGAGATGTCGCCGCGAATGCAGACCAAACTGCTGCGCTTCCTCAACGACGGTACCTTCCGCCGCGTCGGCGAGGATCATGAAGTGCACGTCGATGTGCGGGTGATCTGCGCGACGCAGAAAAACCTGGTCGAGCTGGTGCAGAAAGGGCTGTTCCGGGAAGATCTTTACTATCGCCTCAATGTCCTGACGCTGTATCTGCCGCCGCTGCGCGATTGCCCGCAGGACATTATGCCGCTGACGGAGCTGTTCGTTGCGCGCTTTGCCGATGAGCAGGGGATCCCCCGACCGAAGCTCTCCGCCGATCTCAGTACGGTGCTTACCCGCTACAGCTGGCCCGGCAACGTCCGCCAGCTGAAGAATGCGGTCTATCGCGCGCTAACCCAGCTGGAAGGATTCGAGCTGCGTCCGCAGGACATTTTGCTGCCGGACCACGACGTCGCCTCGCTGCCGGTGGGCGAGGAGGCCATGGAAGGATCGCTGGACGACATTACCCGCCGCTTTGAGCGCTCGGTATTGACCCAGCTCTATCGCAGCTACCCCAGCACCCGTAAGCTGGCGAAGCGGCTGGGGGTGTCGCATACCGCCATCGCCAATAAGCTGCGCGAATATGGTTTGAGTCAGAAAAAGGGCGACGAATAATCGCTGAACGCCGGCGACGCTCGTCGCCGGTATCCCAGCCTGCAAAGCGGGCTAAACCTGTATATACTGGTTTTTTAATCCTTTTTCCGGGGTGGTGCATATTGGCGTCGCGTCGCGCGATCGGGCAATGGCTGACATTGCTGCTGCTCTCAATTCTCTTTTCATCGCTGCTGTTACGCATTCATCTGCCGGCAGCGCTGCTGCTGGGGCCGCTGATTGCCGGTCTCATTTTGAGCCTGCGCGGGGTGAAGCTGAGGATCCCCCGCGCCTGTTATCTGGCGGCGCAGGCTATCGTCGGCTGTATGATCGCCCGCGCCATTAACCCCTCCGTTTTTGGCGTGCTGTTCAACAACTGGGCGCTGGTGCTGGCGATCCTGTTAACGACCCTGGCGATCAGCGGCCTCACCGGCTGGCTGCTGGTCCGCTACAGCGCGCTGCCGGGCGCCACCGGCGCCTGGGGAAGCTCTCCCGGCGGGGCGTCGGCAATGGTGGTGATGGCTCAGGAGTACGGGGCTGATGTACGCCTGGTGGCGCTGATGCAGTATCTGCGAGTGCTGTTTGTCGTCGGCGCGGCGGCGCTGGTGGTGCGCTATGCCCTGGGCAACGAGGCGCAAACAATGAGCCAGGCTATCGTCTGGTTTCCACCGTTGACCCTTAATTTCCCTTTAACGCTGCTGCTGACAGCGGCGGGCTGCTGGCTGGGCGTGCGGCTGCGCATTCCTTCCGGCGCCATGCTGCTGCCGATGCTGCTCGGCGCGCTGGCCCAGGGGGGCGGCTGGGTGATGCTGGAGCTGCCGGAGTGGCTGCTGGCGATGGCCTACGCGGTGCTGGGCTGGACGGTGGGACTGCAGTTTAACAAGGCGGTGTTTCTGTTGGCTCTGAAGACGCTGCCGCAGATTATCGCCTCCATTCTTGGGCTGATCCTGATGTGCGCCCTGATGGCCCTCGGCCTGACCCACATTCTGCAGATGGATTTCATGACCGCCTATCTGGCCACCAGCCCTGGCGGACTCGACACGGTGGCGATTATCGCCGCCGGCACCCGGGCGGATATGTCGTTTATTATGGCGCTGCAGACGCTGCGGCTGTTTACCATCCTGCTGACCGGCCCGGCGATGGCGCGGGCTATTTCCCGCTATGCGCCGCGGCAATAAAAAGCCCCCGCAGAGCGAGGGCTGAGTACATAGCATGTCCGCAGGCGCGATGCGCCCGGACAGACTGTTATCAGGCTTTCAGGGCGGCCAGCGCGGCGTCGTAGTCCGGCTCTTCGGTGATTTCGTTCACCAGCTGGCTGTAGACAACCTGATCGTTTTCATCGATAACGACCACCGCGCGAGCGGCCAGGCCCGCCAGCGGACCGGCGGCGATGGCGACGCCGTAGTCAGCGAGGAACGAGGCGCCGCGCAGCGTGGAAAGGGTCACCACGTTGCTCAGGCCTTCCGCGCCGCAGAAGCGGGACTGGGCGAACGGCAGGTCAGCGGAAATGCACAGCACCACGGTGTTGTCCAGTTCAGCGGCCAGCTGGTTGAATTTACGCACTGATGCGGCGCACACGCCGGTATCAATGCTCGGGAAAATATTCAGTACTTTACGTTTGCCGGCGTACTGGCTCAGCGCGACGTCAGAGAGATCTTTGGCGACCAGCGTAAACGGCTGCGCTTTAGCGCCTGCCTGCGGAATGGTGCCCTGAACAGAAACGGGGTTGCCCTGGAAATGCACGGTTTGTGACATGGTTATCTTCCTGTTTACATATAGTTAACGTCGCGAGTAGTGTATGACATCCGCCAGCTACACGGCAAACCCTATTTAACATTTACCAGAGAGGACAAGGGAATGCGCAACGTGCGAGTGTATGAGGAAGCCTGGCCGCTCCACACCCCCTTTGTGATCGCCCGCGGTAGCCGCAGCGAGGCAAAAGTGGTGGTGGTGGAACTGGAAGAGGACGGTGTGAAAGGGGTGGGGGAATGCACCCCGTATCCCCGCTATGGCGAGAGCATCGCTTCGGTCATGGCCCAGGTGATGGCAATCGGCGAACAGCTGGAGGCGGGACTTACCCGCGAACAGCTGCAGCGGCTGCTGCCGGCAGGCGCCGCGCGCAATGCCATTGACTGCGCCCTGTGGGATCTGCAGGCGCGGCGCGAAGGCAAAACCTTGCCCCAGCTGCTGGGGGTGACGTTGCCAAACCGGGTGATCACCGCCCAGACGGTGGTCATTGGCACGGCGGATCAGATGGCGGCCAGCGCCGCGGCGCTGTGGCAGAAGGGCGCTCAGCTGTTGAAGGTGAAGCTTGACGACCGGCTGATCAGCGAGCGGTTAATCGCTATCCGTCAGGCGGCGCCGGAGGCTACGCTGATTGTCGACGCCAATGAATCCTGGCACAGCGAGGGGCTGGCGGCGCGCTGCCAGCTGCTGGCGGACCTCGGCGTGGCGATGCTTGAGCAGCCGCTCCCTGCCGACGCCGATGCGGCGCTGGAAAACTTCGTCCATCCGCTGCCAATTTGCGCCGACGAGAGCTGCCATACCCGGGAGAGCCTGCCCAGGCTGCGCGGACGCTATGAGATGGTCAATATCAAACTGGACAAAACGGGCGGCCTGACCGAAGCGCTGGCCCTCGCCGAGGAGGCAGAACGACAGGGCTTTGGACGGATGCTGGGCTGTATGCTCTGCACCTCGCGCGGGATCGCCGCCGCGCTACCCCTGGCGCCGCTGGCGCGCTTCGCCGACCTCGACGGCCCGACATGGCTGGCGGTGGACGTCGAGCCGGCGCTGCGGTTCAGCACCGGCGTGCTTCATCTTTAATCCTGCCAGCGCAGCAGGTCGGTCATCGCCGGCAGGTAACGCTCGGTTGCCTCGTCGGCGGAGACCGGCGGGAACTCAGCGGTGATGCAGGGGAGTCCGATATCAGCGCACCAGCTGCCAAAGGAACCTGGGGTGTCGTAGCCCACGCTGCCGACCAGCGGCAGTGAGAAGGCGTCGGCCAGCCAGTGTCCCAGCGGGCTGTGTCCCGGGTCTTCGATGCAGGCCAGCGGATCGTGAAAGGAGACCACCCACGCCGGATGGATCTGATGGATCAACTGACACAGGGCCTGGGTCTCTCGCTCCGAGCCCGGCTGTTCGCCGGTCAATAACACCACGTCTCGTTCCGTCGCCGCGCTGTTCCAGCGGTACACCGTTTCCCCTTGTCTCCAGTTAGCGGCCGGAAAGTTACGGTTGAGGTCAACGCCACGGGCGTTGGCGCGCAGCCCGAGCTGACAGCCGTCAGGATTGACCGTCAGCACCACGTGGTGGCGGCGCAGCTCCGGCTTCAGGGTGCGCAGGGCGCAAGAGAGGGTCACAATCGACGAATTCTCATCGCCGTGGGTGCCGGCAATAATCAGGCCGCTGCGGCTGTCGGCCATCGGCGCAGGAAACCACAGCAGCGGCGCGCCCAGTTCCGAGCTGCCGTACTGCCGGGTCCCCGGCGGAAAGTCGCCGCGCTGCGGGCGAGGACGTGAAATAGACATAGGGCTTCCTGTGTGTCGTTATTATGTAGTGTTAGCGAAAAGCGTGTTGGAATCAAACCCATTCCCTGAGGTGCGAAATCCGACGGCACATCAATTTTCTATCATATGTTGTTTGCAATTTCAGGTGATGAAACAAATAATTATCGCTCTGTTGGCGGTGTTTTTTCTCATTTTAAAGGGGATCTTATGAAGTATCCTGTCGCTTTGACATGCGGCGCGCTGTGGTTAGCCAGCGTATCTTCTCTGGCCTGGGCGGCGGACGTACCGCCGGGCACGGTACTGGCGAAAAACCAGCTGTTAGTGCGCCATATCAAAGATGAACCCGCCTCGTTAGATCCCGCAAAAGCGGTGGGCCTGCCGGAAATCCAGGTGATCCGCGATCTGTTTGAAGGTTTAGTCAATCAGGATGCGAAAGGCAACCTGATCCCGGGCGTGGCGACCCGCTGGCAGAGCAACGATAACCGCGTCTGGACCTTTACCCTGCGCGATAACGCCCGCTGGTCCGACGGCACGCCGGTCACCGCTGAGGACTTCGTCTATAGCTGGCGGCGTCTGGTGGACCCGAAAACCACCTCGCCGTTCGCCTGGTTTGCCGCGCTGGCGGGGATCGCCAACGCGCAGAACATCATTGACGGCAAAGCCGCGCCGGAGACCCTGGGGGTCACCGCCGTCGACGCCCACACCCTGCGGGTGCAGCTGGATAAGCCGCTGCCGTGGTTCAGCAACCTGACCGCCAGCTTTGCCTTCTACCCGGTACAAAAGGCGAACGTCGACAGCGGGGCAAACTGGACGCGGCCCGGCAGCCTGGTGGGCAATGGCGCCTATGTTTTGAAAGATCGCGTCGTGAATGAAAAGCTGGTAGTGGTGCCCAACACCCACTACTGGGATAACGCCAAAACGGTGATCCAGCAGGTCACCTTTGTGCCGATCAACCAGGAGTCCGCCGCCACCAAACGCTATCTGGCCGGCGATATCGATATCACCGAATCTTTCCCGAAAAATATGTATCAGAAGCTGCTGAAAGATATTCCGGGGCAGGTGTATACCCCGCCGCAGCTGGGCACCTACTATTACGCCTTTAATACCCAAAAAGGGCCGACGGCGGACGAGCGGGTGCGACTGGCGCTGAGTATGACCATCGATCGCCGGGTGATGGCGGAGAAAGTGCTGGGGACCGGGGAAAAACCGGCCTGGCGCTTTACCCCGGACGTAACGGCGGGCTTCACGCCGCAGCCGTCGCAGTTTGAGAGCATGAGTCAGGCCGAGCTTAACGCGCAGGCGAAAGCCCTGCTGGCTGCCGCTGGCTATGGCCCGAATCGCCCGCTGAAGCTGACGCTGCTGTATAACACCTCTGAGAACCACCAGAAGATTGCCATCGCGGTGGCGTCGATGTGGAAGAAGAACCTCGGCGTGGAAGTGAAGCTGCAGAATCAGGAGTGGAAAACCTATATCGACAGCCGCAACACCGGCAATTTCGATGTGATCCGCGCCTCGTGGGTAGGGGATTACAACGAGCCGTCCACCTTCCTGTCGCTGCTGACCTCCACCCACAGCGGAAATATCTCCCGCTTTAACGATCCGGCATACGACAAAATCCTCGCCCAGGCGGCGGTGGAAAATTCAGCCAAAGCGCGTAACGACGATTACAACGCGGCGGAGAAGATCATTATGGTCAAAGCGCCGATTGCGCCGATCTACCAGTACACCAACGGTCGGCTGATTAAACCGTGGCTGAAAGGCTACCCGATCACCAACCCGGAAGATGTGGCCTATAGCCGTACCATGTATATCGTTAAACACTGATGCGTACTGGCCTCCTGCTCAGGGCAGGTAGCCATTGCTGAACCCGGAGCTGGCGCGGATTACGGCGCCAGTTTCTCCTGCTCACCTTCTCCCGCCACAGTAGAAAGCATCACTTTTCTGGTAGTATGGCCGACTGAAACCAGGTCTAACCCTCTAAAAGCGAAGCATCAGAAGATCTCATCCGCTGGGTTTTTGTCATGATGCTCAACGTATTCGGCAATCATACCATCCGGATGCTGAACCAGCATGTTCCAGCCGGTTGGCACGATCTTCACCGGGTTGATAATCGTTGCTCCGGTGGAAGGCAGATGTTTCTCCCAGGCGGAAATGTCGTTGACCAGGAAAGTGGTCTCGGTAGCGCGAAAAGGCGCCAGGCTCTTAACGGTTCCGCCGATTAACAGCACAGAACCCACCTGCGCCAGTTTGAGATCGTATTCAGGATAGTCGAAACGCAACCTCGCCTTCTGCGCGATGAGGTTTTCATAGAACGAAACGGTTTCTTCATAACAGCTCAGCAGCACGCATCGCCGGATCAGAATATTGAGGACTTTCATTACGCCTCCTTTGCCATTGACGTAGAGATAGCCTGGCAGTCCTGAGGTGGAATGCAATGCTTAAGCGTTTAAGAGGTATTTCAAGAACAGGCGTGGGTAGGCGAAGAAAAAGGGTTTGCGCAGCAGGGAAATATGCGTTGTTTAACTTGTTACGAAGCGGTGCTGTATTATAACTTTATAATCAAATAGGCGAGTCGCAAAATTGATACTGATATAAGATCATTTCCGCCTTGCATGACAATTTGCATAGTTCGGAATTAAGCGAAAGCTCTGAGCTCAGCCCCCTCCGCCAACCGATACCTGCAGCCCGCAGGCATCCTCTGCTACATTCGCAATGTATCAATAACCGCTCTCAGCGCGGGCGATACATTGCGGTGCGGGTAATAGAGAAATGAACCTTCCAGACGCTGGCTATAACGCTGGAGCACCCGTATAAGCGTGCCCTGCGCTAGATCGTCGGTAATCAGTTCTTCCGGGACATAGGCCAGCCCCAGACCGAGCCTGGCCGCTTTGGCTTCCATATAGCTATCGGCGAAAGCCCACTGTCCCTGCGGCGGATGAGTGATTTTTTTGCCATCCACGTGAAGTTCCCAGGCGTAAAGGCTGCCGTCGCCAAACTGATAAGCGATGCAGGGGTGGACGACTAAATCGGCGGGCGTTTGTGGAAAGCCGTAGCGTCGAAAATGTTCCGGTGTACCCACCACCGCCATCTCCATATCGTGCGAAATGCGTACCGCAATCATGCCGCTTCCGACTTCCGGGCCCAGACGTACGCCCGCATCGAATCGCTCCGCAATAATATCGACAAAACGGCTTTCGCTGATCAGTTCCAGTCTGATATCGGGATAGCGTTGTTTAAATACTGCCAGCTTCGGCAGCAGGACTTTATCAATGGCATGCTGGCTGGCATTGATGCGTACCGTACCGGATGGCGTTTGACGATAGTGGGCCAGCGTGGCGAGTCCCATATCTAAGGCGTCGAAACCAGATTCGACGTTGTGATAGAGCTGCTCACCCGCCTGAGTGAGCGACAAACGGCGGGTGGTGCGCATCAGAAGCTGAACGCCCAGGCGCTCTTCAAGTTCACGAACCGCACGGCTGATCCCGGACTGCGCCAGGCCGAGTCGTTGCGCTGCGGCGGTAAAACTGCCTTCCCGCACCACCTGCATAAACAGATAAAGGTCATTATAGTTTTCTCGTTTCGCCATTCTCCCGCCTCGTAATCCGCATGCCATTTAGAACAATATGGTATTAATCTTAGCATTTTTCACCCACTAATCAGCACTATTACTGCTGGCTACACTAAGCCCACGACAACAAAGCGCAGCAGCGTTGTCTACTGGAGATTTGCATTGATCACGTTTATTTAGGGGACTTTGATGACGGTTTTCACCAAAAAACTGACAGCCGCGATACCTGCCATGCTGCTTTGCGCCTCACTAAGTGGAGTCACAACGATGAGTTATGCTGATACGACTAACCCGAATACGCCTGTCTCTTTGATTGAAAAATGGGACAAAACATTTCCTGAGAGCGTGAAAGTGGATCATCGTAAGGTGACCTTCCACAACCGCTACGGGATTACCTTAGCAGGAGACCTCTACTTGCCGAAGGATCGCGGCGACCGCAAACTGGCCGCCATTGCCGTTAGCGGTCCTTTCGGCGCGGTAAAAGAGCAATCCAGCGGCCTGTATGCCCAGACGTTGGCCGAGCAGGGGTTTGTCACCCTGGCGTTTGACCCATCCTATACGGGTGAAAGCGGTGGCTACCCACGTAATGTGGCCTCGCCGGACATCAATACCGAGGATTTCAGTGCCGCGGTGGACTTTCTGGGCCTGCAAAAAGAGGTGGATCGCCACCGTATCGGTTTGCTCGGCATTTGCGGATGGGGCGGTATGGCCTTAAACGACGCGGCGATGGATACGCGCGTCAAAGCGGTGGCGACCAGCGTCATGTATGACATGAGCCGCGCGATGGGGCATGGAGTCGGCGATGGCAAAGACCGCTACACGACCGCCGACCGCCGAGCGGTACTGCAGTACCTGAACGCGCAGCGCTGGAAGGATGCGGCAAACGGCACTTTCGCCCCCGGCGGGCATGACATTTATGTTGATGATAAAGGCAACGTCAGCGCTGCCGATCGTATTTTGCCGGAAACCTTGCCCGCCAATCCCAACCCGGTCCTGAAAGAGTTCTTCGATTATTACCGTATGCCGCGTGGTTTCCATCCGCGTTCGGTTAATTCAACCGGGGCATGGAATGCGACGATGCCGCTGTCGTTTATGAATATGCCGCTGCTGAATTATGCCGGCGAAGTGACTATTCCGACGCTTATCGTGACTGGCGAAAAAGCCCATTCTCGCTATTTTGCTGAAGATGCCTATAAGGCTATTGGCAGCAACAAGAAAGAACTGGTGATTGTCCCTGGCGCAAACCATGTCGATCTTTATGACAACGCCGCAGGCAAAATTCCCTTTAGTCAGTTTGAGCAGTTCTTTAAAACCAACCTGAAATAGATCTCCGGTGCCGGAGACATCCCCAATGCCGCCACGCGCCTGCGGGCGGCTTTGTATGGTCGGAGCTAAATAATGTCTGCATTAAGTAACACCCGGGCACACTGGAGCGGCGTCCTGGCGATGACGCTCTGCGTATTTGTACTCATTGCCTCAGAATTTATGCCGGTCAGCCTGTTAACGCCCATCGCTGGCGATTTAGGCGTCACCGAAGGATTAGCCGGTCAGGGCATTGCCATTTCAGGCGCGCTGGCGGTGCTGACCAGCCTGACCATTTCTCGCCTTGCGGGAGCATGGGATCGTAAATACCTTCTGTTAGCGCTCACGGCGCTGATGGCGGTCTCGGGAATGATGATTGCCCTGGCGTCCAGCTATCCAGTTTATATGCTGGGCAGGGCGCTCATTGGGATCGTCATCGGCGGCTTCTGGTCTATGTCGGCCGCAACGGCCATTCGCCTGGTGCCGCAACGTCAGGTCCCCCGCGCATTGGCCATCTTTAACGGCGGTAACGCGCTGGCCACCGTTGTGGCAGCGCCGCTGGGCAGCTACCTGGGGGCCACCGTCGGCTGGCGCGGCGCCTTTTTATGTCTCGTCCCGCTGGCGATGGTGGCCTTCGTCTGGCAATGCGTTAGCCTGCCGTCGATGAAAAGCCAGCGCGCACCACAGCCGCAGGGAACCGTGCTGGGTTTGTTCCGCCGCTCGACGGTATTCCTTGGATTGCTGGCCTGCGGGCTGTTTTTTATGGGGCAGTTTACCTTATTTACCTATGTGCGACCGTTTCTGGAGACCGTGACCCGAGTCAGTTCCTCTGGTCTGTCCCTGATATTGCTGGCGATGGGTACCGCAGGTTTTGTCGGCACGCTGCTTATTTCAAGCGCGCTGAACGCCCGGTTTTATCCGACGCTGGTGGCTATCCCTTTGGTCATGGCCGCGATTGCCGGAACGCTTCTGCTGGCCGGACACCACACGGGATCAGTCGCCGTACTGTTAAGCCTGTGGGGCCTGCTGGCGACGGCCGCGCCCACCGGCTGGTGGACATGGATTGCGCGGACGCTGCCCGAGGATGCGGAGGCGGGCGGTGGTCTGATGGTCGCCGTGATCCAGCTATCGATTGCCCTCGGGTCAACGGCAGGCGGCCTGGTGTTTGATAGTCTGGGATGGCGTAGCAATTTTGCACTGAGCGGTCTGTTACTGCTGGCGGCGGCAGGGGCGACTTTTCTGCTCTCTGTCAAAATCAGATCATCTCAGCGCACGCCGATTAATGAGCTGGATGTATAAGTCAAATCACAAATGACAGGGTAATCGCGGCGACGTTTATGGCCTACCATGATGGTTTAACAAAATGAGGGCTGACCATGGAATATTGCGTATTAAGTAACAACCGTAAAATGCCGATGCTGGGTTTTGGCGTTTTTAAGGTGACCGATAAAGCAGAGTGTAAGCGGTCGGTGCTGAACGCCATTCGCACCGGCTACCGCCTCATCGATACCGCCGCCGTCTACGATAATGAAGATGCGGTGGGGGAGGCCGTTCGCGAAGCCATCGCCGAAGGTCTGTGTACCCGCGAGGCGCTATTTATTACCTCCAAACTGTGGGTTCAGGACATGGCCAACGCCGGGATGGCGAAAGCCGGGATTGCCGCGTCCTTAAAAAAATCCGGGCTGGAATACTTCGATCTTTATCTGTTGCATCAGGCGATGGGCGATTATTTCAGCGCCTGGCGCGCGCTGGAGGAGGCTTATGAAGCCGGTACCCTCAAAGCGATCGGCGTGTCCAATTTCTACGCCCATGTGTTAGCTAACTTCTGCGAAACCGTCAGAATCAGGCCGATGGTGAATCAGGTCGAACTGCATCCTTATTTCGCCCAGCCCGCGGCGCTGGAAACCATGAAGCACTATCACGTTCAGCCGGAAGCCTGGGCGCCGTTAGGCGGTGGCAGACATAATCCGTATGAAGAGGCCATGCTGCAGGAGATTGCCGATGCCCACCAAAAAACCGTTGCTCAGGTGGTCCTGCGCTGGAACGTGCAGCGTGGCGTCACGGTCATTCCTAAATCCACCCGCCAGGAGCGTATTGAAGAGAACTTTGCCATCTGGGATTTCTCGCTCACCGCGCGCGAAATGGCGCAAATCAGCGATCTGGATTTAGGTTACGTTGGCGAAGCAGTGAAACACTTTAACCCTGAATTCGTTCGCGGCTGTCTGGGGGTGAAAATCCACGACTGATCGTGGCTCAGCGTGAAGTCTGCTTCATTTAGCTGCCTGCGCCGCGGCGACGGGTTCGGTATGCTGGTTAGCGCCCACGCGTGTGCCGCGACGGTTGTCGATGCGGTAGTCGACCGTCACGGGCTGCGGGCCGGCGGGGGTGACGGTCAGCTCCCTGATCATCTGGCCGGCGTCCGGCGGTAGGGTCAGCGTGGTTTCCCCCTGAGCGAGCATCTGGCCATTTTGCCTGATCCGCCAGGTCAGGCGACAATCCTCGCAGGCCGTCCAGGTATCGTTAATCGCCCACAGGCGCACCGTCGCCGGGCTACCCTGACGCCAGCTGGCGGTCACCGGCTCGATGGATGGCAGGATCGGCTGATAGGCGCGCTGCAGGGCATAGTAACCCGCCTTCGGCTGGCGCAGATAATCCACCACCCCCCAGTTGATGGAGGGCCATGTCTCGACAAACATAAAGTGGAACAGGGCGGTCACCGGCTGATAACGCTGGCGGCGATAGCTCTCCGCTGCCAGCGCCACCAGCCTGGCCTGATAAGCCTGGGTGTTTTCAATCATCTCCTGAATAGTGTTGCCTCGTGGAATACCGGCAAATTTAAAGGTCTGGAAAGGCTGAAAATTATGGTACTTCCATCGCACCCAGCCGGGGTCGTCGGCGGCGGTGGTTTTCGGCCACAGCAGACGGGCCGGGATAATGGTCTTCAGGGTGGAGAGGCGGGGCAGCGCCTGAGCGCCAAACTCGGTAATAATCCCGGTTTTCGCCGGGGCGAGCAGGTCGCGCAGGGTGCCGAAATACCAGCCCGCCCAGTAGTGCTCTTCAACAGCGGAAAAGCGATGCACGATGCGGGAGGTATCTTCCGCCAGCGCATCGCCCACCCGCTGCGTCAGGGTCTGGTTTAAGGTTTTACGCCAGTCGGGGAAGCGTTTCTCCATCCACGGCGAGTTCCACGGCGGCTCGTTGTGACCGCCCCAGACAATAATCGCCGGCGAATTGCCGAACTGGTCCATCATCGCCCGGGTCTGGCGCACCGCGTTATCGGCAAAGGCGACGCTGTCATCATAACCCCACTGCAGCGGAACATCCTGCCAGATCATCAGCCCCATCTCATCGGCCACCTCATACAGCGCGCGGCCCGCCACGTGACCATGAACGCGGATGGCGTTGGCGTTCATGGCCGTGACTAGCCTGAAATCCCGGCGATATTTTTTCCGCGTCATGGTGCTCAGCCACGGCGAGCCAATATAGTTGCTGCCCTTGATGAACAGCCGTTTGTTATTGATGCGCCAGCCCTGATTGTCCGCCAGCGCTTCCACCTTACGTAATCCGGTGCGGGTGACGGCGGTATCCATGATCCCCCGGTTATCCGCGAGGGTGGCGCGCACCCGGTAGAGGTTAGGTTTGCCAGCACCCACGGGCCACCAGAGCTTTGCCGAGGGCATGGGCAGCGAGACGCGCAGGACGCCTGCGGTGTTCTCAAGGGTGACCGCGAAGGCCTGTTGAAAACGCGGGCCGGAAAAATTGTCCGGGGTGGCCGTCAGGCGCAGCGTGACGGGGCCGGGGGTCACGGCGCGATAGCGGATTTCGGCACGCAGAATGGGCTGCTCCAGCCCCTGTCGCCAGTCCGGGCGCAGGATCACCTCGTCGAGGGTGACGCCGCGGCTAAGATGGAGCTTCACCGGCGCCCAGATCCCTCCGGAGTTGGCATCCTGCCCCTGAACCGACCAGGCGCCGCCCGGGCGGGTATCGTGCTGGTTCAGGATCCCTTTCATCAGCGTCTTGTGCAGCGGCCAGATCGTTTGCGGGTCTTCATAGGGGCTGTCGACCCGCACGGCGAGCTGATTATGGCGGCGAACGACCCCGCTGATGTCCACCGGGAAGCGCTGAAAATACCCTTCGTGCCGGGCCAGCGTCTTGCCGTTGAGCGCCACCTCGGCAAAGTAATCGACGCCGTCAAACACCAGGGTGGCCATGGCGTCCGGCGTCAGGCCATGCAGGGTAAACTGATGGCGATACCACAGGGCGCCCTGATGATCGTATCCGGCGCTGTACCAGTTTGCCGGTACCCGCAGCGTGCGCCAGCCGCCGTCCGAAGCCTGCGCGCCGTCGAAGGCGCTGTCGTTGGCGTCATGCACCCGCCATTGTCCGGCCAGTGACCAGGTCACCGGCGCTGAGCCGGCGTGCGCCAGCGGCAGGCAAACCACCAGCAGCAGAAGACGTCTAGCGATCACGGGGAGCCTCCTGCATTCTGCGGCGCAGCCACAGGTGGCAGCCCGCGATCGCCTCGGCCAGCGTGTCTTGCAGGTCGCCCGGCACGCTCTGGTCGGGCGAGGCTGCCTGGCTCTCCAGTTGCTGGAGCACCCCGGAAAGGCGCTGAAAGCCAAGGGTGGCCGCCTCGCCGCGCAGTTTGTGGGCGGCGCGACGCCACGTCTCCCGGTCATTAGCGTTAATGGCGTGGGTAAGGGCGGCGGCGGCAGCGTCAAGCCCTGCAGCGAAGAGCCCCAGCAGCTCCTCGACCAGCTCAGGATCGTCGGCGCACTGTTTCAGCAGGCGGGCCTCGTCCGGCAGGCCTTCCTCTTCCTCCGGACCGCTATCTTCCGCCGCGCCGACGCGGGCGATGGCCTCCCGTAGCGCCTCCTGGCTCACCGGTTTGGCGATATAGCCGTCAAAGCCCATCGCCAGACAGCGCTCTTTGTCGCCCTGCATCGCGTGGGCGGTCATAGCCATCGCGGGCTGGTGCTCCCGGCCGAGCGCCTGCGTCTCTTCGCGCAGCAGGCGGATGGCGGTTTCACCGTCCATCTCCGGCATTTGCAGATCGATCAGCAGGAGATCCCAGCAGTCGGCGCGCCAGCGCGCCAGCGCCTCCCGGCCGTTGTTCACCACCTCGCAGCGGTGACCAAGCTGTTCCAGCAGCCGTCTGGCGACTTTTTGATTAACCAGATTGTCCTCGGCCAGCAGGATATGCAGCCCGGCCTGCTCCCTGACCGGTTCCGCAACGGGGGCTGGCGCTGTCGCCACCACCGGCGTGGGAACCAGAATGCCGGCGATAACCTGATGCAGTTCGCGCTGCGCCACCGGTTTATGCAGATAATGGGCAATGCCGATGCGCTTGAGCATATTGGCGTCAAAATGGCGGCTCATGGAGCTGAGCATAATAATCTGGCTTTGCCGGGCCTCGGGCAGGGCGGAAAGCTCCAGCGCCAGGGATACGCCGTCCATATCCGGCATCTGCGCGTCCAGCAGGATCAGCGGCCAGGGCGGCCCTTCGGCGGCCCGGCGTAGCGCCTCGCCGGCGTTGTCCACGCAGCTTGGCATCAGCCCCATCTGGCGAAGCATGGCGTCGAGCAGGCGCAGGTTGGTGCTGTTGTCGTCAACCACCAGCACCCGCTGGTGGTTAAAGTGGCCCAGCGGGGCGCTGTCGGCGGCGGCGTGCAGCGCTGTCAGTGGCAGGGTGAAGGCAAATTCGCTGCCCGCCCCGGGCTGGCTCTCCACCGTCAGCTCGCCGCCCATCAGGTTGACCAGGCGGGCCGAAATGGTTAACCCCAGACCGGTGCCGCCGTAGCGGCGGGTGGTGGAGCTATCGGCCTGGCTGAAAGCCTCGAAGATCGCCTTTTGCTTCTCCGGGGCGATACCGATGCCGGTATCGCGAATGCGAAAGCGCCAGCGGTTTTCGTCGTCGGCCGGCGCTATCGCCAGCAGGACCTCCCCCTGATGCGTGAACTTCAGCGCATTACCCAACAGGTTGGTCAGGATTTGCCGCAGCCGGGGTCCATCGACGATCAGCACCTCGGGCACCGCAGGGGAGATATCCACCAGCAGCTCAATGCCCTTTTCGCTGGCGGCAGGCATATGCGGGCGGATCAGCGACTGAACAAAGGGGCGGATCTCCAGCGGCTCTTCGTCCACCTGCATCTTGCCCGACTCAATGCGTGAGAAATCAAGAATGTCGTTAATAATGTGCAGCAGCGACTGGGCTGAGCTCATCACCAGCGAAAGGTACTCCCGCTGCTCCGCGGTCAGCGGCGTGTCGAGGCAGAGTTGCGTCATGCCGAGAATGCCGTTCATCGGGGTGCGGATTTCGTGGCTCATATTGGCGAGGAAGGCGCTTTTCGCTTCATTCGCCTCGCGGGCTTCCTTCGCCGCCTCAATGGCCAGCAGCTCTGCGGCTTTGCGCCGGGTAATATCCTGCAAGGTGCCGATCACCCGCTCTGCCTGCTGCTGCATATTGAGGGTGACGATCTGCCCCGAGAGCAGCATCCAACGCCAGCCCTGCGTGGGGTGCTGGACGCGAAGTTCACATTCAAAAACCGGCATATGCTCGTTTTGCGAGGCGATCATCGCCTGTTGCAGGGTGGCGCGATCGTCCTCGTGGACCAGATTGAGCATAAAACGCAGTGGAAAGCGCCACTGCGCCCGTGACTGGCCGACCATCGCCAGCAGAGTGTCATTGACCTGCAGGCTGTCGCCGGAGACCTGCCAGTCCCAGATGCCGATCTGGATCGACTCCGCGGTGAATAAAAAGTCGTCGTGAAGCTGGTGACGCGAGCGTCGGGCCTCGTCAAGCTCGGTGATGTCGGTATGCAGGCTGACAATCCCGCCATCCGCCAGCCGCTGATGCTGAACGTAAATCCGGCGGTTGCCCGACTGACGGACCTCGCAGTGGTTCGTCTGGCGGCAGTTGCGGATTATCGCCTCGCGCAGCGTCTGTTGCCGGCCTGGGTCGATGTTATATCCGGCATCGATAAACTTCTCCGCCAGGCTCTCAAGAGAGGCGCCAACGGCGAGCCAGGGCGCGATCGTTGGATAAAACAGCGCCACCTTATCATTCCAGGCCTGCAGTCGTTCGCGCTCATCGTAGATCATCACCGCCGAGGGCAGGAGGTTGAGGTCGGTACGGTTAGCGGCATGCATGATTACTGGCCAGCGGTTTGATAGTGCAGCTCAGCCTGGCGGCGCAGATACTCAAGCCCAGGGGCGATGGCCATTGCCCATGCGGTGAGGATCTCCTCATCGCACAGCGGATCGCTGGCGCGGACGGTTTTGAGCATCGCTTCCCGCCAGAGGGCAAAAAAACGCGGCGGCAGACGCAGGCCTTCCTCGCTCTGCGCCCGCGCCAGCCGTTCCAGGAAATCGGGTACAAAGAGGTCGCCGTTGACCGCCAGCATGGCGAAAAAGCTTTTAAAGATCATCTGCTGGCCCTCTTCGCCGGAGCGTTGTGAGAAGTGCTGCTCGGTTTCCGCAGACATATGGATAAAAGTAGTGTAGAAGGCCTCGAAGAAGCGCTGTTTGTCGTGCTCCGGTACGACGCGATTCAGGCTGGCTTCAAAGAGATCGCGATAAAACTTCATGGTGCGCTCCTCATGACCCGTTCGCCCGGCAGGCAGCGGCGGGGCGGGTTAAATTCGTCCGTCGCGCGGCGGGCAAAGTAGCTGTTGTCATCCGCGAGGCCGTTTTTGAACAACGGCCCGGCGTTGTGTTTGTAAAACAGCGCCTCCAGCACCATGGCGTTGGTGGAGAGGGTGAGGGTGGCGTTGACGTCGCCGGTGGCCTCGACCCGACCTTCAAACCAGCCGCGCTGCGGGTCGTTAAGATGGGTAGTGACCGCCATCAGCGCATCGGTATACTCGGTTTCCCACAGCGTCCACAGGACAAAGACCGCTTTGGTGGTCACCTGCGCCAGCCGGGGGTAGTATTTCCCGTCGTCCCCGAGCGTATTCCAGGCGTAGCCATTTCCCCAGACGGTGTCTTCCACGTGCCAGGGCGCCTGGGTAAGCGAAAAATCGGCCCGGGCGGTGAGCACCTTATCCTGCGTCCAGCGCGTTTTCTGGCTGAGCCATATCCCTTCCGCCCGGGCGCGCATGGCTTTTTGTACCTCTTCCGACACGCCAGGCGGCTGCCAGCCGAACTCCAGTCCCGGCAGCATGGCGGGCAGAGTGGAGAGCACCACGGGTTGCCAGGTGGTTCGCGGGTCGCGGTCGTCAACGGCGAGGCGGCGCTGATAAATAATCACATGGCGCGCCGGGGGAGAGAGAGCCTTGCCGGCCGGAAATCCCCACAGGCGGAACGCGCTGGCGGCGTATTCACTGTCTCCCAGCCGGAGCTCCTCGCGGATCGTCCGCTGCCCGTTCTGCAGTGAGGCGGACCACAGCTCACCGTCTTTATCGATCACCGGACAGAAGTTCCAGCGCAGGATAATTTTATCAATGTACTCGCCATACTGCGGCGCGCGTTCGGCGGTAAGCCGCAGGGCGAGCATCAGTCGCGCCATATCTTTCGCTGACCAGCCGCTGCCCGCCGGTTTGCCGCTGAAGTCGACAGGGGTCGCCGTCTGAGTGGAGTATAGCCTGCCCGGCGAACCGCCGTCGGTCAGCGTCAGTCGATTGAGGGTGCCGAGCAGGGGCGTCAGGCGGGCGTCGAATTCCGCTTCCTTTACCAGCCCCAGCTCTCTGGCGGCGAGCAGGGCGATAAGGGTGTCGCCCATCTGCCATAGCGTCGCGCGGGGCTGTTTGTCGCTGCCGTTGACGAGGCCGGTTTGCGGCTGGGTATTGTTCTCAACGTACCGCCAGGCGATCTGCGCCCACGTCCGCTCCTGCGGCGTCAGGCTGCTGATACGGGCGGTGGTGTGCCAGCCGCCTTTAGTCAGCCAGCGCCACCCCGCGCCTTCGCGACCAAACAGCGCCAGGGCGATAAGCAGCAGGACGACGGCGACGGCCAGCCAGCGGGCTATGGTTTTAAGCATTGCGCGGTCACCGGCGGAAGTTTAACGGGCTCGTCAGCCTTGCAGGCGGCGCACTGGCAGGCCTGGCAGGCGGGTTGGGTGCGCTGCGTGGTCCCGGTCTGCTCGCACCATGTTTTGACGGCCGGGGTGTTGCTCAGGAACGGGCGATTGCGCGGGCCGTTATTCGGTTCAAAGAGATCCACCAGCTTCTTGTCCCACAGCGACGGGGCGAAATTGCGGTTTTTCGGATTGTCGCTGGAAAACTGCAGCAGTTTGCCCTCTTTTTTAAACAGCAGCGCTTCCAGCATGATGCCGTTATTGTTGGCGGTAAATTCATTGATTGGCCCGTCGCCGTTCTCATACAGCCCCTCGTAATAGCCTTTACCCGCTTCGTTCGCATTTTCAATGGCGTCCAGCAGACGATCGGTATAGGGCGAGTTCCACAGCACCCACATCCCCATCGCCGCTTTGAGCGACACGGCGGCGCTGTTCGGTACGAACTGGCCTTTGTCGGTTATGGTGTTCCAGTTAAAACCATCGCTGAACACCGTGTCATAGACAAAGTACGGGGATTTATCGAGCTGATGCTCGGAGCGGGCGGTGAGGATCCCGGTGATGGCGTAGCGATTCTCCTGGGCCTGATAGACCCGGTCGGCAAAGTTTTTCATCCATGGATGGGAGTACTCGCGCGGGCTGTTGTTCCGGTCAGCAGGATTATCAAAGCCAAACTCCATGCCATACAGCACGTAAGATTCACTGACCACATAGTTATGCTGGCTGGTTTGCCGCGGGTCGCGCGAATCATAGGGGACCAGCACGCAGTAAATCTCCGCCAGCTCGTAGGGCTGCGGCCGGCTGGCCTGACAGGTGTTAAATCCCCACAGCTGAAAGCCCGCCGCGCCGTACTCCTCGTAGCCCAGGCGGCCTTCCTGAACGTATTTTGGCTGGCCGTTTTCCAGATACACCCCGTACAGCGTGCCGCAGGGATCGACCACATGGCTGAAATCCCACCCCAGCACCACGTTATCGATGCTGTTGCTGTATTCCGGATAGCGCTCCTTGATCACCTTCAGCCAGATCAGCATTCTGCCGATATCCAGCGCCGAATAGCCGATTTCGCCCGGCTTGTTCTGGTAGTTCACCTTCTGTCCGCTCACGGTGTTATAGGCTTTGTTGGGCAATTCGTTATGGAATAAATCGAGCTTATTCAGCGTGGCGAGAAACTTCAGCATCCGACGGTCGAACTCCGCCTTATCAATAATCCCCAGCTCACGGGCCGCGGTCATCGCGGCCAGATAGGAGGCGCTGTCCCACATGGTGGTGGAGGGGTATTTGTTCACCGCATTGACCAGCCCGGTGGTGGGCTGAAAGTTGGCGACGAAATATTGCCAGGCGTTTCTGGCGATAGTCATCTCCCTCGGCGTCAGCTCCCCGCTGCGCGGGGCGTATTCCGCAGCCGGCAGACCGGTCGCGGCCTGCGCGCCGGAGAGCGAGAGCCACAGCGCCATGAGTCCGGCCAGCAGGGGAAAACGGGATAAATAGGTCAGCTTCATGGCGTTGCTCCTGCTGAGGACGAGGGGAGAGGGGCATGGCTCAGGCAGGCCAGACACAGCATCTGCCCCCGGGAAATGTAGGCCAGGCTTTCCAGCACGATCGCGTTGGTATCGCCGTCAATAACGTCGTTGACGCTGCGGTTGAGGTTTAACCCGCGCTGCCAGCCCCTGCCCGGGACCTGCAGCGTCTGGACCTGCTGGCGCAGCGCTTCGCTCCAGCTATTACGGAACAGGGCGTACCAGGCAAAGGCGGTGCGGGTGGAGGTGATCGCCGATTGCTCCGGGGCGGCGCTGCGCGGGACGAAGGCGCTCTGCGGCTGCCGGTCCGCCAGCGCGCTGGCATAATCCGGCGCGGGCTCGGCGTAGTCGGTGCTGATCGGCGGCTTGCTGACCCTCAGGCTATGACGGCGCTGCTGGATTTGCATGATGCGCCAGGCGATCTCCGCACTCTGCGCGTCAAAGCCCAGCTCAAGCCCGGTGAGCAGGTACGGCAGGCTGATCAGCGAAGGCTGCCGACCCCAGGGCGTGCGCAGCCCCTCGTCGGGCACCATGATGCCGTCGATATCGATCATCTGCTGCCCCTGCGGCGGGTTGGTCACCGCCAGCCCCGCGGCGCTGTCGATCAGCCGCAGCGTATGGCTGGCGTACAGCCGGTAGCCAAAGCTGTCTCGCGGTTCATCCGCCGCCAGCGCCCAGTGGTGCAGCGGCGCCGCGGTCTGGCTGGCGGGGCTGTTGCTGATGAGCGCGCCGACCCGCCACTGATTAAACAGATCCCGCACCGCGGCGGCGTGCTGAGGATAGCGCCAGAGCAGCGTTTGCAGGGCCGTGAGCAGGCGTCCCATACCGATGGCGGAGGAGTCCGGGTTGCCGAGGATCTGCAGCGTGTCGGCATGGTACTGAGCGGCGGGCAATCCCTGGGCGTTGAGGGGCAGTTGACCGAGCGTAAACAGGGCGGCGGCAATGCGCTCATCACCTTCGGCGGCGGTCACAATATGCAGCTGCTCTGCGGCGACCACGGCGAAAAGATAGCTGCCGACGCTCCACAGGCTAAGCCAGGGTTCGCCATCGTGCGCGTTGGCCAGACCGTTTGGCTGAGTATTATTCACATAATACTGCCAGGCCACTCGCGCCCAGATCGCCTCGTCAAAGGTCAGCTCGCGCGGGGCAGGGAGCGGCGGAAAATCCTGGCTCAACGTCATCCCACCGCTGCTCTCGACGCGCGCGGGCATTTGTTTTTCCACCCACACGACAATCGCAAAACCCAGCAGGAAGCCAATGAGGATGGTGAGGTAGCTGCGGGCGGGGAGCAGGGCATCGCGGATCCTCATCGACTTGCCTCCTGCTCTTCGGGGGGCGTCCATATGGCGGCGAAGATCAGCGGCAGCATGGCGGCAATATTCACTGCGCCCCAGAAAATGTTGATGACGTACCCGGAGGGGTCGTCAACCTGCCCGCGCGCCACCTGAATGCCGCCCCATATCAGCCCCGTCAGGGTGAGTATAACGATGGCAATTTGCGGCTTGACGAGATAGAGAAAACGGCCCGTCTGTCTCTCTTTTGGCGTGACGTGAAATTTGATCTGCTCCCCGCGCAAAACGGTGTTTAGCGCCCGCAGATTCATCGAGAAAAAGGAGAGGTAAGAGGCCCGGCCGTCCCAGGCCGAAATGCCCCAGGTGCCGAACATAAAGGCCAGTTCGGAGACGATAAAAAAGGGTAAAAAGTGCAGATAGAAAGGGGTAGACCACGCCGACACCGGGGGAATGCCGGTGAAGAGATAGATAATGGGCGAAATCAGGAACACGGTATTCCATACGCAGGCCAGATAGGACCAGAAGGTGGTCGCATACATCAGCGTTTGCGGCAGCGAGAGTTTAAAGCGGCGGCGGCTGAAGATGTTGTCATGGAACAGGATATCCAGCGAACCGGCAGCGTACTTAAAGCGCTGGATCATCCACGTCAGCATATCCTGCGGCGAGAGCATTTTCGACTCGATCCGCGGGTGCATTACCGAGCGCCAGCGGCGGGCAGCGTCGCCGTGCAGCAGGATGGAGGTATAAATATCTTCCGAGACGTGGAACTTATAGGGCGTCAGTTCAGTATCGTAGGCCACGTGGGGGCGCATGGCCTCCTGCAGCGCTTCCCGCGTTGCCGGGTCGCGAATATCCCGCGTATGACGCGCGATCTCTGCGTCAACGCTCCAGACGTAGCTGCGCAGCGCGGCCTGCATCACCGCTTCCCGACGGTGAACGGAGGCGGCGCCACAGCAGAATGCGGCATTAGCCCAGTTGCGGCGCCGTAAAATCACGTCGTAAAACATGCGCGGATCGTTGAAAAACGGATCGCGACCGATAGTCACCGGACCGACGATTTTCTGCGCCAGCCAGCCTACGCCGTAGCCTGCGCCGCCCGCTTTACGCCGCAGCCAGCGCGCCAGATCCTCCCCCTCCGGGAGATCGAAAAACCATTGCGGGGTCTGCACCCAGGCGACGTCCGGATCGCGAAAATAGCCGAGCGTATTGCTCAGCAGGGTCGGGAAAACGCGGGTATCGGCATCACAGATGATCAGAAAGTCGCCATCGGTATGTTCCAGCCCATTGCGCAGGTTACCGGCCTTATAGCCGATATTGCTCTGACGGGTGATATAGTTCGCCCCCTCCTGCTCGCAGACCGCCTTCATCTCCGGGCGACGCCCGTCGTCAAGAACATGCACCTTATAGTCGAGCGGACCGGGATAGGTCATCCGCATGGCGTCACGGATCGACAGCCTGACCAGCTCCACATCTTCGGAGTAGGTGGCGATAAACAGATCGACTTTAATCGGCCTCGACTCCACCGCTTCATCCGCTCGCAGACAGTCGTTAATCTCCGTCGGGGGGACGCCTGGCGGAGGATCTTTTTCCTGCCATAAATTAATAGTGAACAGGACTGTGCCAATCCACGCCAGGGTTTCCGCCAGCGCCAGCGGAACGGCATACCATAGGGCGTCGGTATTTAAAGACGCGGCCCAGCGCCAGTAAATATAATTGGCGCCGAGAACCAGGGCGGCTACGGCTAATACCTGCCAGATCATCCTCACCCAGCGCGGGGTGCTGAGCGGCTCAGGCGGTCGACGATGTTCAAAACGGGAAAAATAAAAATCCATAGCAAGGATATCCTGATTCCGCGCTGAGTTTGAATGACTGGTCTGTTATTGATTGGCAGCGTTCTGCAGAACGCACAGGGGCTTATAAATAACAGTAAAGTGAGTGTAGATGGTGGCGTAAAAATTTCAATAGCGCGAACTGGTAGTCACCGGGATGACTTAACATAGTGTGATGTACGCAGGCGGAATTTATAAAATGAGCGTTGCAAGATAGCGCATTCTACACTATCTAAATAATTTGTAATAATTGTTGCAGGGTAGACGACAGGATCCCTCATGAGCCAGGTTGTTTCAGCGATTTCGCAAAAAGAAACTGATAAATCAACGGCCTGGCGTTACTCTCAGGCCGGGGATCGCGACCTGCGTATCGACTTTATGCGCGGTATTGCCCTCGTGATGATGGTGGTGGCGCATACCGAAGTGATGTCGATATTTAATATTTTCAGCTGGGAACGATTTGGTTTGACCACCGGTGCCGAGGGCTTTGTGATCCTGTCCGGCTTCATGTTAGGGATGCTAAATCGTGTCAGATTACAAAAGGCAGTATTACTGACGGTGAGCTGGGGGCTTTATCTTCGCGCCTGGAAAATATATCAGGTTAATATTATTATTATTGTCTCTTTTCTTTTGCTGAGATATTTACCTCATATTAATGTCTATGAAGTCACTCATTTTACCGACCGCTTTTCCGGGACCAGCTGGTCGCTTTATCCGCTAACCCCACAAATAAAAGAGACGTGGTTTAACATTATCCTTTATCTGCAGATTGGCCCGCATCAGACGCAGATCCTCGGTCTCTATATTTTTTTGTTATTGCTCAGCCCGCTGTTTCTCGGCATGCTGCAAAAGGGTCACGTCTACCCATTACTAGGCGTCTCGCTGCTGATCTACGGCTGCTGGCAACGCTGGCCGGTACGGGTGACGCCCTGCGAATTTGAATTCGCCTTTCCCCTGATGGCCTGGCAATTTATCTTTGTGCTGGGAATGTGCTGCGGCTGGTACAAAGCGGAACTGATCTCTTTCGCCCGCACGCCGCCCGGCAAAGTCGCCGTCGCGGCGCTGGTGTGCATCGCGCTTATCCTTGCGTTTGTCGCCCAGAATCATACCAATCCTTTTATGCCGCCCGCGCTGCTGATGCACGTGATCCCACCGGCGGAATTTAACGCCTTTTACCATACCTGGGCGGCGAAAAACGGCCTCGGGCCGGTACGGATCCTTAATGATATCAGTCTGATGGTCACTATTTATCTGCTGTTGACCTGGTGCTGGCGCCCCCTGAACTGGCTGGCAGGCTGGTTCCTGATCCCGCTCGGGCAGCGTTCGCTCTACACCTTTATTTTGCATGTTTACATCGTGCTCGCCGTAAGCCAACTGGTCACCTTCGATCTGTGGCGCCAGGCGTGGATAGTGAACACCTTGATCCATGCCGCCGCGCTGGGCGTACTGTGGCTGATGGCCAAATACCGCGTCGCCGCACGCTGGATACCTAACTAAGGAAGGGCAAATGCGGGAGAAATATATGCTGGCCTGCGCGCTATGGTGCGCCATCGCAGGTGCCGAAGGAGCAGAGAAGAACGACGCACAACCGCTGCGTGATAAAAATGGTGAACCGGTGCAGGCCGGGGTGTTTACCAGCCGCTGGGGACGACTTTTTTCCGGGAATGACAAGGTGTTTTCCGGAGCGCTGAGCTTTAGTTCGGGTTTAAAAGAGCAGTGGATGACCGTCCCCAACAGCTCAGACAGCGCAGAACAGAAGAAAAAATATAATCAGACGCTGAACCTCAGCCTGCAATACTCGCCTTACAGCTTCTGGTTCGCCAACGTGACATCCCGTTTACCGGTGACCGATACCAGCCGCTATACCGCCGATTTTCGCTATAGTTTTGGCTACGACGACTGGCATGCCAACACCGTCAGCCTGGTTTACAGTAACTATGGCGATAACCACTTCTGGACCTCGGGCAGCAAGCGTCACACCTATTTTGAGCAGGGGGCGATTACCCTGGCGTATAAATTTTCGCTGCCGAAACCCATGGAGCATGCGCTATTGATTAACAAAGGCGATGCCATTATCTGCCAGGTAGGCTACAGCTGGGTGCCGCGCTATTACGATCTGGAGAGCGATGACATCCGTAAAAACAAAAACGTGCTGCTCGGCGGTTGCGGATATACCTTTAAGCAGCATTTTTTTGTGCGCGCTACCGCGTTCTGGTATCCGGACAGTAGCCAGCAGCAGCCGTGGAATGGCGACTACAGTTACAGTTTCGGTTACGCGGGCTATACGCCAGGATCGTTCTCTGTGCAGTATGCCAACTATGCCGGTACCCGCTATCCGGGGCACGGCAGCGGCAGCGGCAAGTTTCGTGAAGGCACGATCAGCCTTATCTGGTTCTTGCCGATTTAGGAGGCGCGATGTCGGCACAGCACGTCCTGATTGTTGAAGATTCGCTGGTTTATCGTCGGCTGCTAAGCCGGATGTTGACGCAGTGGGGCTATATCGTCAGTGAGGCGGAAAACGGCGTCGCCGCGCTGGCGATCCTCGAAAACCAGCCCGTCAGCCTGGTGATAAGCGACTGGGAGATGCCAGAGATGAATGGCCTGACGCTGTGCCGGGAAGTTCGCCGTCGCCAGTTTGGTCACTACGTTTATCTGATATTGCTTACCGCTCGCGAAGACCCTGGCGATTTAACGCAGGGGTTTGAGGCCGGGGCCGATGATTTTCTCAGCAAACCGGTAGAGCAGAGCGAACTGCGGGCGCGGCTGCACGCCGGGTCGCGGATCCTCTCCCTTGAGGCTGACCTCGCCGCGCGCAATGCGCGGCTGAGCGAAGCGCTGCGACAGATTGAACAGGATCTGGAGCTGGCGGCGCGCATTCAGCAGTCGGTTCTCCCGGCTCATCAGCTGCGTCATCAGGGATTTTTCTCCGACTGGATTTTCCTGCCCTCGGCCTGGGTGTCGGGGGATATTTTTAACGTCTTCCCGTTGGGCGATCGGCTCGGATTTTACTGCGTGGATGTCTCCGGACACGGCGTGGGGGCGGCGATGATGTCGCTCGCCGTCGCCCGCCAGTTTCTGCATGGCAGGGCCGTTGAGCGCTTTCTTTTTACGGCAGACAACCAGCCGGCGTCGCCTGCCGAGGTGGTGGCGATCCTTAATGATCGTTTTTGCAGTGACGAAACAGAGATTGTCAGCTATTTCACCCTGATCTATGGCGTCATCGACCTGAAGACCGGCGCGGGCAAACTCTGTCAGGCCGGGCATCCCACGCCTTTTATCGTGAGCCCGGACGCAGCCGTCCGTCCGGTCGGCAGCGGCGGGGCGCCGGTGGGGTTGATAGACCATCTCTCCTGGGCAGATGTCAGTTTCTCACTGGCGCCGGGAGAGCGGCTGTGCCTGTTCAGCGACGGCATCACCGAATGTGAAAACCGGAGCGGTGAACAGTTTGGCGAGGCGCGTTTACAAGCGTGGCTGCAGGACAGCGTGACGCAGCCGCTGCCCGCGCTTCTGCCGCGGTTTGCCCGGCACCTGATCCGCTGGCGCAGTGGCGACGCGCACGAGACTCAGGCGATGGCCGATGATGTTTCACTCTTGATTATTGAACGAACAGGGGACAGTGATGAAAATTGAAACCGAACGGCAGGCCTCGGTGACGATCCTGACGCCGGCGGTGCGTCGGCTGGATGCTTCCGTCGCGGTAGCCTTTAAAGCGGCAATCGCCCAAGAGATAGGCGAAGATCGCACCGATCTGATTGTTGATTTCAGTAAAATCGATTTTATCGACAGCAGCGGTTTAGGAACGCTGGTTTCCCTGATGAAAATGATGAATGGTAAAGGAGAAATGACACTGTGCGCGCTGAACCCCGGCATCCGCAATATGTTTACCCTGACCAGGATGGATCGTATTTTTCGTATTTGCGAGGATCGCACTTCAGCCCTTGCGCAGTTCAATCCGTGATGCGCCCGTGAATAACGTCATGCTGTTTCCTGCCCAACTCAGCTCGCTTTCACCGCTGGCGGCGTGGCTGACTCAACAAATGACGCCGCTGTCCGTCGGGGAGGAGTGGCGCTTCGCGCTCGATCTTGCCGCCTGTGAGACGGCCACCAATATCATTCGCTATGCGCTGCATGAGGATCGGCAACGCGTTTTTCGTGTCGAATTTATCGCAGCGGAGGACCGGGTGACGCTGCGCTTTATTGATGCAGGAGAGGTCTTTCCGGCCGAGCGCCTGGCGCTGGCGCGTAGCGATGAGCGCTTCGATGTCGATCCGTTAGCGGAAAGCGGCAGAGGTTTGCGGCTCATTCTGCGCGCGGTGGACTATTTTAATGTGGAAACCCGCGCCGGGGAGAATGTGACGACCCTGATAAAAGCGTTGCCGGATGCCGGCCTTCGCCATTCCACCGACGGTGCGTCAGGTGAAGGACCAGAGGTTGCCCCCAGGTGAATCACCGGGGGGATTTTCCCGCCCGCGTTCACCAGCTTCATCGTCTTATGGCTGTGCCTGAGCGGTGGACAGCGCGCCCAGGTGATAAGGGCGAATAGTATCTAAGGTCATCATGGCCGATTTGCAGAAAATGCATTTCGCACCAAAGGGATTTTTTTCCGTCACGTCAAACTGGGACGTTCTGTACTGGGAGCCATGGCAGCATGGGCATCTAAAATGGATATGTTCAATCATAATGTAAACCTTGTATGGGTAATGTTCTGTTGAAAAGACAATGGTCGTTTTCAGGGAAATTAACGCGGCTGATTTTTGTTAGTGGTAAGCCGGGTATTGGGTCAGACGGAGGGCTTTTTTAACGAGCCAACAGGGGTCTGACAGGGCCTGTTTACAGAAAAAGCAAAATACTAACGGGACTGCTCAAAGGAAGGTGGTATCAGGGATAACGCCTGGAGATGAGAACACGTGCTTCGATAATAATTTTTCGTCTGGTAAATCGACTTAATGATTAACGCACGAGCCGCAAATAATAGCAAACGTTATTTTAGCCTTCCGGATGCCTGCTGCGCCAGGGGCGCCTTCATCAGCGCCGTCACCCAGTCGATAAATACCTGTACCCGGGCAGAGAGCTGCCGGCTGCTGGGATAGAGCAGGGAGAGCGGCAGCGGCGCAGGGCGAAAATCAGCCAGCACCTCCGTTAACCCACCGGATGCCAGATCGGCCTCAAGGCGGGACAAGGGTGCCTGATACAGGCCAAAGCCCAGCCTGGCCGCTTCGGCGCCGACGTCGGCATCGGAAGTCAGCAGCCGACAGGGCAAACTGACCTCGGTCTGGCGGCCATCCAGGGTAAAACTGAGCGGCAAGGTACGGTGCGTGCGCGATGAAACAAAACCGATCGTCACGTGTCCCGCCAGCTCGTCAATCGTATGCGGGGTACCGTACCGGGCGAGGTAGGCCGGGCTGGCGCAGGTGATCTCCTGCAGCATGGCGAGCGGCCGGCAAATCATCTCGCTATCGGGAAGATGGCCGCCGCGAATGACGCAATCTACCCCTTCGCGGACCAGATCGACGTCGCGCTCGCTTTCGCCAATCTGCAAGGTAATGGCCGGATAGCGGGCGAGAAACTGCGGTAGCGCGGGCAGCAGCAGGGTTCGCGCCAGATTGCCCGCCACGTCCACCCGGAGGGTGCCGGAGATGCTCCCTCCGGCGCTGCGGTTGGCCTCCTCCAGGGCCGCCAGGATGGAGACGCAGCGCTGATAATACAGCGAGCCCTCCGCCGTCGGCTGCACGTGCCGGGTGGTGCGCTGCAGCAGGCGCGCCCCAAGGCTGGCCTCCAGCGCCTTAATGGCTGCGGTCGCCACCGGCCGGGAAAAACCCAGATCCGTGGCGGCAGCGCTGAACGAACCCCGTTCGACGATACGCACGAACAGGGTCAGGGTATCCAGTTTATCCATGACATTGTTCCAGCTGGCAAAACAATCCTGTCGCACCATGCGGTCTTATCGTCGGCATTCAGAGGCCTATAATCGCTCATGTTTTCAGCAGAGATAAAAGGGGAAAACATGAACAATAGCGCAAAAATCGCCCTGGTGACAGGCGGCAGCCGTGGCCTGGGCCGCGCGACCGTTGAAGCGCTGGCTCCGCGCGGCGTGAATGTGGTATTGACCTACAACGCGCATTTCGCCGAGGCGACCGATGTGGTCGCGTGGGTTGAAGCCCAGGGCTCGCGGGCGATCGCGCTGCCCTTCAGCGCCGGCGAAACCGACACCTTTGACGGGTTTGTCAGCACCTTTCAGGCGGCCCTGGCGGAGCTGGGGGCCGATCGGTTTCATTACCTGGTCAATAATGCCGGCAATGCCAGCGGCATGGGGTTTCTGAACGCTACCGAAGCGGAGCTCGATGCGCTTTATCGCATCCATGTGAAGGGTGTTTTTTTCCTTAGCCAAAAATTATTGCCGCTGCTGGCCGATGGCGGGCGAATTGTGAATATCTCGTCCGGACTGACCCGTATCGTGATGGCGAATCGGGCGCCCTATGCAGTCATGAAGTCTGCGGTGGAAACCCTGACCCGTTATATGGCGTTTGAGCTGGGCGGCCGCGGGATCACGGTGAACTGCGTGGCGCCGGGCGCCATCGCCACGGATTTCAGCGGCGGGGTGGTGCGGGATAACCCGCAGGTCGCTCAGGCGGTGGCGAACATGACGGCGCTTGGCCGACCGGGGGTGCCAGAGGATATCGGGCCGATGATCGCCTCGCTGTTATCCGATGATCATCGCTGGGTTAATGCCCAGCGCATTGAAGTTTCCGGGGGAATGCGCATCTGAGGCGAGGAGACAATCCGGCCAGCGTTTCGCTGAGCTGAATCAGGTTTGGCGGCAGCGGAAACGGCCGTTCGAAAACCGCCGGGCCGGTAACAAAGAGAGCGCCAGCGCGGCGATAGTCCGTTCACTTAGTCAGAGAAAATGCGTTACTCCGCCAGCAGGGCGGCGAATTTCGCCAGCCACTGCGGGTGCGCCGGCCAGGCGGGGGCGGTGACCAGATTGCCGTCAACATGCGCCTGATCGATACCGATATCGGCATAATGCCCGCCGCTCAGGCGCACCTCCGGGGCGCAGGCCGGATAGGCGCTGCAGGTCCGCCCCTGCAGAATCCCGGCGGCGGCCAGCAGCTGTGGCCCGTGGCAGACGGCGGCGATAGGTTTACGCGCGGCGTCGAACGCCTGGACCAGTTTAATGACCTGTTCGTTCAGACGCAGATACTCTGGCGCGCGTCCGCCGGGGATCAGTAGCGCGTCGTAATCCTCGGCCTTCACCGCGGCAAAATCGGCGTTCAGGGTGAAGCGGTGCCCCGGCTTTTCGCTGTAGGTCTGGGCTCCGTCAAAATCATGGATCGCCGTCATCACATAGTCGCCGGCGGCTTTATCCGGGCAGACGGCATCGACCTGGTGGCCAATCATCTGCAGTGCCTGAAAAGGGACCATCGTTTCGTAATCTTCGGCGTAATCGCCGACCAGCATCAGGATCTTCTTGCTCATTATTTTTACTCGTTGTGGGAGAAAGGTGTCATAGATATAGCCTGGCGATCCGCAGAATGCGACCTCCTCAGGAGGCCGATGACGGTGGCGTGCGCATCTTGTAACCGGGTTCATATTTTTTTGGTAACGACAACTTTTTTCGCCATCGCGCTGTGGTCAGTCGCCCAGAAAAATAGGCTCTTCAGCCACTGACGACTGTCTGCGGAGGAACATATCGCTGGGTCCGCGGTCATTCCTCGTCACGTTCGCTGACCGGTTAGCGCAAACCAGTTGCTGGGAAAAAGGTTGCTCTTGAATGTTTTGCCGCGCGGGTGACGATAAATTGCGTTGCGAGGGGATGATTTAATTCCAGGTGCTGTTATCGCTATGTTTATTCTTATATTTTTCTTTGGTGCGTAATTTATTTTGATTATTGTTTTAGGTTTTGTATTTATTTATTAAATATTTATCCTGGCGCTAAGAAAAAATAAAATCATTCACCTTGTGAGTATATTCAATAAATCTTCTTGTTAAGTTGATCGATAATCTATTTCTGTTTTATTATCCTCAGGCTTTTACCGTCAACTCTTCAATAATTATTCCCTGAGGAAAGGAACTGCTATGGCTGATACGTTCCAGAATGAAGTGCCTAAGGCTCGAATTAATCTCAAATTATCTCTCCACACCGGCGGCGTGCAAAAAAAGGTTGAGCTGCCATTAAAGCTACTTACCATTGGTGATTTTAGTCACGGTAAAGGAAACCGGCCATTATCGGAAAGAGAAAAAATTAACGTCAATAAAAATAACTTTAACAGCGTACTTTCGGAATTTAGCCCGGAGGTGAATCTCTCGGTGCCGAATACGCTGGCTGGCAATGGCGAAGAGGAGAACGTCAGGCTGCGTTTTACCGATATCAACGATTTTGAACCGGAGCAGATTGCCCGGCAAATTCCACAACTCCGCACCATGCTGGCGATGCGTAATTTATTACGCGATCTCAAATCCAATCTGCTTGATAACGCCACTTTCAGAAAAGAGCTCGAGGCAATTCTGAAAGATCCGGCGCTGTCACAGGAATTACGCGACGAAATGAGTGCGCTTGCTCCGAAATAATGGCGGGGCAAGTCTGTTAATGGAATAACCGGGAAAATGCTAATGTCTGTTACCACAGAAAACAGCCCTGTTCAGGGGCAAACCGCGCTGCAGGAAAACACGGCGAGCGAGGGCGTTTACGCGTCGCTGTTTGAAAAAATCAATCTCGCCCCGGCCTCTCGCCTCGGGGACATCAACGACTTTCTGGACGATACCGCGCTCTCCGAGGCGCCGGCGGCGGAGCGTCTGACCGCGGCGATGCAGGTGTT